>JAQBNI010000143.1 GCA_028288625.1 Bacteroidota bacterium | reverse complement strand
TGTTTGAAACATTGCATAAAATAAGGGATACCAATTACCGTGTTGAAATCATAGATTTGTATGACAGTAATCATTTACCTACAGGCACAAAGGTGGTTATTGAAATGGAAATGAGTTAGACTCAATTATTTGCAAGACAATTAAAACTATGGATAAGATAAAAGCAATTATTGTTGATGATGAAAAAAACAACCGCATTGCGTTACTGAAGCTGATAGAAAAATTCTGTCCGCAAGTAAGAGTCGTTGCGGAATGTGACAGTGTAGACGCGGCTATCGCTGTAGTTGAGCAAGGATCACCCGATGTTGTTTTTTTAGATGTTGAAATGCCCGGGAAAAATGGGTTTGATCTTTTAGCACATTATGATTATCAATGTCCGTTTGAAGTTATCTTTACCACTGCGTACAGCCAATACGCAGTGAAAGCATTTCGCTTCAGTGCGCTCGATTACCTTTTAAAACCTGTGGATCCCGAAGAACTTGTACGCGCCGTACATCGCTTGTCCGTAAAGAAATCCGAAGAGACAAAGAACAGGCAGTTCGAGTTGCTCGAGCAAAAGATCGGCAATAAAGAGCTTGGTAAAAAACAATTGGCGATCTCCACACTCGAAGGAATTTATTTTGCATCGCTGGATGAGATCATACATGTAGATGCAGACTCTTCCTATACAAAAATATTCCTGATCTCCGGAGATATGATCATGTCTTCAAAACCTTTAAAATATTTTGAAGAGTTACTAGAAGATTACGATTTTGTGCGCGTGCATCAATCGCATATTATTAACCTGAAACATATCCGAAGATATGTTCGCGGCGATGGCGGACAAGTGATCATGGTGAATGGTGCAGAGATCGAAGTATCGAGAAGAAAGAAAGATGATCTACTGGATAAGATCTCGGATACGCTTTAAACAGCAACATTGCAATATGACAAATAAGATATTAATCAGGATAATTTTAATTCTATCAATACTCACTTTGACCGCATTGCTTTATGACACCATTAAGTATAATGAAACAATCAATTTTATTTCTATACTATCACTGGATATACTTATAGTAATCGGACTGTATTTACTGTTTATAAATAGTACAATCAGAAAAACCATTTATTGGAGAATAATATGTGTATGTATCGCAATGTTATTAATTGGTTTATGGATGAAAATTCTTCATCTCTCAATAGCAGACACTTTGATCATATTCGCGCTCTCAACCATTGGAATCGTATATTTAATAAGATTCATTAAAAAGGATAAAAAAACACATTTAGACTATTTAAAAATAGTATGGATTTTATCCAGTTGTCTTATAGCAGATTTAACTTTGTTACACATTCTAACGAAGGAATATGGCATAATCAGCAGAACTCTATTTGGTGTAACATTAGTTGACTTTTGCTTGATTGAATTTAAATTAATTGAGGTCAAATAAATACAAACAGGCATTAACTATCTTTCAATAACCTTTCATTAATTTCTTTAATGAGTGCCGGTCCTTCGTAAACAAAACCGGTATACAGTTGGACAAGTGTTGCTCCTGCATTTAATTTTTCTATGGCATCTTCAGCAGTCATAATTCCACCGCTGGCAATCACCGGAATCTTTCCACCCGATTTCAAATGTATATAACGGATCACTTCGGTCGATCTTGCAGATAAGGGCTTTCCACTCAATCCCCCATTGCCTATCATCTCTATTTTGTTTTTATCCGTTTCAAGATCATCGCGCAAAATCGTAGTGTTCGTGGCTACAATACCGGATAATTTTGTTTCAAAAACTATGCTGATAATATCATCCAGTTGTGTTTCAGTCAGATCCGGGGCGATCTTCAATAATATAGGTTTCGGTTTCGCTCTTAATTGGTTTGACGCCTGCAATGCAGTTAATATTTTTGTCAGCGGTTCTCTTTCCTGCAATTGCCGCAAATCCGCAGTATTCGGAGAACTTACATTCACTACAAAGTAATCTACTACATCAAACAAAGTATCGAAGCATTGCAAATAATCATCCACCGCATTTTCATTTGACGTTATTTTGTTTTTGCCGATGTTGCCGCCGATGATAATGTTGTTCACAGATGACAGTTCACTGTTCACCGTATTTGTCCGTGAACTGTGAACCGTGAACCGTGAACTCTTCAATATATTTCCCTTCACTCCCGCCATCCCCACATTATTAAATCCCATGCGATTAATAATTGCCTGGTCTTTTATCAAACGAAATAATCGCGGCTTGTCGTTGCCGGCTTGTCCCGCAGGCGTTACGGTTCCGATCTCTATAAATCCAAAACCAACGGCAGCAAATGCATCAATACTTTCCGCATTTTTATCCATGCCTGCAGCAAGTCCTACAGGATTGGGAAATGTTAAACCGAATACATTGCGGTGCAGCCGGATATCATCAACAACAAATAATTTTTGAAGAAGCTTTTTAAAGAAGGGAAATCGAACTGCAACATTCATTACCCGCAAAGTAAGGTGATGCGCTTTTTCCGCATCCATCAAAAATAAAAACCACCTTATGAGTTTGTACATAAGGCGAAATTACAATTTACGATGTACGATTTACGATTGAAGGCACGATTTATTTTCGTATAAAACATTGCAGTAAAAAACAATGATAATAATCCTAAAATTTAAACGTCAGCGCTGCACCGTATGTAACTACAGGAATATTAGTGAGCATACCATCTAAATGATGATCCTGAATACATGGTGAAAATGAAAGTCCTTTATTATACTCCTTTTTCAACCGGGCATATTTAGCCAATTCGATAGGACCGGCAATTAAAAATGCGACGGAGGCGCTCATTAATGCAATGCCCGATACTACAGCCGGACCTCTGAGTGATCCACCATCACCAAAGGAACTTACTTCTTTTCTTCTGCCAATTCCAAAAGAAGTACCGCCGGCAACGATCAGGGCGCCTGCCGTAGCTATTAAAGCAATTCCCGTTGTCTTGGCACGTTTCATTTTATCCTGCAGCAACACATTCTGAACATCGCCGGTAGCAGATTTTACAGGAGGTTCTTTAGTAATTTTTATAATCTCATCAAATTTATAAACAAAAACACTTCCATCGCGTGTCTGGATCTTCAGTGTTTCATTAGGAATTTGCTCAATGATCGTTCCCCTGATTATAGAACCATTTTTCAGGTAAACAACTTCTTCTAAATTTTTCTGGCTGTATGCGGATATACAGAGAATTGTAAATAAGATGCTAAATAATATCTTTTTCATATTTATGATTTGTATCAAATATAAAAAAGAATTAATAAATTCCATTAAACAAATACGGGAAATGTTGTGTTGGAACCACACCACAACAATGCTTAACTATGTTGATCTCTGTAGACAAATCCAAATTCTTATCTTTATACCATGCAACGCCCGCTAGCCGATAGAATGCGCCCGACCACCATTGACCAAATCGTTGGACAGGATCATTTATTGGGAAAAGGCAAGGCATTGCGCCAGCTGATCGATAAGGGAAAGCTGCATTCTATGATCTTTTGGGGACCGCCCGGCGTAGGCAAAACAACCCTCGCCCGCGTGCTGGCAAACCATGCTCATATGCCTATTGTGCAAGTAAGCGCCATTTCTTCCGGCGTAAAAGATCTCAGGGCAATTATCGACGAAGCGAAAATAAAAGGCACTACCGTTTTATTTATCGATGAAATTCACCGGTTCAATAAATCTCAACAGGATGCATTGCTCGGCGCAGTAGAAAACGGAACATTAATTCTCATAGGCGCAACTACGGAGAATCCTTCTTTTGAGGTGAACTCGGCTTTATTGTCGCGCAGCCAGGTATATGTTTTAAAATCTTTGGAAGAACCTGATCTTAGAAAAATTGTCGATGCGGCTTTGCGTGATGATGAAGTTTTAAAGAAGGAAAATATGAAGGTGAATGAATATGAAGCCTTGTTTTATTTTTCCGGCGGAGATGCGAGAAAGCTTTTAAATATTCTAGAGTTAGTGAGTGAAAATTTAAAGGAAGATAAAACGATCACGAATACTTTTGTTGAAGAGATCATTCAAACTTACATTGCGCGATATGATAAAAGCGGCGAACAGCATTATGATATTATTTCTGCGTTTATAAAATCTATCCGCAATAGTGATCCAAATGCAGCACTGTACTGGATGGCGCGAATGATCCACGGCGGAGAAGATCCGAAATTTATTGCACGAAGATTATTGATCCTTGCTTCTGAGGATATCGGTAATGCAAATCCGAATGCACTGTTACTGGCAAATGCAACATTCCAGGCGGTAACAACGATCGGTTATCCCGAGTGCAGGATCATTTTGGGGCAATGCGTTACCTACCTTGCAGCGTCGCCAAAAAGCAATGCAAGTTATATGGCAATTGAAGAGGCATTGTCGGCTGCTGAGAAAACGATGAGCTTATCTGTTCCACTTCATTTGAGAAATGCACCGACAAAATTGATGAAGCAACTCAATTATCACAAGGGATATAAGTATGCGCATAATTTCGATGATAATTTTATAGAGATGGAATGCTTGCCGGAAGAAATCGCAGGAACGAAATTTTACGAGCCGGGAAATAATGCGCGTGAAGAAGAACTGCGAAGGTTTTTAAAAGCAAGGTGGAAGGAAAAGTATAATTATTAATGATGAATGTTGAAATAATAATAAAACCACTTAAGGAACTGTAGGAACAAAAGAAAGAAATGGTCATCACACAAAAATACATAAATGACTTATCATACAAGATTGTTGGTTGTGCGATAGAAGTCCATAAAGAACTGGGACCTGGTCTTCTTGAATCTATTTATCAAAGATGTCTTGAAGAGGAATTAAAGAGAAAAAATCTGAATATAGTATCACAATTAAAACTTCCAATAAGATATAAAGACATTGAGATGGATTGTGATTTAAGATTAGATATACTTGTAGAAAATTCTATTATCGTTGAATTAAAAGCTGTAGAAACTTTGCTTCCTTTATACAGTGCACAATTACTGACTTACATGAAGCTTTTAAAAAAACCAAAAGGATTATTAATAAATTTTAATTCGGACAATATTGTAAATAATACAACCTCACTAGTAAATCAGTATTTTGCTGAATTGCTATAATTCTTAGTATCTTAAGTGCCTTAAGTGGTTTATTAAATGAATTATAACGAGATCATATCTTCAAAAACATTTTTTCTCATCGCGGGACCATGCGTGGTGGAAAGCAAGGATGTTTGTTTTGAGGTCGCTGAACAGTTAACTGCAATTACTGCTGAACTCAGCATTCCGCTCATCTTCAAAGCTTCTTACAAAAAAGCGAACAGGAGTAAATTAGATTCCTTTACGGGCATCGGCGACGATGAAGCGCTGCAGGTTTTAGCAGAAGTAAGATCGCATTTTAATATCCCAGTGATAACGGATATACATGAAACTTTTGATGCTGCAAAAGTAAATGACTTTGTCGATGCATTGCAGATCCCCGCATTTCTTTGCCGGCAAACAGATCTCTTGATCGCGGCGGGAGAAACCGGGAAACCTGTGAACATAAAAAAAGGACAATTTGTAAATGCGGATATGATGAAATTCGCAGTAGAGAAAGTTTTGTCTACGGGCAATAAAAATATTTTTTTAACGGAACGCGGCTCGATGTTTGGCTATAATGATATTATAGTGGATTACCGAAATATTCCCTTGATGCAGCAAACCGGTTTTCCTGTTGTAATGGATGTTACACATGCTGTACAGCAACCCAATTCTTCAGCAGGCACAAGCGGCGGACAGCCACAATTTATTGAAACACTTGCAAAATGTGCCATTGGAGCCGGAGCAAATGGTATCTTTCTCGAAACACATCCCGATCCTACGAAAGCATTAAGCGATGGAGCAAATATGCTGCAATTAGATAAAGTAAAAAGCTTATTGGAGAAATTGGCAAGGTTGAAAGAGGTGTTATAGTTCTTTCTTCTTGGATCCCAAATCAAGTTTGGGATGACAGTAGATGTTGTGAGAGGATCGGCGTTCGCCGATCCTCTCACATTGCCGGCTTCATCCTGAACTTGATTCAGGATCTGAAAAGATAAACACTATGGAAAAGGTACTGGAGCGAACAGGCGCAGCACAAGTTCAGCATGGCGTATGCATTCATTCAACATTCATCATTTATCATTCAACATTATCACAACACTTTCATCTCCGTTCTTCTATTCTTCGCTTTGTTTTCTTCCGTATCATTGGGCGCAACAGGCTGCGTTTCACCATAACCTTTAGCAGTTAAACGCATTTTATCAATTCCTTTCTGCACTAAATAACTCACTACGCTTTCCGCACGCTTTTGTGATAATACCTGGTTGTATTTTGTATCGCCTTTATTATCTGTATGACCCGAGATCTCAATTTTTATTGCCGGATTTTTTTGCAATAAGTCGACTACTTTATCCAGCTCAATAAAAGAAACTGTTTTTAATTCGCTCTGATCGAAATCAAAGAATACATTATTCAAAACAATCTTATTATTCACTGCGATCGGTTCAAGCAAAATTTCTAATTCATAAGGTTTTACTTTCGGTGTTTCTTTCAGGTTGATATTCTGTGAATAGAATAAATATTTTTCTTTCTGCACCTGCAATGCATAATTTTTATCCGATTGAATACTGACAAAGAAATTTCCATTTACCGTAACACCACTGTACACTTCTTTTTTTAATTCAAGATCGATGACAGAATAATTAGCAGACAGCAATTGCTTTGTTTTTGCATCTTTTACTGTTGCCTTGATATAAGTGATCTTTTGCGGCTGCACATTTTCCGGAAGCTCAAAAGAATAAATATCCAATCCGCCTGAACCATTTTCCCTATCTGATGAAATGAACGCGGATTTCCCGTCATATGAAACCGTCAACGAATTATCATCGTTCTCCGTATTGATGGGGTAGCCCAGGTTTTGTGCCTTCGTCCAGCCGGTATCATCTTTAGAAGATTTAAAAATATCGGCATTGCCAACACCCGGCCAGCCAGTGGAAGAAAAATATAATGTCTGATTATCCGCATGAATGAACGGGCTCTTCTCATCAAACGATGTGTTTACATTTGGTCCCAGATTTTTTGGCTCGCTCCACTTCATATTTTCATCTAAATAACTTACCCAAATATCCGAACCGCCCAATCCGCCTTTACGGTTGCTTGAAAAATATAATGCTTTTCCATCCGAAGAAAAACTGGGCTGCGCTTCCCATGCACCTGAATTTACAGGCTGACCAATGCCCGCAGGTTGCGACCATGTATTATTTACTTTCTGAGCAAAATAAATATCGCAGCTGCCGAGACCATCACTTTTATCACAGCCGGTAAAAAACAAAAGTGTACCATCTGCATTCATCGTTGCAGCACCTTCGTTATCATTATCCGTATTTATTTCTCTTCCAAAAGAAACAGCCATAGTAAAACCGGTATCAGCTTTCATCGCGTAAAAAAGATCTTCCTGGTTGTATTGCTTCCGGGTAAAGACGAGCAATTTTCCGTCCGGTGTCATGTATGGAAAATATTCCCAGTTTCTTGAATTGATATTTTCCCCTAAATTCTTCGGAGAAAAAGGGACGGGATGTTTTTTTGCTTCCACTGCAAAATCTGCATTGCGAATAGTTTGTTGTGCTTTCCGAACGGCAGCCGGAATAGTCTTTGGCTGCGCTAAATATTGTTCAGCATATTCTTTTGCCTGGCTGCCGTTATTCTTTTTTAAATAAAGTTCAGATAGAAAAAATATGGAGCCGGGAGGAAAATCACTTTCGTTCTTACAGCTTTCTAAAACCGTAATTGCATCGTCATACTTTCTCAGCCTGTAATAAAAATCAGCAAGCAATATTTTTGCATCTGTAAATTTCGGATATATCTTGATCGCCTTTTGCAGCGATTCAATTCCCTCTTCCCATTGTGTGCGGCTGCCAAAGTCGCGTGCTTTAAAATAAGCATCCATTGCTTTTGCCGGTATCTGCTGTGCAAAGGAGTAATAAGTAGTAAGTAGTAAGGTGAAAGTGAGTATGCTGTTAAATATCTTCATGACCTTTATATTCAAAAATTATACCTAATTCTATAAAGCTATAATATTGAAAACTAAAAAATGTTATTTCTTACACCTTATTACTTACCTCTTACACCGCTCAGGGAATATTCATATACTTATGCGTTTGCAGAGATATCTTCCATTTGGGGTGTTGTTTTATGTAATCTATGATCAGCGGAAGTACAATTTCATTCTTGCTCCATTCCGGCTGTAAAAAAAGTTCACATGTGTCTGTTGTGAGGCGGCGGTTTTGTTCCGCAAAAATAAAATCACTTTTATTATACACGATACACTTTAACTCATTTGCTTTTTGGATTACTTCTTTCAAAACCGGTTTGAATTTTTTAGGTGATACGCATATCCAATCCAATTCGCCGCTTACGGGATACGCACCCGATGTTTCAATATTTATTTTAAATCCTTTCTCTTTTAATTTTGTAGTGAAGGGATTTAAGTCATACATCAGCGGCTCTCCTCCTGTAATAACGATCAATCTTCCGGGATATTTCAGCGCTTCATTTATGAGATCATCCATCAACATTAACTGTTCTTCATTCACCGTCCACGACTCTTTCACATCGCACCAGACACAACCCACATCGCAGCCGGCAAGGCGAATAAAATAAGCAGCTTCGCCCGTAAAATAACCTTCTCCCTGAAGCGTATAAAAGTGCTCCATCACGGGAATGTATTTTGAGGTATTGAAATGCATGAGAAATAGTAGTGAGTACTTAGTACTTAGTATTTAGAAGATCATTTACAAAATTGCAGGATGTTCTATCCGGTAAAAACTATTTTTCAATTATACTTTAGGCGCGGCAGCTAAAATTTCAGCGCTTGCCTGCGAAGCAAATTTTTCAAAATTGGTATTAAACTTTTCTGCCAGTTCTTTTGCTTTTGCATCATATGCAGATTTATCTGCCCAGCTGTTTCTCGGATTCAAAATATCAGACGGAACTTCCGGGCAAGATTTTGGCACCTGGAAACCAAATACCGGCAGTGTTTCAAATTCGGTTTTCGCTAATTCACCATTCAACGCCGCCGTGATCAATGCTCTTGTATATTTTAAACTCATTCTTTTTCCAACGCCATACGCACCGCCTGTAATCCCGGTATTGATCAGCCACACATTCGCTCCGCTTTCCACCAATTTCTTTCCGAGCATCTGCGCATATGTTGCAGGATGCAGCGGTAAGAATGCCGCACCGAAGCACGCTGAAAAAGTCGTCTGCGGTTCCGTAACGCCTGCTTCTGTTCCTGCGACTTTAGAAGTATAACCCGACATAAATAAATACATCGCCTGTGGTTCGGTCAATTTTGAAATAGGAGGTAAAACGCCAAACGCATCATAAGATAAAAAGAAAACATTCTTCGGTGTAGTACCTACAGAAGGCACTGCAATGTTGTTGATGTGATCGATTGGATAAGAAACGCGTGTATTTTCGGTTACGCTTACATCCCCATAATTTACTTTATTTGTGCCGTCATAAAAACGCACATTCTCCAGCAACGCGCCGTGTCTTATCGCTTTATAAATATCCGGTTCTTTTTCTTCGGTAAGATCAACACACTTTGCATAACATCCTCCTTCAAAATTAAACACACCGTCATCGCTCCAGCCATGCTCATCATCACCGATCAGTTTCCTATTGGGATCTGCAGACAGTGTTGTTTTTCCTGTGCCTGACAACCCAAAAAACAAAGCGGTATCTCCGTCGCTCCCGATGTTTGCAGAGCAGTGCATGCTCAGCACATTTTTCTGGTGCGGCAGTACAAAGTTCAACACGGTAAAAATTCCTTTCTTGATCTCGCCGGTATAACCGCTTCCGCCGATCAGGATCACTTTTTTAGTGAAGTTGATCACTGAAAAATTATGCTGGCGGGTTCCGTCTATTGAAGGATCAGCGTGACAATCGGGCGCGCATAAAACTGTCCACTCGGGATCAAATGATTGAAGGTCTTTTTCGGCTGGGCGGATAAACATATTATCTGCAAAAAGGCTCGCCCACGGGGTTGCCGTGATCACCCGGATATTGGTTCTATACCGCTCGTCCGCGCAAGCAAACACATCTCTCACATAAATTTCTTTTTGCTTATCGAGGTGCGCAAAAATCTTATCATACAGCTTATCAAAATTTTCGGGAGATATTTTATGGTTGATCTTGTTCCAGTCTACCGTATTGTCCGTCACTGAATCACTTACAGAAAATTTATCTTTAGGCGACCTGCCTGTAAATTCCCCGGTATCGATACATAAGGCGCCGGTATCGCTTAAAACGCCTAAATTCAGGTCTAATGTTCTTTGTATAAGTTCGTCGCGGGTTTCATTCCAGATCAGCGTAGTCTTTTGAAAACCAAGCGCTTTTAAATCTGTAGGAGGGCTCTTCACGCCTTTATCGTCCATTGTATTTTATTTTGAAAATTAAGGTCTGTAAAAATAAGGAAAAATGCGTTGAATGAAAGTGATTAAAGTTTTGGTAACATTATAGATTATCCAACGTATTAATTAGAAAGCCTGTCCAATTGAACAGGCTTTCCTTTATTTATGTCAAAAGTTGATGTTACTCTTCTTTTGCATTTCCTTCCATTTTCGCTTTCAAATCAGAAAGAGAGCTTAAGTCGCCAAGGGTAGATTTTTCAATCTTGCTGTTTGTATCTTTTACAGCTTCCTTTGTTTTCTTAACTTCCTTCTTCTTCTCATTATCTACACTTTTCTTTTCGTCCAGCTTCTTGTCTTCGTTTACGCGTGTATGAGAAACAATGATGCGTTTATCATCACGATCGAATTCCAGAACTTTGAACGGCAATACTTCGTCCACATCAGCTAACTTGCCATCTTCTTTTTTGATATGACGAGTCGGAGCGAAAGCTTCAATTCCGTAAGGCAATTGAACCAATGCACCTTTATCTTCACGACGTAGAACGGTAGCTTCATGAATAGATCCGATCGGGAATAAATTCTCGAACGTATCCCATGGATCTTCTTCCAATTGCTTGTGACCAAGAACGATCTTGCGGTTGTCAGAATCAATTTCCAATACTACAACATCCAGCTCAGCGCCGATCTTTGTAAATTCGCTCGGGTGATTGTATCTCTTTGTCCATGACAGATCAGAAATATGGATCATACCGCCAACAACATCATCCAGCTCAACAAATACTCCGTAAGGTGTAATGTTTTTCACCAGACCTTTCAGCTTGCTGCCAACAGGATATTTATCCGAGATATGTTTCCATGGATCTTCGCCCATTTGTTTCAAGCTCAACGACATCTTACGCTCGTCTTTATCGAGTGTAACAACAACCGCCTCGTACTCGTCTCCCAATTTGAAGAAATCGCGTGAATTGATCGGCTGGTTGCTCCATGTAACTTCAGAAACGTGGATCAGACCTTCAACTCCCGGTACGATCTCTAAGAAAGCGCCGTAATCTTCAATATTCACGATCTTACCTTTCACCTTAGCGCCAACCTGGATATCTTCCGGCAAGCTATCCCAAGGATGCGGCTGTAATTGTTTTAAGCCAAGCGAGATACGTTTCTTGTTATCATCATAATCAATTACCACAACCTGTAGTTTCTGATCCATTTTCAACACTTCATTCGGGTGGTTGATACGTCCCCATGAAATATCTGTGATGTACAATAACCCGTCTACGCCGCCGAGGTCGATGAATGCACCGAAATCGGTGATATTCTTGATCGTTCCTTCGAGCACTTGTCCTTTCTCTAATTTTCCGATGATCTCCTGGCGTTGTGATTCCAGGTCGCTTTCGATCAATGCTTTGTGAGAAACCACGGCATTCTTGATTGCTTCATTTACTTTCACAACCTTGAATTCCATTGTTTTTCCTACGAACTGATCGTAATCGGTGATCGGTTTAACATCTATTTGTGAACCCGGTAAGAATGTTTCCATGCCGTACAGGTCCACGATCAAACCACCCTTAGTTTTGCTGATTATGCGACCCTTCACGATCGTATCGTTCTGGTGCGCTTCGCAGATATAATCCCAAGCCTTGGTCAACTTGGCTTTCTTACGGGATAAGATCAGCTGACCTTTCTTGTTCTCTTTGTTTTCTACGTAAACATCTACTTCATCGCCAACCTTCAGCTCGGTCATATCCTTGAACTCTGATTTAGAGATCATGCCATCCGATTTAAAGCCGATGTTTAAAATCACATCTGTATCGGTAATTCCTGTAACGATTGCTTTCACGATCTCGTTGTCTTCAACTTGCTTGAAGGTTTGATCGTATAAAGTTTCTAATTGAGCAATTTCTTCCTTGGTGTAACGGTTTGCGCCGCGTTTGCTTACGTTCCAATCGAACTCATCTGCTTTTAGGACCGGGATCTCCAGTTCTACTGTTTCCTGTTCGATGATTTCTTTTTCTTTGTGTACGGGGATGATGTCGTCTTGCGCATCAACTGCCGTGTTTTCGTGTTGTTCTGTCAAAATTGACTGTTTAAATGGTTAAAAAAATGATTTTCTCTCCAAAGAACAGCATATGCTGAAAAATGGACTGCAAAGATAGCGATTAATGAGTGGATTTGAAAATGCTTTAGCATTCTTGAACACCTTTTTCAAAAAATTAACATTGAATAAATTTGAAGATGAGATAATTGATGGCTTAGGTCAATTTAATGGCTTTTTAACAAGGATTGTACTCTTTAACCGGAAATTGGCAGAAACTCCTGATTATGGTGTAATATCCATAACTCCATAGTAATCGAAATTCCGGAAAAATTGTGTACTTCCTTTCAATAGAAAACAAGGAACGATTATCTTTCCCGGACTTATAGTCATAAATTCTCCGGGATAGACTAATTTATATTCCTCTTCTGTTTTATGAATGGTTTTTTCCGCGTATTTCCCATCTTCATCAATAATAGTTGCAACAAGTTGAAAAAGGTCATGATCGATTTTTTTTGATAATTTAAATAAATTTTCGATGATTTCGAATTGTGAAACACCCTGAAGAGTATTGCGAAATATATACACTTTGTTATTTAAAAAAGTTACATACCTGTTTAGTGATAATCCTTCATACACTGACCTTTCCAAACTAGGAATCCGTGAATAGTAGATAAGATTGCTTTTATCCTTATCAAATTTTATACAATATATATCGCCACATGTAAATATATATTCACTCAAAGCTCCGGAATACACCACCTCATATTGTGACTTATAACCGGCTATTGCTGTTAATTCGTCTTTTTCATTAATTAATACCGTATCAACATAGATCTGTCTTGCACTTTCTGCATATTTTGAAGCAGCCCCAACAGCATGAATAGATGAAAGATAAGCTGCAGGCAAGGGTGCATTATAATTTTTTACAACTTCTCCGCTGGCGTCAATTTCCATAAAATGCATTCCGGCAGGAATATCTTGTTGATCGTTATAACTTCCAAGTAAATAAAAATGATTCTTACTATTTAGAGCAATAGAAAATGATTTCAGATCCAGTCCGAACAATGCACATCGTTTAATACTCCCGCCCTTGTTACCAATATGGTAAACAACGGTTTCATAGCGCCGCACTTTTTCTTTTTTATTTTTACCACTTACTTCTTTCAACTCATCTGCGACGAATAGTCTGCCAACTATAAAAATATCTCCTTCTGAAGTGACAGTTGTTTTCAAAAGTTGAAAGTTTTCTTCCAGCACATCCTTAAACTCAATAGAATTTTGCCATACTTTATCACCATTCCCGTTCAACACAGTTACAGCAAATTTCACATTTTTCTCGTTGGATGCTTTCGTCCAGTAATAGGTACCTTTACGATCGTCTGCACGTCGTTCCAGGAGTATAGATTCCATTAAACCGTCCGGAGAAGCAGAACAATGATACCTCATAAATTTTGCATAGCCTTCAATGGGCAGGGAGATTAATGGAATGTTTGCAGAAAATTTATCCCCGTCGAATTTCCGAAAAAAATACTCGTTGATTTTTGACTTGGTATCTTCCTGTCCGTAAAATACAAAAGGACGATTTTTCACTGCTAAAGCATCCATGGCAAGGATATCTTCTTTCTTATCTTTTTGTGTAAGTATCGGATAGGCAGTACGCGTTTTCTGATCCGCAGTTGCTTTAACAACCGTATTAAATTCATTTATCAGAGCTCCGTTCTTTAAACCTGTTTTTGTTAAACGGTAATAAAAAGCATCTTTATCAGCAGCAATTAAATGATCATTGTAATTGTCATCTTCTATCTCGGTCCTACCTCCCCAATTGATATGAAATGTTTGGGAAAAGGCGATACATGAAAATGATACAAGGAAAACAAGCAAAAAATATTTCATCAGTTTTGATTTTGTATAAATATAATGAACTGATGATAAAACAAACCAATTATTTCACGTGAGGTGAAGAGAAAAAACTCTTTGAGATTTAAAATTTCTTTGTGACTTTGCGTGAAATTTTATCTCGCTTGCGCTAAATCAAAGCTTTCATAAAAACGATTTGCTCTTTTGAAAGTGCCAATATCATTAAAGCGAACGCCTTGTTCCTTCATGACTTTATGTGCACGCGCAGCGGTGAGCTGGCGAATATAAAAAGTTTCATTTACAACGAAGTGATGAATTGCATGTGTACCGCCGAAATTAAAGCAGAAGATCTGCATCGGGATAAAATACCATTTGTTTAATACTTGTGTTTGCTGCATTACGTTGCCCGATTCCACATCACCATAATAATGCATATTGGATGTGATAAAATGAAGAGAGAACATGCGGAATAAATTCGGTGCAATTAAAATCGCGACCAACGGATTTATCCAGCGGAATTGCGCTTGAATAAATGCGGGACTGTGATAATTCAAATGAAAAATATTGGAGATAAATTGAACTGTATAATGTCCAAGAAAAAAATACCACACGAGATATAAGAAAATGGAGAACGGCAGCATGCCGTAGAATTTTACTTTTTTAAAATGATATGCTTGCTCCCTGGTGATCTCTCCTGCTTTTAATGAAGCTAAAATATCCCTGCGTATAATAGCACCGCGAAGAATGCCGCCTAACAATACATCAGACACAGTGATCAGTCTTCTGAAATTCCATTTTTGTCCGTTCGTAACAGCGCGCTCTTCCATATCTGTTTGTGTACCGGATACGCGGTGGTGATGAAAATGGAGATCTCTTCGAAGCCAGGGATTAATGGTCATCGGACGAAAAACCCAAACGCCGAGCATCATCAGGTTTTGTACGAATTTATTTTTCTTGAAGTACATGAAGTGAATAAGGTCGTGCTCCAGTTCATGCAGCAGTGATGTCCATATCGCAACCCACGGAAGAAGAATTAAAAATGAAATTTTATGTTGCAAATAAAATACAGCACCTAAAATGATCATCGCGATACTCACTGCAAAAATGGTAAATCCAATTGCATTCTGATGCTTCAGGAAAGGATGCTTAGTCCGAAACTCTTTGTACGATCCTTGAATTTCCTTCCTGATGATCTTTGTGCGCTGATCATCCGTTACTTGTTCTGTTGCCGTGTTTTCTAAAACCATTTCCATAATCTCTAATTTACTACAAATTTATTGCCTCAGATCAGTATTGTCATTGATAATTATCAAGCGGATGTTAAAAGAGTGTGTTATTTAAGGAGAGAGTTAGCAGAGATTGAGACTAGTGATGTCATCAATTATAATAAATCTTTTTATTACATTTATTTTTTAATCCGCATTCCATGCTCTAACAGCATACTTCGGAAAATTTGAATATTATAATCTATTTTTACAATTAAACCATTTTATGGAAAGCTCATCATCTCCCTCTTTAGAACAAAGCTGCAACATTATTAAAAAGAAATTTTATGGCGGAAAATTCGATGATCAGGATCCCGATGCAGGATATACAGAAGCAGTTTTTGCAGACAATATATTATATCTCTCAGGCGCTATTGGTGGAGGTACAATTTCAGAGCAGCTCCACAAAATTTATACCGACCTCGGAAACATTTTAAACGCATATGGCGCAACTTACCAGAATGTGGTTAAGGAAACACTTTATACAACTGATATAGAAGCTGTGAAGGAAAACAACTCCGTCAGGAAAGCTTTTTACCACAATGATTTTCCCGCTGCTACTTGGCTGCAGGTCACAAGATTATTTTCAGCTCGGGCTGATGCACAGGTGGAAGTTGAATTAATTGCGCATCTTCAAAGAGATAAAAATTAAAATAGCACATTGTTCTGATTTGATTGATTAAAATTCTCGTTTTTATGAAGAATGATATGTTTAAAATAATAGAATTCCCTTCTGAAGGTGCTAAACTCCGTGGCAGGTTTTATGCCCCGGAAAAAAAAGAGAAACTACCGGTAATTATTATGGCTCACGGCTATTCGGCGACGATCGAAGGAATGGTTGCCGATCGTTATGCTGAAGTGTTTTGCAGGCATGGCTTTGCCGTATTATTATATGACCATTACGGCTTTGGAATCAGCTGTGGTGAGCCACGTCAGCAAACCAACAAGTGGATACAGTCACGCGGTTATCGGGATGCAATAAACTTCGTTCACACTTTACCAGAAGTTGATCACACAAAAATTGGGCTTTGGGGTGATAGTATGAGCGGCTCTGAAGTTATTGTAGTGGCGGCTATGGATCATAGAGTAAAAACTGTAGTTGCACAAGTACCTGCGTGCGGAGCCGCTCTGCCACCTGCTGATCCGGATGGAAGCCTTTTTCAATCTATTCGGGAAACTTTTCTGAATGGGAATGTAAAAGGAACTCCCGAAACAACTGTAGGTCCCATTCCAGTTGTTTCATTTGATCAGGCAACTATTCCGTCGGCATTAACGCCTTTAACTGCCTACCGTTGGTTTTTAGAATATGGTGGAAGATATAACACAAAATGGCAAAATAATGTCACGCATGTAGAACCGGCTGTCCCCACCGGATTTAATTCGGTATTATGCATTCCATATATCCGCGCCGCGATTCTTATGATGGTGGCTTACGATGATGAAATGGAAGGCGCCAATTCGGAAGTTGCAAGAACAGCCTATAGAGCTGCACCCGAACCTAAGCAATTAGTGGAAATCGATGGGGGGCATTTTGGTTTGCTTCATTACCCAAGTCCATTATTTGATGAAGCAAGTGAAGTGCAGGTAACTTTTCTTAATACACATTTAAAATAAACCTGAAAGCAATTACGTGAATTAATCTGCATTCTTGGTGGCAATTTCCTTTTGTAAAACCACTTCCATATTTATTAATATCATGCTAAGAGGCACTCATCCTTGTGTTACTGTATTCTAAGAATCCTTCTATTGAATCTCATGTTTGAAATGATTTTTCTTAATTTTATTGTATAAGAATAACGCAATGGAAACTCACAAATTTATTTATGTACTTAAGCTTTTGCCTGAATATCAAAATAAAAACAACTGGACAGAAGAAACAAATAAAATTATTTCAACTCATTTCAATTATTTGAAAAAGCTTAAAGAAGACGGACAAATTATTCTTGTAGGGAAAACAGATTATTCTGCAGACAATCCGTCAAATTTCGGCATTGTGATCTTTAGTGCAACCGACCCGGAATCCGCAGAAAGATTTATGAACAACGACCCTGCCATTCAACAAAAAGTGATGACTTCTGAATTGCATCCATTTTCACATGCACTATAATGCAAATCACAAGTGCGTAATTATTAGGGATTGCCACGCTCGCAATGGCGGTGCTCACTTGCGTCATTCCCGCGCAGGCGGGAATCTCATGGACTTAGCAGTATTTTATAATCATGAGATCCCCGCTTTCGCGAGGATGACGGTAAACTTTAACGCGGGTGCGTCTCAATATTTATTAAATTCTTTTTCTAATTTAGCTGCATGCCAATAAGAACTATTAAAATTATTTTTCTTTTGATGTTATTGTTTCTTATAAACGAAGCATCAACCGCACAAACTACTCCACCGGATACTGCCTTCACCGGGATTTACATCACCAGCATCCATGATATCGATTTCAGGGAAAAAGAATACACGGTTAATTTATGGCTGTGGGTGAAATATAAAAGAAGGGAAATTGATTTTTTGCAAAACCTCGAGATCCCGCAGGCAAAAACTTTTACAAAAGCATATTCCACCATGGATTCTTCCGGCGGCAGATATTTTCTGACCATGAAATTACAATGCATCATGAAGGACAGCTGGAAAACAGATAATTTTCCTTTCGACCGCCAAAGCCTGCGGTTATCATTTGAGAATTCACAATTCGATACCACCGCGCTTGTTTTTGCCATTGATTCTACAGGAGATTATTATGATAAAAAATATGCTTTGCGCGGATGGGAAATTGACAGCTGCAAAGTAAACGTCAGGTCAAAAGTCTATAACACAACATTTGGCATGGAGCAGTTGCAGCCCACCTCTACATACAGTTCTTATAGGGTACGCCTCGTTTTAAAACGCGATCCGATGGGATTATTCTGGAAATTATTTTTGGGAATGTATATTTCATTCCTCATCGCGTTCGCATGCTTTTTCATCCACCCGGATAACATTGACTCGAGGTTTGGATTAAGCGTAGGCGCTCTATTTGCAGTAGTAGGAAATAAATACATTATTGATTCTTCCCTTCCTGAAACAATCACTTTTACATTAGTAGATATTTTACACGAGATCACACTTGTATTTATTTTAGCAGTGATCGTTGCTACAGCGTACTCGTTACATCTTGTAAAAAAAGAACAAATAGAGAAAAGCAAGCGGTTCGACATTATCTCCGCACAGGTTTATGTGTTCACCTATATTATTCTGAATTTTTATTTTATCTGGCATGCAATACATGCAGGATAATAATTAGAAATGATTAATTTTAATCTGCTCCACATCACGATAAAAAAATCACTATGGAAAAGACAATTAAAAGAAGCATCCTGCAAATCACGCTTTGCGCTTTGACGATGCTTTCAATCAGCTGTGTTAAAAAGACGAATACCACTAACAATAATTCATCGACCGTTACCGACATCGACGGCAATGTTTATCACACGGTAAATATTGGCGGACAGATATGGATGAAGGAAAACCTGAATACAACAAAATACCGCAACGGCGATCCGATACCAAACGTTTCCGATTATACAGATTGGTCGTACCTAACCACCGGAGCATATTGTGATTACAACAATTTACCCGCTAACAGCGCAACATACGGAAGACTATATAATTGGTACGCTGTAAATTCCGGTTTATTGTGCCCCGTTGGCTGGCATGTTCCGTCAGAAGCGGAATGGACAGCGCTGGAAACTTTCGTTGGAACTGCTTCGCCCGGCGGCAAGCTGAAGGAAACAGGCACCGCGCATTGGTACAGTCCGAATGCAGGAGCTACCAACGAAAGCGGCTGGACGGGACTTCCCGGCGGATCGCGATTCAGTACGGGCTCCTTTTATAACCTCACTTATAACGGCTACTGGTGGAGTGCTACGGAAGGCAGCGACATCAGCTATGCGAGGTATCACTTCCTCGACTTTAACCTCACATTTATATATGGAGATGAGGATTACAAGGTGGATGGTATATCCGTAAGGTGTATCAAGGATTGATCTTGTAAAAATATCTTATAAGAATTCTTTAGTAGATCTCTGTTCCGACCAGTATTTTAAATGAACCGTCGGTAACCGTTTTCGTACCGCCTGCATCCATTTCCACTTTTGCATTTGTAAAAGTTCCTGTCATTTCTAACATTGACTCATTGCTATAGCTATCCACTTTATTTAAATCTGTTACTGTATTAACATGCAAAGTGCCGGTATTTGTAGCACCCACATAGTAGGAATCAAATGCCAGCGTTTGCGACCCAATGCTTGCAATATTAGAACCTGTAGTATAGTCAAATGTAAATGTTTGACCTTGCAGTGCCAGGATACTTGATTTAGTAGCCAAACCGCTTGGCATATAAAAGGAACCCAGTGAAATTACAAATGATCCGTCTGTCCAGGTAACAGCTCCTGTTTCCTGATCGGCATGCTGGTCTTCATTTTCCTGAGAGAGGTACCATTTTCCATCCAGTTTATACTTCACATAATACTTACCTGTAACTGTAGGTTCAGTATTGTTATTGTTGTTGTTGTTTGTGGTCGTAGAGGATTTCTTACAGGAGAAACAGATTAAAAAGGCAAGAAGATAAATGATGTTTTTCATATGATTATTTTTTTTAAAGATAAATAAAAAGTTGAATTAAGAAAAAATCAGTTAATTTATTTTATGCTTTTTTTCAAACATTACTTTTAAATTTACTCATTGGTAAAAACAAACAAATTAATAAAATGGAAAACCAACTGGAGATAAAAGCGGGCATACAAATACAAAAAACGGCGAATGAAGTTTTTGAAGCGATTGTTGATCCTGCGAAAATGTCGAATTATTTTATTTCGGAAAGTACAGGCAGAATGGAAGAAGGAAAGGAATTGGTGTGGAGGTTTCCTGAATTCGATATAAAAGTTCCGGTGCGTATCGGAAAAATAGAAAAGGATAAATACGTCTCTTATTACTGGGGCGCTGAAGGCAAACAGACACTTGTAGAAATGACGCTTACAGAAAAAGAAGATAATTCCACTGTCATCATTGTTACCGAAAAAAGCAAAAAAAATGATGAAGCGGGAATTAATTGGGTGAAAGGAAATACAGAAGGCTGGGCTAATTTTCTTGCGTGTCTAAAAGCGTATGTTGAATATGGAATTAATTTAAGAAAGGGAGCTTTTGAATTTAGAAGAGGAGAGAAGTAGAGTTAAGATGTGAGAGAAGAGAGTTGAGAAAAGTATGCGTAGTGCGTATTGCGAATGACGAAAGCCATATAACTTATAACAGATAACTTATAACTTATAACTTTCCTTCAATCTTTTCCAACGCATTATCGTAGATCAAATTAATTTGTTTTTCCAGGGTGAGATGAGTCGTATCAATTTCAATCGCGTCCGGAACTTTTGTAAGCGGACTATCTTCACGTGTTGAATCTATTTTATCGCGATGCCGCAGGTTGGCTTTTAATTCTTCCAGCGGAAATAATCTTCCCGTATCCTTGCGCAATTCTTCCTGTCTCCGTTTTGTTCTCACATCGAGATCTGCAGTCATAAAATATTTTAATTCAGCATCGGGGATGACTACAGAACCAATATCTCTTCCTTCCATCACCACGCCTTTCTTTGCAGCCATAATTTTTTGCTGCTGCACGAGTTTTTTTCGCACGTTGCTCATGGCTGCCACTTCCGAAACTACTGCTGCGATCAGCGGTTGACGTATTTCACTTTCCACATCCACATCATTTAAAAAAGTATGATGCACATCTCCCACTTTCCTGAAATCAACCTTGATCTGCGGCAATGAATTTTCTATTTCCTCGAGATTGTCGACGTCTATTAAATGCTGCTGAAAATACAAGGTAACGGCGCGGTACATTGCGCCGGTATCGATATAGATATAATCTAATTTTTTTGCAACCTGTTTAGCGGTGGAAGATTTTCCACAAGCAGAGTAACCGTCTATTGCAATGTTGATTTTTCGAGTCATAGTTTATCTAAAATATTTTAACCACATAGAATCATAGAAATGTTTTCTATGTTTTCTAACCACTGAGAAACTTAAGGAACAAAGCAAAATAGGCGATAGAATTCTTCTATTATATTAGATCACAATAGTGAAGCTACGCTTCTTTTCTTTGCTATAAAATTAACTGCTCTTAATCTTCGTGTCTTCGTGCCTTAAGTGGTTTAAAAATTATTATGTGTCCTATGTGGTTTATTTTTATTTCGTGAGTCGTAAGCGTCTACAATAAGTCGTAAATCGTAATTCTAAAATCATAACTCTCATCTACTTTGCTTTATGCCCGAATTCATCAAGCTTAATTCGCAGTGTAAGCTCATGGTCACTGCCTGTTCTGTGGTACTGCGCATATGAATAATCGAGTGCAAATTGCTTAATATTTACACCGACGCCCGCAGTAATTCCCGCAAAGCCTTTTTTCTTTCCGACACCTAATTCCTGGCGTCGTAAATGATTATAGCCGAACCGTAGTCGCACCGGTTTTCCTGCCTGTATCTCCGCCCCGATCGCGAAATGGCGGAAAATATTATCGATGATCTCCGTGCTTTTATTTTTCTTTTTTTGCGTGCCGAGCAAAATAGTCTGCTCTTCTTCCTGCGGATATTTTAAATCCCATACCTGCAGGTCATGTACCGTAACACAAAGCGTTAATGGAAGATGCTTGAAACGTTTTGAAAAAGATACATCCAGCTGCAGGGGAAGTTTTTCTCTCCCTTCTCCTTTTACATATGGCTTCAATTCCATGCCGGCGTTACGGAGAATCACACTCGCTGTCCACTTGGTTTTAGGATTGTGATAACCGAGTGCAACATCGGTTGCAAACCCTACAGAAGAATAATGTTCGAGATGGGAAATAATAAATTTGAGATTCACACCGTAATAAAATTTATTCCAGTGCCTTCCCGCGCCCACCTGCAAATTAAAATCTGCCGCCCGAAAAGTTCCTGTAGGATTTCCTGATGGATCCCTGCCGTCAAACTTTCCGTAAGACGCATATTGCATGGTATAAGCAAACGTGGTGTTTATTTTCGGTTGATGATATGCAAAGGAAATATTGCCGATGTTTGTTTTATCGATGTAAAAAGAATTGGTGATGGAAAGCTGCTTGTGAAATGAGCTGTCTAAAAAACATGGATTTGAAACAGCAAGCGACAGGTCTGCATCTGTAGAATTTTTAATGCTTTGAATTCCTCCACCCAATCCTTCCATTCTCGCTGAAGTTGGAAATTGCAGGAAGTCATAAATATTTTTCCCGCCTATTTGTGCGTTACAAAAAGCAAAGGAACATAAAAAGGATAGAAGGAAATATGTACGCTTAAAAACCATTATGGCAAATATAAAAATTATAGTGCATTAAAAATATAAAACCACATAGATCACATCGTTTATTTATCTCTTTGTTTCTATGTGATCTATGTGGTTTAAAAATTAGTAAAGAATTGCATCCCAGTCTTTCCAGACCGGTTCGTAATTTTTTGATTTGATGATGGTCGACATTTCCTCTGGAGTACGTGTATCGTGCGTTTCGAATTGCTTTAAATTATTTTCCTGTGAAGCATAGCCACCCGGATCTGTTTTGCTTCCTGCACTCATCGAGGTGATACCGCAGGAGATCATCGCATCGCGAAACAGTGCGCGCTCCCGCGACGACAGCGATAATTCAACATCTGGAAAACAAATCCGATATGCGCATATCAGCTGCACCAGTTCCTTTTCAGTCATCGCAGAAACCTGGTCATCGCCTCCTTCATGCGGTCTGATCCTTGGAAAGGAAACAGAATATTTTGTCTGCCAGTAATTTTTTTGCAAATAATCCAGGTGCAATGCATTAAAATAACTATCCGTTCTCCAGTCATCCAGACCGAGCAATACGCCCAACCCTATCTTGTGAACCCCTGCTTTTCCAAGCCTGTCCGCCGTATCCAGTCGATATTCAAAATTCGACTTCTTCCCTTTCAGGTGAAATTTTTTATAGGTTTCCTTGTTGTAAGTTTCCTGGTAGACCAAGACAGCATACACCCCTTCATTTTTTAATAATTCATATTCATCTTGTTCAAGCGGCTGCACTTCAATGGAAACCTGCGAGAAATATTGCTTCACAATTTTTACTGCATTCAATAAATAATCAACGCCAACCGTTTGGTTTGCTTCGCCCGTAACGAGTAAAACATTATCATAGCCATAGGATTTTATGATCTCTATTTCTTTGATGATCTCTTCATCTGTTAATGTTTTCCTCGCAATTTTATTAGTGAAAGAAAACCCGCAATACGTACAAATATTCTGGCATTCATTGCTGAGATATAATGGAATGAAAAGATGAATATTTTTACCAAATCGTTCCTGTGTAATTCGCGAACTCAATGCTATCATTTCATCTAAAAAAGGAAATGCCGCGGGAGAGATCAGCGCAGAAAAATCTTCCATTTTTTCTGCTGCTTTATTTTCACCCGATAAAATTGCTTTTACGGTATTTTGATGCACATCAAAAATTGATGCAGAAATATCTTCCCATCTATAATTTATATACTTATTTTTGAACATATATCATTGAAATTCAAAGCATTAATTTTCAATCCACAATTTTTTTGCAACTTACACACAAAGCCCGATTTATACAAGAGTTAACTTGGTTTTATATATCAAATGTGCGATTTTATAATTATTTTTGAGTACTAATTCTTTAGAGCTGTAGATTCCCCCCGATCTTCTTGAACAAGACGTATGAAAAAACTTGACATTTTTCTTATACTGGTATTCCTTTGCCAATTATCAACTGCTGCGGTCATTACGTCTGACGGATTAAATAATTCTTCTTCATTATTTACGGTATCAGGCGGAAGTTATTATACGGGAAATTCCGCTGCGGGCGACCGACCTGCAACTTCACCCTTTGCCATTGAAGGATCTCATGCTTACGGAATGAGTAACGGAACGGCTACACTTACTTCTTCCTCTATCAATACCGGCGGTTATTCATCTATACAACTTTCCCTGCGGCTTGCTGCGTTTTCTATTGGCAGTACCGGAAACGGGATGGATGCAGCTGACTTGTTTAAAATCGAGATCAGTCCGGATGGCGGAACGAACTGGTGGAGTACTATAACGGTAAACGGAAATTCAAATGCGTACTGGGCTTACAGCGCAACAGGTGTTGCCACCACGGCTTATGACGGCAACAATACGCCTGTTGCATTTACGCCGGGCGGAGGCGGCAGCAGGACAACGGATGGATACAGTACTGTAAATATTACTTCGCTCCCGGCAGTTGCGAATTTACAGATCAGGATCACGCTGTTTAATAATTCTACGAACGAGCGATGGCTTGTGGATGACGTGCAATTAACGGGAATATTAAGTTGTTCTCCTCCTGCAGATCCCACAGGAAGTATCTCAGGAACTACGCCTGCGTGCACAAATACTGCATTAAGTTTTTCAGGATCTGCTCCTGCAGGTATTACATATTACTGGGAAACCGCAGCCTTAGGAACTGCTACAGCTAATGATGCCGCTTCTTCTTTAAATGTAAGCACAAGCGGAAATTATTATGTGAGAGCACAAGACAACGGCACGTTTTGCTGGTCGACCGGTGCAATTGGACCGTATGCTGTAGTTATTAATACTGCAGTTTCTATAACGGCGTCTCCCGTAAATAAAACGGTATCCTCCGGAAATACTGCAGCATTTTCGGTTACTTCGACAGGAACATCATTAACGTATCAATGGCAGGAAAACCAGGGAAGCGGATGGAATAATATTACCGGGGCGACATCAGTTACATATACAACGCCGGCGACTACATTTGCTATGGACGGTTGGCAATACCGGTGCATTGTTAGCGGAGCTTCACCATGTGCATCTGTTACTTCATCGTCAGCAACTTTAACGGTAACTACGCCGTTGACTGCCGGATTTGAATTTACTTCGGGCAGTATTATAGAAAATGCGGGAACGTATCAAATTGGCGTAACGGTGAATACGGCACCGGGTACTGATCTTGTTTTGCGTGTTGCTGATGCCGGAACGGGAACTGCATCTGCGGTGACTGATTTTACTTTTTCAACAACCGATCTTACTTTTTTAGCATCAGGTACATATCCTCAAACGCAATATGCAACGGTAACAATTTTAAATGATGCGCTTCCTGAATCGAATAAGTACAGGAATTTTTCGCTGACGCGAATAAGCGGCTCTGCAGTTACGCCTTCGCCCAGTGTACATCAAATGACGATCATAGATGATGACGTAACAGAAGGAGTGGTATTGAATGAATTTTCACAAGGCGCAGGAAATGCAGCATACATTGAACTGGTCGTAATTGGTGTTCCGGGGACTACTGTTGATTTGCGCGGCTGGATCATTGATGATAACAGCGGTATCTTCAGCGGCGGATATGGAACGCAGCTTGGTATTGCCGACGGTCACATAAAATTTAGCAATATCTGCACGTGGGAAAAAGTACCGGTGGGTTCTATCATTGTGATTTATGCAAACGACCAAACCGGTGGAACACCGGCGAAAAATGGAAAGATCACAAGCCTTGGATTAGCGGACGACGAGACAGATGCTAACCTTGATTACGTGTACGTGGTGGGCGTGAATTATTATAATTCAGGACAATGCTCTTCAGCATCTGCAAACAGTTATTTTTCCAGCGATTGCAATTTACCGAGCAACACTTCTTACGATTCTTATACACCTTCAACTTATGTAAGTCCCGATATGGGAACCGTACAATTTAGAAATGCGGGAGATGCCGTGCAGATCCGCGATCAATCCGGAACGTATTTTATGGGATTATCCTATGGCAACAAAGGAGGAGGTTCAAACTGTATAACTTGTGCTATGAACGCGAATAATCACCCTGATTTTGCTACGTATGGAAGCAATGCACTTTATTTTTCCGGAACAACAAATGTTACTTATGCAAATGAAGATTCACTTGATTACGACTACAGGTACAAACGCAACTGGGCAAAAACAACTTCGCCGTCACCGAATGCATTAGAAACTCCCGGGTCGCCGAACAATACAGCAAACAATACCTGGATACAATCTTTGCGTGCAAATTTTGATATTGTTACTGATGATCAGAATTACACCTGCCAGCTGCGGCAATATGAAAGCAGGTTTTATTTAGATGCAGTTGATAAAATTATTTTCTACATAAAAAATAATGCGAATGTTGATCACGGCGATCTTACGGCAGAAACATATTTTTATAATACGGCTTCTATCGGAAGAGGTTTTGAAAATGATTTTATTTCCGCATCACCTACTTTATTTATGGAAAAAACATGGATCGGTACGCCAACAATTACAAGTGCTTCCACCAATTATAAGATCCGCTTTTATGTAAATAATACGGAGCTGCAAAATTATTGTGATTATGTGAATCACACGCTTGATGTTTATTATGCTCTTACTCCGGGAACGATGAATTACACGCCTGCAACGATCATCCCTAAATTATATTTATACAGGACAGGCGGAAGCGTACGTGCATGGACGGCAGCTTCTTCTATACAAGTGGAACAAGTCACTCCGGTGCATGGAGCCTATGGAAGCTATACTTATTTTGAATATGATGGATTCCTCGCATTCAGCGGTTACGCATTAGGAAATGAAATTGTACCGACAGGCATCTCAAATACTTTACCTGTTGAACTGACAAATTTTTCGGGGAGTTGTGTTGATGATCAAATGGTGCTGCTGAACTGGAACACTGCAAGTGAGATCAACAGCAAGGAATTTATTTTACAGCATTCTTCAGACGGAGAACATTTCGCTTCCATAAAAAATATTGCGGCATCAGGATTTTCAAATTCGCCGAAATCATACGCTGCAGTTGACTCTTCTGTAACTGCAAATGAAAATTATTACCGACTGATAGAAGTTGATAAGGATGGAAAGCAGACGATACATAAAATGATCTTTGTGAAATGTTCAGGTGTGGATGTGTTGCAAACTTATTACAGCCCTGAAGAAGGAATTGTAGTGCAGATGAATGCTGATGCAGACAAAGAAATGCAATTTAATATGTATGAAATTTCAGGGAAACTTATTTATCACGAAAGTAAAAATATTGTGAAGAGCAGTTCCAGGTTTACTTTAAATACGGGGAAAAATTTAGCGAAAGGGGTCTACATTTTGCAAACGATTGATGGAAATGATGTTCATGCAGGAAAACTGTTAATTCATTAATTTTTCCTTTTCGGTGAAAACAGATTAAATATCCACACAATTCCTCAATATATTACCGCTATTTTCTCAATTTTTAATAAAAAAGAGTTTTATGGTCATAAACATCCACACTCAGGTATTGATAAATTAATAAGCATTATTGGTGGTTTTTATATAATTTTGAGGGTTGGTATAATTAAATATGCATTATAAATTTTTGTATATTAAAAAACTAGTTGTATTTGAGGTATGATGATATTTTACACCATTAAAAAAAAGCTCCCTGCTGTTTTGTTTTTACTCCTGTTGATCGGGAGTATTAATTCTTTTGGACAAAGTGTAGTAGTTAATAAATACAGGAATACCGGTGGTACTAATGATATAATAGAATTACTGGTTATCCAGGATAATGCTGATTTAAGAAACCTCGTTGTAAAAGATTTTTCCGGTAGCAATGCAGGTGATGCCGGAGGTTCTATAACATTCAATAATATTTCTTTCTGGAATGGCATTCATGCCGGAACATTAATAGTGATAAAAGCAACAGTGGCTACTGCGGCTGATATCACTACAAGCTGTACGGATTTTAACCTGGATATCGGCGGCTCTAATACAACATATTTTACAGTCGCAGGAAGTTTTGATCTGGGTAACAATGATATGTGTATGATCAAATCAGGCAGTACAAGCGGTACTGCTGGTAACATTCATACATTAAGAGCAGGAAATGCAGGAACTCAATGGACTGCAATTGCTGCAGGGGCAACAATTGGCACTACTACCAATACTAACGGTGCCAGCACGGCGGCAGATATTGCTTATGTAAATAATGCAAGCTCAGTTATAGGAGATTTTAATTTAGGAACATCCGGAGTTACCATCGGTGGATCTGCCTCCATTAGTTTTGGATCGGGAAATAATTCTACGAATACCAATTTTATCAATTTCCTGCGAGGACCTGTTTCTTCTGCCGCTTCAGCAATCACGTCTTCAAGCTTTTCCGCAAACTGGGGTTCTTTAACAGGCGCTTCCAGTTATATTTTGGATGTGTCCACCTCTTCAACTTTTGCAAGCTTTGTTACAGGATATAACGGATTGAATGTAGGTAATGTGACTACTTATTCGGTAAACACAAACTTATCTCCGGGTACAACTTATTATTATCGCGTCAGGGCAGTAAATGCTACACCAACTACCAGCGGGAATTCATGTACGCAAACGCTTACAACAACAGCCACTAAAACATATACCTGGACAGGCGCAACCGGCGGCAACTGGACAACCTCCACAAACTGGGATCTAAGTGACGGAACAACGCCTTCGACAGCGCTCGATAATGTGATTGTCAATTCAAATGTCACTATTGCATCCGTTCCGACAGCAACCATTGGTTCATTAACGATCAATGCGGGCAAAACAGTTGTCTTCCAAAATTCCGGAGCCAGCACTACATTAACTATTTCAAATGTTACAGGAACAGATCTTACTGTCGCAAGCACAGCTTCATTAACCCTGGATTACAGTTCTTCAAATTCAGTTTCTATGATCCTTGCTGCATCTGCCACTGCAGATATCAGCGGAACTTTAAAAGTAAACGGTACAGGATCCAATGCGGGCGCATCATATACTTCCACAGGCACCACAACCATCGGAACAACCGGCATCTATCAGCACGCGAGAGACGGAGGAATTATTCCTACAGCAACATGGAGCAGCGGATCAACTTGTTATATTACAGGAGTTATAGACAATATCCCGACCGGTCTGTCCCAAACCTTTCATCATTTTACATGGGAATGCAGTGCACAGTCATTAGGCACAACTACTTCTCTTGGCGGTAGCCTGGCAACCATCAACGGTAACCTTAAATTTTTAAATACGAACAGTAATATTCTCCGGTTAAAAACTGCATGCTCATCATATGCATTAACCGTAAACGGGAATTTTGAAATATCCGGAACCAGCAGCGTACTCTGGAATTCCAGTACGGCATGCGGAAGCGTACCGCAATCGCTGACATTAAAAGGTAATTTTTTATTAGGCACGGGAGCTACATTCGATGAATCACTGCAAAGTACAGGATCAGAGTTAAACATTATATTCGGCGGAACGAGTAACCAAACGTTTACAAGTTCCGGAACACTGAATAACGGCAGCATGTTTTACAATGTTAGCAGCGGCGCACAGGTTACTCTGGCTTCTGACATACCTGTTGCTTCGGGAATGTCCTGTACAGTAACCGGCAAGCTCACCTGCGGAACCGGGGCATCGCCTTACAATGTTACAGGAGCGGGATCATTTACGCTGGCAAGCGGTGGTACAATTGAAGTAACGCATACAGCCGGTATTACTACAGGCATTATTGCAAACGGGAATATATTAACAACAGGTGGAAGAAGTTACAGCACGGCTGCAAACTATACGTATATCGGAAACGCTGTACAAGTAACAGGAAACGGCTTACCTGCTTCCTGCAATAATTTAACCATAAACAATTCCAGCGGGGTTACATTAAAAGTACTTAATACTGTTGACGGCTCATTAAATCTTGTAAGCGGACAATTCATAACTTCTTCAATAAATTTTGTAAACATAAACAATACTGCAACTACTGCAGTCACCGGAACTTTCTCTTCCGGCACATGTGTGAAAGGACCAATGACCTGGAAGCTGATCAACGGAACGGCTACTTATTTATTCCCGTTGTCTGATGGAGGAAATAATTACAGACCATTTGAAATCATAAATCCTATAACAGCGTCGAACCCCGTAATGAAAGTTACTTTATCGGAAACGGGTGCAAGTACTTTTGACGGAACTTTAACCGGCATCGACGGGAGAAACTGGCTGCTTGAAACGGTAAGCGGAACTTTTACAAGCAGCACGGTTCGGATAACAGAAAACTCCATATCAACAACAACGGGAGCTATGGGATACAGCAGCAGTGTTCAATCCGGCGACTATACATATGTGGGCAATAACAGCATCGGTACTACCATTACTTCCAATGCCGGTATGGTTCCGGGATATTATGCTTTAGGAGACAGATCTTCCATTACTACCACTGCAACTTCTTTCGGACCATTTTGCAACAGTACGGGGAATACGATCACATTACCTTTTACTACAACAGGTTCTTTCACTCCACATTTTGACATTCAAATTTCAAACAACACAGGAACATTTCCAACAAATGCTACATCACAATTACTGACGTATGTATCAAGTACTGCCGGCGATGTTACTGCTACAATTCCTGCAGCTTATACTGCCGGCTCCGGATACAGGGTCCGGGTGGTTAACAACAACTCACCTACTTATTTTAATTCAGGTGACAATGGCAGCAATATAACAATCAACGGTGCGGTGACACCGGCTGTAAGCATAGCTGCAAGTCCGGCAGGTGCCGTTTGTGCAGGCATCAATGTAACATTTACACCAACGCCCACCAACGGAGGAACGCCGACCTATCACTGGTGGAAAAATGGTATTGGCACCGGCACCGATCTCGGGGTAAGTGCGACTTATAGCAGCAGCGCTTTAACAAACGGGGATGTAATAGCCTGCGTGATGACAAGCACGGTAAGTTGCGTAACATCGGCTACCGCCAATTCAAATAATATTACGATGTCGATCACTTCGCCTGTAACTCCTTCTGTAACTATTGCCGCGAGTCCTTCAGGCGGTGTTTGCACAGGTACGACTATCACTTTTACACCTACTCCAACCAATGGCGGAACGCCAACCTATCACTGGTGGAAAAACGGCAGCACGGATCTTGGGGTTAGCGCTACATACAGCAGCGGCAGTTTAACCAACGGTGATGTGATCACTTGTATCATGACAAGTACAGCAAACTGTGCTTCGCCAACTACTGCTACTTCTAACGGCATCACTGTTGCTATAAATACACCTGCTATACCCACTGCAACTGCCGGTACATTTATCGGCAGCACATCTTTTACAGCAAACTGGAATACCGTTTCCGGTGCAACAAGTTATTATGTGGATGTGTATACGATAGGGACTACGTATGATAATTTAGTTTCATGGAATTTTCCTAATAGTCCTGACAATGCAACAGCGGATGGCGGTATAGCTGCAAATACAAGTCAGACGCTGACCAATAATGCAACGGGGGGTCCAATTACTTATACGCCTGTTCAATCAAGCAGTACAAGTGCGGCGTCTATATCCGGATGGGATAATGGTTCGGGTTCTAAATACTGGGAGGTAAATTTCTCCACTACAGGTTACTCAAATACGAGATTTTCTTCTGCGCAGAGATCATCGGGTACGGGACCAAAAAATTTTAAAGTTCAATATAAGATCGGCGCCGGAGGTACTTATACCGATGTACCTGCTACAGTTACGATTGGAGATAACTGGACTACAGGCGTATTATCGAATATCACTTTACCGTCAGCATGTGATAATCAATCTTCAGTTTATTTGAGATGGATCATGACTTCAAATACCAACGTCAATAATACCACTGTTGCTAGTGGCGGTACCAGCGGCATTGATAATATACTCGTTGAAGGAAAGTACATGCAAACTTTTGTTTCCGGCTATCAGAATGCAAATATTACAGGAAATTCACTGGATGTAACAGACCTGAATTCCTCTACAACTTATTACTATGTGGTAAGAGCCGATAACGGTGGCTGTACTTCCGGCAATTCAAATGAAATTTCTGTTATAACAGATCTACCGTGCACACCATCAGCGAGCATCACTTCATTTAACCCAACGAGCGGACCGGTTGGAACACGGGTAACTATTACGGGTACCGGCTTTACCGGCGCCACTGTCGTAAAGTTTGGCACGGTAAACGCTACTACTTTTTCAGTGGTTGACAATACTACGATCATCGCGCAAGTGCCTTCAGGTGCACCAACTGATTATATTAAAGTGAAAGGCTCCGACGCCTGTACTGTAACTTCTTCGGCAAAGTATACGCTTTTAGCAGACAATGGCAGCTGTAATACTTCTTCTGCAGGCTCAGATGTATATATTTCCGAAGTTTATGATTACAACGGCGGCACGCTTAGCTATGTTGAATTTTTCAATCCTACAGGTTCTACAATTACGCTCACCAGTTACGTGCTAAGGATTGTTACCACAGGTAATAAAGGTGGAACAAATACAATAGATTATTCCTTATCAGGATCGATCAGCAGCGGGGCTGTTAAGATATTCAGTCTTGGAACAAGCGCATCTTCATGTTCTGTTACTAAGGCATGGGATATTCCGACTGCAAGCGGCATGAATGGTAATGACCAGGTGTTTCTTGTAAAATCAGGAACGATCATTGATAAGGTGAATAATCCTAATTATGGCGCAGGTTCTCAGCCAGGTTTCAGCCAGGTACGCAAAGCCACTGCAATTGGACCGAATACTACTTATACAAGCAGTGATTGGGTAATCAGCACAGAAACCTGCAGTGATTTGGGTTTCCCTCCATTTGTAGTGGGAGGAAGAACGGTTACGATCACAACACATCCTGCAGATGTAGGTTGTGCCAATACAATTTCACTGAGTGTAGCTGCTACGAGCTCTACAGGATCTACCAGTTACATATGGTATTACAATGATCCATCCACAATGAACGGCTGGACTACGGTCAGTTCACTACCATCAGCTTATTCTGTTTCCGGTTCAGGCACAAGTAGTATTACCATCAGCGGAAGTACAGCTGAATTAACGGGCTACCAGTTTTATTCGAAAGTAGGTTCTACCGGCTCACCCGAATGCGTTGAAAGCAGCAATGCTGCCCAATATAACCCAACCAGTAAACTCATGTACAGGTCTGTTGCCAATGGTTTATGGACAAATGAGTCAACATGGGAAATGAGTGATGTTTCCGGCGGACCATGGATTGCAGCATGTACCTATCCGATTGCAAAAAATTGTGACGAAGTAACTATTCAAAATTATGTTACGCTGCCGGTTAATCTTAATATTGATAAAGTAACGGTCAATACAGATGATACGCTTGAAATTTCAACCACGGCATTAATGACTGTTATGAATGGTCATACCGGCGCCGACCTGATTGTAAACGGCACGTTATATGATCGCGGTTCGAGCGTCAATGGCGTAAGCTATGAAGACAATACAGGAACTTCTAACGATGCTACCTGGACATTAGGCGCTGCAGGTTCTGTAATCAAAACCAATACTTCTTCTGCAAGCAAGTACAGAGATTTTTATGAAACGGGCATTAGTAATATTTCTGCATCAGGAAAATTTATCTACCGATATAATGCCGATGGAAATCCAACAGTTGTAAGTTCGGGTATGTATTATCCCGATCTGTATTTTGAAAATAAAACAGGTTCTGCATTTTCTTTTAATAATTCACTTATGATCCTGAGTGGAGGCACAGCTTCCACAAGTTTATGCACAGTAAAAGGAAATTTAAATATTGGTACTACAGGTTTATCTGCAGTTACTGTATATAACAATAATATCAGTACTTCCTTCATGCTGATAAACGGGAATATAAATATTGGTACCGGTTCTTTATTCTCTAATGCATCTTATGATGGCGGCAGTTCTGCGAGCTATGGTAATGGTACAGGGCTTGAAGTGAAGGGAGATATCACAAATAATGGTACACTCACAAACAATGCAGGTACCGGGATCCTTAAGCTTTCCGGAAGTGGGACACAAACGATCAGCGGCAGCGGGACATTCAACCTTTATAATGTTGAACTCGCGAAACCTTCACAAACACTGGTTGACCAGCAGGTAAATTTAACGACTTCAAATAATCTGAATTTTTCCGGTGGTATTTTAAAAACAAATTCCAATAAATTTTCTGTGACAAATCCAAGTGTTGCAGGTGCAGTTACAGGTTATGAGACACCGAACAGCACCGGAATTTATGGTGATGACAAATATGTTTATGGAACTTTGGAAAGAGGAATTAATTCGGCAGCAACTTATGAATATCCGATTGGAGATGCTGTCTCCGGTGAAGCATATAATCCGCTGCAGATAGATATAAAATCATCTACCAATTTCTTAGGCAGCGATAAAGCCGCTGCGAAATTTATTCCGGGCGACCCCGGAATCTGCATGGTTGGTCCTATTTATTTCACCTGCAGCGGTGCACAAAAATTTTATAAGTATTCCGATATGACCGGTGAAGGAAAATGGAATATGGCAAGCAGTACAAGCACTACTTTTGATTATGACATTTACCTGCATCCAAACCTGAAGAATTTAAACCTCTACCCGAATGAAGATGTGCTCGTATCTGGATTAGTTTATAAAAATGTATACCGTGCATTGAAAGCGCCTACGGGAACAGTGGACTGGAGCGCTTATGCCGGAGGTGGCGATCCCTGCCTTACATCGGGCTATTATAATATTATCGGCGTGGGTTATTCAGGATTCTCAGATTTTGCACCAGGCGGCGGCGACGGATACACTTCGGCATTACCTGTTGAACTGGTCAGCTTTATTGGAAATTGTATTGATGAACGATCTGTGATGCTGACATGGAAAACTGCAAGCGAACAAAACAGCAGCAAATTTATTTTACAGCGCTCTGTTCACGGCACGCAGTTTTCAGATGTTGCGATCATTGCTGCAGCCGGTTATTCAAACACGCCGAAAACATATACTGTTACTGATTCTGTAATGGTATCTCCTGATAGTTATTACCGACTGATAGAAGTTGACTGGAATGGCAAACAAACGATCTACCCACTCATACAAGTGAGATGTAATGAAACCGAAACATTACATATCTATTCCAGCCCGCAAAATATCATTGTAGAATTAAATTCCTCTATAGACAAGCAGGTTGCAGTCAACGTATTTGAAATTTCCGGGAAACAATTATACCACGAAAATAAACAGGTGCAAACAGGCTTTAATAAACTAAACCTCGAGCTTAAAAAGCAACTGGCTGACGGTATTTATATCATACAAGTGGTCGACGGAAGCAGTATTCACACTACGAAGATTGCCGTACATTAGTCGCTAATAAGGCTTGAACACCCATAAAACACTTCCATCTTCATCATTCAAACAAATTGCTTCCTGGTAAGGCTGAATAACCACCAGTTGATTTCCATGCAACAGGCTTTGAGTATTCCCGGATTTTACCATCGGTTTAAACACCGCAGCATCTGCGCCGGATCTCGTCCATAAAAGTTTTTGATCAGTGCTCAAATATTTTACCTCCACAGGCGAGTTATCTTCTGCTTCGGTTTGATAAACAATTAAAATTTTATTTTCATCGGCATATAAAACATTGCCATTGAAAAAAATCTCACCTGATATAAACTCTTCCAGGGAATTTATTTTATAGGTCTTCTTATACCAATCACTCTTGTCATTAATAATATTACTGAGTATGGAAGCATTCAATCTATTTTTAAATATTTTTCCTGTTTTCCTGTTGATCTTATACAGCTGCTGACGCTTGCTGTCTGTAAAGACATATTGTATAGTACTCACTTCATCATCCGTGCTTTTTCTGTCATTATATTCTTTTTCTGTCAGCAGTTTTCCCGGTACGGGAATATAATAGAATTTATAACCCTCCTTAGTTGTCAATTGAAATCCATCGAGATCGTACACATCTTCAACAGCTGCAATGCCATTTACCAGTGGCGAAAATCTTTTAATAAGTGTGTCGTTGTTTACGATCTGCTGCTGTGTGTTGACGTCGAAACCGATAAGCTGATTGCCATTGGTAACATAGCAAATATTGCCAATTGCTTTTAGCGCGCCGATCTTGTATGCATCTTCAAAGCTTTGTTTCCATGTGATCGTATTCCCGATCTGCAGTGAGCTGATCACCTTATTTTTCAAGGCATCTACGCGATTCAAAAAATAACTCACTTCTGTCAATCCATCAGAATTTCTGCGGGAAAGAGTCCAGACCTGCGGACCTTTCTCCGCATTTACAACTGTAAAGCTGCTGTTGGTTTCATTAGAATTTTTAAAAAGAGTTTTATTGATGGATGAAGATGATTTTGTTTTGATCTTTCCGGAAAAAAATACCGCCGCTGCAAAACCGATGATCAGCAATGCAATTCCAAGTACAATGGACGCTGTGATTTTCTTTTGGGCTTGCGGTAAATTTTCTTCCTTAAATTCCTGAGGCTTTAATGCAGATACAGGCTCATCCTTCTCCCCATACTCATAAATAGTTCCGCAGGATTTACATTGATAAAGATTATCCTGTAATAAATTAGCTTCGCTGGCGCCACAGTGCGGACATTGCAACGGTCTCGACATAGATCGGTTTTAATAAAGTTAGGATAAAAAATCAATCGAGCAAAGAAGAGAGCGGACTGGTGGCTTGTGCAGTATCGGATAATTTTCCCAGTCTTGCTTTATACGCCATTCGTCCCGCCTCAACTGCCATCTTAAAAGCTTCTGCCATCCGCGCGGGATCGTGCGCAATCGCGATAGCAGTATTTACGAGCACGGCGTCCGCGCCTAACTCCATCGCATACGCTGCATGAGATGGCGCGCCAATGCCTGCATCCACTATCACAGGCACGTTGCTTTGCTCAATAATGATGCGCAGGAATTCTTTTGTCTCGAGACCTTTGTTGCTGCCGATAGGCGCGCCTAATGGCATCACTGCATGCGTGCCCACTTCTTCCAAACGCTTGCACAACACAGGATCCGCGTGTATGTAAGGCAATACAATAAATCCCAGTTTCACCAGTTCTTCGGTTGCCTTTAATGTTTCAATCGCATCCGGTAAAAGATAGCGCGGATCAGGATGGATTTCGAGTTTGAGCCAGTTTGTTTCCAGTGCTTCGCGTGCCACCTGCGCGGCGAACACCGCTTCTTTTGCAGTTCGAACACCGCTGGTATTCGGCAATAAATTTGCGTTTGTATTTTTTAAATACATCAGGATAGAATCCGATTGTGTTTTAAGATCGATGCGTTTTAATGCAACGGTGACCAGCTCCGTTCCGGAAGCATTTACGGCTTCCCGCATCGATTCAGGCGAACCGAATTTTCCCGTTCCGAGAAATAAACGAGATGAAAATTCTTTTTCCGCTATAACGAGTTTATCCTGCATACTGCAAAAGTATATGGTATTCGCGAGATATAAAAATAAACGCCTTTCAATTTACTTTATATAACACTACGATTGAAAAAAAATCATTTGCATAATTAATATTCATTGCTCACCCAAATCATAATTGAAATTATTAATGCTAAAATCAATAAACAAAATAAGATCGAAAATATTCTTCCCATTTTTATCAGAATATAATAAATCCTGATCCTGGTTTTGATTGCATTGCTTATATCATTTGCTTCCAGGTAACTTTCAATCTTGTTTGTCGCGCCCCAAAAGATATAATCGCGATCCGGATTTATCTCTAATTCATATTCATAAAATATATGCAAATCAAGTGCAGAGGCAGTCCAGCCAAAGAAACCCATGATAAAGAAATTTGCAACGAGAAGCAACAAAAGTATTGTAATTATTTCCTCCAAAATATT
>JAQBNI010000120.1 GCA_028288625.1 Bacteroidota bacterium | reverse complement strand
AATTCTATAAGTTTGAAAATAAAACAGTTAGGAAAGAATATTTTTAATTGCTTCTTTATACTTTGGATAAGTATGGACATCAAAATGCCCGGCACCCGAAATCTCTTTATAGTTTTCCTGATCTTTTAAATGCGGTATAAGTTTTTTTGAAAGTTTTGAAGGGATCAATTTGTCTCTATCGCCATGAAGAATAAACGTTTCGCAGTTTACCATCGGTAAATAAGTATAATTTTCGAACCGGAAATTTAAGTTTGGAAAATTAAATCTTGAATGATAATGAAACAGGTCGGGCATGCTGTAGTAAGGAGAAATAAGAATGAGTTTTTTAGGATTTACTTTACCTGCGAGATTGCTTGCTAATGCAGTCCCCAACGATCTGCCACAGATAATAATCTCTCCTTTGTATTTCAGTTCATCTTTAATTTTTTCAAAAGTCATTTCAACAACATCGTGCAACAACTCCTCTGTAAGCTTTCCTGTACTTTTCCCGTATCCCTGGTAATCCATGATCACCACATCATAATGATTAAGAAGATATTCCTCCACTCTTGTGATCGCAAACTGAATGTTCTTAAATGTCCCGTGAAGAAAAAAAACCAATCCTTTTGAATTTTCTGCACGCAGATGAACCACATTGATGAAGTAATCATTTCCCTGAATATTAAACTCAAAAAAATACTCCGTCAACGGATAATCACTTTTAAAAACGTGATCCTTCGCTAACTTTTTTGGATGAAAAATAATGGAACGCTGCAGGTTGACTAACATCTTGTAATATAAAAAAAGGCTTGGAAAATTCCAAGCCCCAGATTCCTAAGTTCAGACCTTGTTTTATTTTAACAAGTCCTCTATAGTTTGTAAGAACTCCTGATCTTTTACGGTTGTACGCGGACTCAAAGAAGTCACCAATTTTCCGTCTTTATTAATAATAAATTTCTGATAATTCCATTTTACAGGTGCATCCACAACCCCGTTCTCCGATTTACTGGTAAGATATTTATATAATGGATTTATATCATTTCCCTTCACAGATATTTTTGAAAACAGTGGAAAAGTAACACCGTAATTTTTTGAACAAAATGCTTTTATATCGGCATTTCCCAATGGCTCCTGTCCTAAGAAATTATTGGCAGGAAATCCAAGTACCACAACACCACGGTTTTTATAATCCTTATAAAATGATTCGATCTCACTTAATTGTCCAACCAAGCCGCATTGACTTGCAGTATTCACAATAACAATTATTTTTCCTTTATACTGTGATAAGGAAACATCTTTCCCGTCAATATCTTTCATGGTAAAATCATAAACGGATTTACCGCCTACTGCATCCATTACACTTGCAGATGCTTTCGAATTATTCTTTGCATTGCAACCGATAAAAGACAGCACAAGCATGAATGAAATTCCTAATAATTTATACTTCATATTTTTCATATTATGTTAACAAGAATGTGATTTAGATAGTTCAAAATTAGCTTAAAATACTTGGTTTTATTAATTTTATAGAAATTAAATCCAATGAAGAAAATTTTACTTTTATCCTTCCTGTTCTTTATACTCAAATTCCATACCGAAGCACAATGCAACGGCAGGTATGTGCAGGATATTTTTAATTCAGTAACTGTTATCAGGGATGTACAATTCGGTAGCGCGGTTGCCAGCAATGGTGACACCATAAGGCTCACTATGGATGTTTATGTCCCGGATGGAGATGTTGAAACACAACGCCCGCTGATCCTTTGGGCTCATGGAGGAAGTTTTTTAGGAGGAAATAAGAATACCATTGAATCTTCGTTGCCGTGTACAGCAATGGCAAAAAAAGGATACGTTACGGCTTCTATTAATTACAGGCTCGAAAGTGAACCGCTGGCATTAGTTCAACCGGAGGTGATGATAAAAGCTGTAATGCGGGCTGTACAGGATTACAAAGCAGCCATTCGTTTTTTCAGAAGAAATGCGATCCTGGATGGTAATGTTTTTGGAATTGATACCGCGCAAATTATCATCGGCGGAGATTCTGCCGGCAGTATTGCCGCATTGCATACGGCTTATATGGATGACACAAATGAACTTGAAAAAAATTTCAGACCCTATATATACGATTTAGGCGGATTGGAAGGAAATAGCGGCAATCCCGGTTTCTCTTCAAAATGCAAGGCAGTCATCAATGTAAGCGGTGCACTGCGCGATGTGAAATATATGAACAACAATACAGATATTCCAGTATTCAGCTGCCATAATGAAGTCGATCTCACCATTCCTTATGGCACGTTTTATCCATATTTTATTCCGAGTTTGCCAATGGTTTCCGGCAGCCAGGTAATCTCCGCTCAGGCAAGAAGATTAGGCATGTATTATGATCTCTATACTGTTTCAGGCACAGGACATGTGCCCTATTTAGACCAGGACAGCGGCAGAGCTGCCCAGCCTGTATTCGACAGCATGATCAACAAAATGACGCGTTTCCTGTACAGGATATTGGATTGCAATCAAATTGTTTTAAAGGTGAATACGCAAATGCCGCAAAATTCATTTACTGTTTTTCCTAATCCTTCAGGTGATATCATTCATATTCACTTACCAAATAACAGCAATGCAAATGCCGCTTCCATCGTACAGCTGTTTAATGTTTATGGTGAAAAAGTAATGGAGCAAAAATTTATTCCTTTGCCGGATAATTCCATCAGCTTAGATCATCTTCAAAAAGGAATATATCTTATCCGTCTATCAGACCATTCGTCAAATGTATTAGCGACGGAAAAGATCATTTATCAATAACGCATCAAATTCACAACAAGTAATATTGTTCTTTGTGTGAATTTTTTAAGTAGATTACATATATCATCACCTCGTACTGTTTTTATGGAATATATTAGTAGTGACAAACAACTTATGGACACAAAAGCGATCCAAAGCAGGAAGTACCACATACTGATAGCTGATAAAGACAAAGCGAGTATCGACAATACGATCAAAGCATTTAAGTCGGAAAATTTCAAGTTTACGGAAGTCGTGAAAACGAAAGATCTCCCGGCTGTCATCAAAAAAGAAAAACCTGATCTCCTTATTCTGGAAGTAGATCTGAATGAATCTGACGGTATCGAAATTTGCTGGGATATTCGTGCCGATATTGCATTGGCGAAATTGCCAATCGTTTTTTTATCTAACCGTTCCGATGACTTTACACAGATCACCGCATTTGAAGCCGGCGCCGATGAATTTATTTCTAAAGCTGCAAGGTCAAGGTTATTTCTTAATCGCATAAAGGCATTGTTGCGGCGAAGCTATGAAAAGGAAGAATTGCTGAAAGAAAGTAAAACATTCGGTAACCTGGAAATTGATGAAGAACAAATGATCATCTTAAAAAAAGGCGATCCGCTTAAGATCTCTAAGAAAGAATTTCAATTGGTTTTATTGCTTACTTCCCGTCCCGGGAAAGTTTTTAAGCGTGCATTTATTTTGTTGAAAGTTTGGGGAGATGATATCATTGTGGGTGACCGAAACATTGATACGCACATCAAAAAACTTCGCAAAAAATTAGGTAAGCAACATATTGAAACGGTTAGAGGGATCGGATATAAATTTATCCCGTAATAAAATTCGCATTCTCACTTTCACTTATCTAACTCTCTCAGCAAACCTTCCAAATCCAGCGCTTTCGTAAACATTTCCAAAGATCCATCCGGTTTCTGCTGCCATAATTCTTTCGGACGGTCCCAATACAATTCCACGCCATTCTCATCAGGATCATTTAAATACAGCGCTTCGGAAACGCCATGATCTGCTGCACCGGTCATCGGATAATATGCTCTTCTTAAGCGATCAAAAATAATGGCAAGATCTTTTCTTGTGGGATATACTATTGCAGTGTGATATAAACCAACTGCATTTTCCGGTGCAGGAGGTGCGCCCTTGCTGTGCCAGGTGTTCAACCCGATATGATGATGATAACCGCCTGCGGAAAGAAATGCAGCCTGATCGCCGTACATGGTAGTGACTTCAAAACCTAACAGATCGCGGTAGAACCCCAGTGAACGCTCAAGATCCGATACTTTTAAATGGACATGACCGATATGAGTTTTTGCAGGAACGATGTAATTTTTATCCATTTGTAATTTTTAATGTAACAATGCAATTCAATTTCAGTTGCAAGTTATTCATTTATAAATCCACAGTAATGGTTGCCTGATCAACCAAATCTAACTGTCATCCCCGACCTGATCGGGGATCTCATGGACTTGGCAGTTTGCTAAATTATTGAGATCCCCGCTTTCGCGAGGATGACAAACATGACAGCGCATTTATAAATCATCAATTGTTTATAAGCTGCACTTATTTCTGATTGCAATTTTCTAAATTTGCTCCATTATAAATTATGAGTGTAAAAATTACATTTCCCGACGGCGCGCAAAAAGAATTCAACAGCGGAATTACTGCTTTGGAAATTGCGAATCAGCTGAGCAACAGCTTAGCTAAAAAGGTATTGGCTGTTGAAGTCAATGGCGAAGTAATGGATGCTACCTTGCCCATAGAAAAAGATGCTACGGTTAAATTGCTGACCTGGAATGATACAGAAGGAAAATCAACGTTCTGGCATTCTTCAGCGCACTTAATGGCGGAAGCGATCGAATCGCTTTATAAAGGCATTAAATTCGGCATAGGTCCTCCGATTGAACATGGCTTCTATTACGACATAGATACAGGTGATACTACTTTGACATTAAGCGATTTAGAGAAGATCGAGAAGAAGATGCTTGAACTCGCAAATAAGAAGAATGAGTACAAAAGAAAGCCCATTTCAAAAGAAGAAGCGATCTCTTATTTTAAAGATAAAGGTGACGAATACAAGTTGGAATTACTGGAAGGATTGGAGGACGGCTCCATCACTTTTTATACGCAGGGAGAATTCACAGATCTTTGCCGCGGACCGCATATCCCGCATACCGGGCACATCAAGGCAATAAAATTAATGAAGCTCGCGGGCGCATACTGGCGAGGCGATGAAAAAAGAAAACAGCTGACAAGAATTTACGGAGTTACTTTTCCAAACCAACTGGAACTGGATGAGTACCTGAAAATGCTGGAAGAAGCAGAGAAACGCGATCACAGGAAATTAGGTCAGCAACTGGAAATTTATACGTTTGATGATGAAGTTGGTCCGGGTTTACCATTATGGTTGCCTAATGGCGGATTCCTGATTGAAAAACTGGAAGAGCTGGCTAAAAAAGAGGAAGAAGAAGCCGGTTATTTGCGGGTTCGAACGCCCCATATTGCGAAGGAAGCGCTGTACATCAGAAGCGGACATATTCCTTATTATAAAGAAAGTATGTTCCCGCCAATGGAACTGGACAATGTAAAGTATTATCTGAAGGCGATGAACTGCCCCCATCACCATAAGATCTTTGCAGCCATGCCTAAATCATATAAAGATCTTCCGATACGATTAGCGGAATACGGCATGTGTTATCGCTATGAAGATTCAGGAAGCTTATTTGGATTGATGCGTGTACGGTCGCTGACGATAAACGATGCGCATATTTATTGTACAAAGGAACAATTTGCATCCGAATTCCGCGCAGTAAATGCGATGTACCTGAAGTATTTCAAGATCTTCGGAATCGATAAATTTAAAATGCGTTTCAGTAAACATGAACCATCCAAGCTCGGGCAAAAATATATGAACGAGCCTGAGCTTTGGATAGAAACAGAAAACATGGTAAGAGATGTGTTGGTCAGCTCGGGAATTCCATTTGATGAAGTGGCGGATGAAGCAGCTTTTTATGGACCTAAGATCGATATACAAATTTATTCAGCCATTGGAAGAGAATTTACTTTGGCAACAAACCAGGTGGATTTCGCACAGGGAAAACGATTCAATTTAAAATATGCGAATAAAGATAACCAGGAAGAATACCCGATTATTATTCACCGTGCGCCGTTGAGTACGCATGAGCGTTTCATCGGATTTTTATTAGAGCATTATGCAGGAAATTTTCCGCTGTGGCTGGCGCCGAAGCAAATCGCTGTTTTACCGATCAGTGATAAATTTATTCCATATTCCGAAACCGTTGTAAAAGCATTAAAAGAAAAAGGATTTCGTGTAAAAATCGATGAGCGCGCAGAGAAAATCGGGAAGAAAATTCGCGATGCGGAAATGATGAAAATCCCTTACATGACTATTATTGGGGAGAAGGAAGAACAAAATAAACAGATTTCTGTCAGAAAACATGGAAAAGGAGATATTGGCGCTTTAACTATTGAAGACTTTGCCGTATTATTGCAGGAAGAATCAGTATATTAATTTCTGATTCATCATTATTCATTAAAAAAATAAATTTGATACCTAAGAGAAGACCTTTTATTCCGAAGAAAAAAGAAACGGAACATCGATTAAACAAAGACATTCGCGTACCACAGGTACGTCTCGTTGGAGAAAATATTGAAGTAGGCATCTACCCTACTGAGCAAGCGCTGCGAATGGCTCAGGAACAGGAAATTGATCTTGTAGAAATATCTCCCAAAGCCGATCCACCGGTTTGCCGTATTGTAGATTATAATAAATTCTTATACGACAAGAAAAAGAAAGACAAAGAAATTAAGGCGAAACAAAAGAAAACAGAAGTGAAAGAGATCCGTTTCACGCCTAATACAGACGACCACGATCTGGATTTCAAGAAAAAACATGCTCAGAAGTTTTTACAGGAAGGTTCTAAAGTGAAGATTTACGTTCAGTTTAAAGGAAGAGCGATCCAGTTTAAAGAACGCGGAGAACTTGTTTTACTTCAATTTGCACAGGCGTTGGAAGAATTTGGTCAGTTGGAAGCTATGCCGAATCTCGAAGGAAAAAAGATGATCGCTTATATCGCTCCGAAGAAAAAGTAACAAGTGAAACCGCTGTTATATTTCACATTTATTTTCATATCATCCTTTACAATTAAGGCGCAGAATAACGCCTCTTATGATTATTTCCTCAAACATCAGCAAACAATATATTTCAGAGTTGGCAATCCAACTTACGTTCCTAAAGCAAATACAAAAGATAATTATACTATCAAACTAAAAAATGACAGCACCCTGAATGTTTTCGGTGAAATTGATATGTCTGACAGCATTCATGCACTTGTAATCAAGGATAAAAGAAAGATCATTCGGAAAATTTATCCCAATGACACCAAATACATTATTGCGCTCGGAGATGACAATCTGAATTTCCCCGCACTGCCTCATGATTCTTGTTGGGTATTTCAGCAAACAAACGACAGTATTTCCCTTTACAGTGTTGTCCCTGTTGAAAATAAATATTATTCCGTTTTTTATTCGAATCAAAACAGCAAGCAGTTGTTTCCCCTCACTACCGATAACTTATTAAAACTGGTGGGAAATGATGAAAAATTAATCAAAATCATCAAAAAGGAGAAAAACCTGGTAAAAGCCGTTGAAAAATATAACGATAAGGTCCAGCTAAAATAATGACCTTAGTATTAACAGAGAAGGATTTTCCCCACATTCGTTCATATTTCACCTTGATTTTACATCCGGGATAGTTGAATTTTCCGAATAATGTCCTATCTTTGCACCCTGTTTTAAAGCTAAAGCCAGATAAACAGATTTTTCAGCTATTAAAAAGATTTTATGCCAAAGATGAAAACCAATTCAAGCGCTAAAAAACGCTTTAAAGTAACCGGAAGCGGTAAGATAAAAAGAGCAATGGCTTATAAGCGTCACATTTTAACCAAGAAGACAAAGAAACAGAAGAGAAATCTGACCGGTACCGTTTTGGTTAAGAAATGCGATACAGGAAATATCAAGAGCTTATTATGTATGAACTAATAAGAATTCAATACAATAAATAATCAACTTTTAAAAAATATAGATCATGCCACGTTCGGTTAATGCAGTAGCAGCAAAAGATAGAAAAAAGAAAGTATACAAACTTGCCAAAGGATATTATGGCAGGAGAAAAAATGTATGGACGGTTACAAAGAATGCCGTTGAAAAAGGTTTAACGTATGCTTTCGTAGGAAGAAAATTAAAGAAAAGAGATTACAGGAGCATGTGGATTGTTCGTATCAACGCTGCGGTTCGCCCTTTGGGAATGTCTTATTCTGTTTTTATTAAAAAATTAGCAGATGCGAAGATCGATATCAACCGCAAAGTATTGGCTGATCTTGCCATGAACGATCCTCAGGCTTTTGAAGCGATCGTCAATCAATTAAAATAATATTCCGGCTCAAGCCAATATAAAATTTAATCCCGGTTATTTGTGCCGGGATTTTTTTTGGATTGATTTTTGTAGATTAGTAACTATGAAAAATTCATTCTCACTCCTCTTCGTTTTATTTTTTCTTGCAAACATTTCTTTGGCAGAAAAAAAAGATGCCATTCCATTCCCAACATTCAGGATACTAAAAATGGACAGCACAAGCTATATCACGCAAAAGGATCTGAAAGAAAATAAGAATACGGTCTTTATTAATTTCAGTCCGACCTGCGATCATTGCCAACGCACAGTGAAAAGCATTGTAGATAATATCGCGAAATTTAAAGAGACGCAATTCGTGTTGACTTCCTACGAAGATTTTTCTACTATCCGTAAATTTTATTTCGATTACTTCCTGAGTTCTTTTTCCAATATTTATATCGGGCAGGATAAAGACAATACGCTGACAAAGCAAATACAGTTCTCCAGCTTTCCAAGCATCGTGATGTTTAATAAGAATAAGAAGTGGATAAAGAAAATTGACGGAGAAACGAATGCTAAAGTACTTTTGAAAGCCCTGAAAATAAAATAAAACAGCGGAATTTCTTCCGCCGTGCAATTAGTTCAACCAAAAAAAAATGCTTCTCACTATTTAATCAAACCGTTCGTGAGTTTCTTCAATTGTATTTCTGCGATCTTCGCATTATAACGTGAAAGGATCAGGTCGTACAGCGCTTCTTGATAACTGTTCTGCGCTTCCCGCGTTTCCAGCGAGGTGGCTTCACTCAACCGATAACGTTCCATCGATATAGTTACATTCTCATTCGCAGCTTTAATCGCCTCTAGGTTTAAATCCATCACTTGTTTTGCATATTGATAATTCCTGTATGCCACGAGCACTTGGGTGCTCACATCATTTTTTAATTGCTCTACCTGTAGTTGCTGTATGCCAATATTAACGGCATTGGCTTCAAGCCTTTTCTTTACCACACCTCCCTGGTAAATTGGAATAGTAGCATTCACACCTAATAACGGTCCGTAAGAACGATTGAATAATTGCAATCCTGCCTTGCTATTGTTTTGTGTAAATCCATATCCTGCATCAAAATTAATCCTTGGTAAACGCTGTGAATTAATTTCCTTTCTTTCAAACTTCGCAATATCGATATCCTTCATCGCGGCAAGTATCGAATAATTCTGTTGAAGCGCGGTATCTTTTACATCCTGAAGACTTGGCTCGTAGTTGATCGAAATACTATCGATCACATTAAATACTATTTCCGGAGCTCTCCCGATTATTTTATTGAGATTTGCTTTGGCTTCCTCTACCAGCGATTGCTGTTTGACGATATTTATTTTTTGCTGCGCATAATCAACCTGTGCCTGCAACAATGGCGTCTTATCGCTATAGCCTACATCAAATTTACGCTGCGATAAACTTACGCGTTCATCATACAACCGAATCGTTGAATCATAAGCTTTCAATTGCTGCACCTGACGAACGACATCATAATACGCAGTCAGCACATCGCCGATTGAATTTTGAATCTGTTCCTTCAGCTGAATTTCACTTTGCGATTGCAAGGCTTCCAATCTTCTCTTTGTTGCAAACATTTTTAATCCATCAAACACTGTCCAGTTTAATTGTGCAGATGCATTAAAGCTATTTACAGGAACCCAGTTTTTAACCACGTTCTGACCAGTTGTAAATTTTTGATTGATGTTGTTGAGATTGAATGCATCTCCTGTTGTAATATCGATAATCGGCAGCATTCCTGCTTCTCCCCTGTTGTTGTTTATCCTCGCAATGTCCGCTTCATTCTTTGCAATCACAATATCAAAATTTTTACTCACTGCAAATGCCACTGCGTCTTCAGGAGTAAGCAATTCCTGTGCTCTCATTTGATAAATGAAAGTGAAAGTGAAAATGAAAGTGAGCATGTACTTCGATATATTTTTCAATTGATTCATTTCTATTATTTTGATTAAGCTTTCGGTTCCTTTTTAACCGGAGAACCTGCAATTTGTTTTTCTTCTGTTTTTGGTGCTCTTGACATAAACGTATACATTGCCGGTATAACAAATAATGTCAGAATAAGTGAAAACATTATTCCTCCTATGATTACAATTCCTAATGATACACGGCTTTTAGATCCCGTGCCCAGCGACATCGCGATCGGCACTGCGCCTAAAGCCATTGCAAGACTTGTCATCAAAATAGGGCGAAGACGCATAGCAGCCGCATGTATTACAGCTTCCATCTTAGGCATTCCTTCGCGACGCTGATGATTGGCAAACTCTACAATTAAGATACCGTTCTTGGTAACAAGACCAATCAGCATGATCATCCCGATCTGGCTGAAAATGTTGAGTGTTTGCTGGAATATCCAGAGAGATAATAATGCTCCTGCTAAGGCAAGCGGAACAGTGACCATAATAATGATCGGGTCTATAAAGCTTTCGAACTGTGCAGCTAAGATCAGGAATATTAAAATGAGCGCTAATAAAAATGCAAACGTAGTGTTGGATGAGCTTTCCGCAAAATCCCTTGAAGAACCGGCAAGAGATGTAGAAAATGATTCATCTAAAACTTTTTTACCAATACGCTGCATTTCAGCAATTCCATCTCCCAAAGTTCTTCCGGGTGCAAGACCTGCAGAAACAGTGGCGGATTTAAACCTGTTGTAATGATAAAGCTGCGGTGGATTTGCCTGTTCAATAATATCCACTACATTATCCAATTGTATTAATTCATTTTTGTTATTTCTTACATAAATACTTTTAAGGTCGTCGGGTCTTTCGCGTTGATTTCGCTCTACCTGTCCGATCACCTGGTATTGCTTGCCATTCATAATAAAATAAGCAAACCTTCTACCGCTTAATGCAAACTGCAATGTTTGTGCAACATCCAATACGGAAACGCCAAGTGAATTTGCTTTTTCTTTATTTATCTTGATATTCAGCTCGGGCTTATTGAATTTTAAATTCACATCAAAGCCTGCAAACACAGGGCTTTTCTGCACTTCATCCATAAATTTTGGCAAGGCTGTACGTATCTTTTCAAAATCAAAGTTTTGTAAAACAAATTGTACAGGCAAACCGAATTTTGCCGAGCCAACAGAGATCGTTTGTTCTTCAATCGTATACGCTTTACCGAGATTAAATGCAGACAAATTTTTATTGAGATATTGCGCGATCTGGCTTTGCGAACGTTTTCGCTTGTCAGCATCTTTCAACCGTATACGCATAAACCCTGAATTCACAGAACCTGCGCCTGCAAAACCTGGAGCCGTAACGCTTAATACAATTTCTCCTTCAGGTACAGAATCCATTACAAACTGTGTTACATTGTCTACATAGTTTTGCATAAAATCATAGGAAGTTCCTTCAGGAGCCGTTAAGGAAACGCGCAATACATTCCTGTCTTCTAACGGCGCTAATTCTGACGGCAAGCTCTTCCCGATAAAAAATGAAATGACAAAGCAAACCGCGATGATCACCAACGCCACCCAGCGTACTTTCATAAAAGAGCGCAATGTTTCCTGGTATCCTTCATCCATTGCTTTATAAAATGGTTCACTCTTTCTGTAAAACCAGGATTGTTTATGGACATCTTTTGCCAGCTTTAAATTCAACACCGGCGTTAACGTCAGCGAAACAAATGCAGAGATCAATACAGCACCTGCAACCACTACTGCGAACTCCCTGAATAAACTTCCAACAAAGCCCTGTAAAAACATGATGGGAAGGAATACGACTGCAAGTGTAATAGAAGTAGAAATAACGGCAAAGAATATTTCTTCCGAGCCTTCCCTGCATGCCTTCATTTTCGGCATACCCGCTTCTAATTTTTTAAAAATGTTTTCCGTCACTACAATTCCGTCATCCACTACTAACCCGGTGGCTAACACGATACCCAATAATGTAAGCACATTGATCGTGTAACCGAAAATATACATGATAAAAAATGCACCGACGAGTGATACCGGGATATCGATCAGCGGGCGTAATGCGATAATCCAGTCGCGGAAGAAAAGATAAACAATCAATATAACGAGACTAAGCGCTATCAGCAATGTTTCTCTTACTTCAAGAATGGAATTCTTTATAAATTTGGTGGAGTCTAACGCAATGTTTAATTTAATATCTTTAGGAACTTCCTTCTTAATTTGTTCCAGCCGTTTATAAAATTCATCAGAGATCGCGACATAATTTGCCCCGGGCTGCGGTATCAATGCCAACGCTACCATAGAAACTGCCTTTTCCTTTAAACTCGTTTCCTCATTATCAGGTCCCAAAACTGCAGTACCGATATCTTTGAAGCGAATGGATGCGCCATTCTGGTTTTTCAATTCAAGATTATTAAAATCTTCTTCCGTCACTAAACGTCCCAATGTTTTTACGGTCAGGTCGATATTGCTGCCTGTTATTTTTCCGGAAGGTAATTCTACATTTTCTTTGTCGAGCGCTGCCTGCACATCACCGGGCGTTAACTGGTATGCAGCTAATTTCTGGGGATCGATCCACAAACGCATCGCATAATTTTTTTGTCCCCATATCTGCACACCGCTTACGCCGTCTATAGTTTGCAAACGCTCCTGTAATACATTTACCGCGTAATCATTTAACTCCGTAATATTTCGTGTATCACTTTGAACGGTCATCGAAATGATCGCATCGGAATTAGCATCTGCTTTTGAAACAACGGGAGGCGCATCGATATCCTGCGGCAACTGGCGAACGGCTTGTGATACCTTATCGCGCACATCATTTGCTGCAGTTTCCAGGTTAGAAGACAAATTAAATTCTACCGTGATGACGGAAGATCCGGCATTACTTGATGAGGAAACCGTACGAATACCTTCGACTCCGTTGATGGCTTTTTCCAATGGCTCCGTGATCTGTGTTTCAATAATATCTGAATTTGCACCCGTATAGTTTGTTCGCACAGTGATTACAGGCGGATCAATAGCGGGATATTCACGCACACCTAAAAATTTAAAACCGATCACACCAAATAAAATGATAGCGAGATTTATCACGATTGCAAAAACGGGGCGGCGTAAACTGAATGATGGTAATCCCATGCTTGTTAATTATTGTATTTTAGAATTATAGAGTTGTAGAGTTTTATTATTGTTTAATTTCTGAATCCTTTGTTACTTTGGTGATCTTCACCGGCATCTTAGGCTTTATTTGCAGCAATCCCGAAGTAACAATGGTATCGCCAACTTTTATTCCACTGGTGATCTGCACCCTGTTTTCTGTTCTGATACCCGTTTCGACAATTACAAATTTCGCTTGTCCGCTATCGGTAACAATCACTTTTTTATTTTGCGCATCGGGGATCACGGCAAGTCCGGGAATCATAATTGCGTCGGAAATTTCTTTTAATTTTATTTGAATTTTTACAAAAGCACCAGGTATCAATTTGCTGCTGGGGTGTTCAATTATCGCACGAATTTTTAAATTGCGCGTATTCTCATCGATCAGCGGTTCTATTGCCATAACCCTTGCTGCGAAAGGTTCTTTTAAGCCTTCAATACTGCATTGCATATTATCTCCCACCTGGATAACGCTTGCATATTTTTCCGGCACCGTAACATCAAGCTTTAATACACTTAAGTTTTGAAGCGATGTGATCACCGTGGTTGGCGAAACATAGGCACCAAGGCTCACATTTCGCAATCCCAATTTTCCGGAGAAAGGTGCGCGCATCACTGTCTTATCGATCGGTGCTCTTACCAATTCAATTTCTGCATTTGCATTGTTTACATTATTCACTGCAACATCATATTCCTGTTGGGAGATCCCGCTGATTTTTAATAGCTGTGACAACCTGTCCTCTGTAGATTTCGCGATCTGCAATTGCGCCTGCAGCTTTTTTAATTGCGCCTGCAAGTCAATATCATTTATTTTTGCGAGTACAGTACCCTTCCCTACAAAGCTCCCTTCCTTGATATTCAAGTAAGTAATTCTTCCTGAAATTTCGGGTTGTAATTGAATTTCATCACCTGCGACAATTGATCCGTTTGCACTTAAATCATTAGAGAGCTTTGTATACTCCGCTATAAAGCCAGTAACACGTACTGCTTGCTGGGGACCGCCTTTTCCGGGACCCTTCGGCATCTCCTTCAATTTCGCTTCTTTAACGTTTTTGATTTTTATATAAGTTAACCCGGCAACGAGTAGCACTAATAAGACAAGAGCGATTGATTTTCCTTTACTCATACTTAAACTTCTTTTTTATTTTCAATTGATTGTACAAAATGTTTCAGGCTTTCTTTGAATATAGTCTGTCCTTTTTCCTTGCCGGATTTAACCTTGTTCACCATATTCATCGAGATAATGCCGTGTATCAGTGCGGTAAAATAATCCAACAAAAACAACAATTGTTTTTGTGATTTGTTGGCTTCCACATTTATTTTACGAATGGCTTCTTTATAAAAGCCATGTATCTCTCCTCTTGGATTTACTTCGCCTTCTTCACAGCACAAGGCGCCCTGGAGATTAAACATAACCTGGTAGAGCTCTGGATGCTCCAGCGCAAATTTCCAGACCGCTAATCCATATTCTACCAATTGCTTTCGGGGTTCATTTTCTTTATCGTGAATTTTCCGGAGCGTATCGCTTAAATGAACGATACCTGCTTTTCTCAACTCCTGCAATATCATTTCCTTACTTTCAAAATACTGGTAAACAACGGGTGCCGTATAATGTATCCTGTCGCAGATCTTACGGATAGTAACATTTTGCCAGCCATCTGCAGATGCAATATCTTTAGCAGCATCCAGTATGGTTTGCTTCATTTCTAATTTTTGCCTTGTCCTTCTTTCTTTAATCGGCATTTTAGTTAACTAAGTTAGATTATCTAACAAAGTTAGATAAATAAAGTTTATGTGTGCTGCTCAATAACGATTTAATAAAGTATCAGCCTCTAATTTGTTTTAGATCAAAAAAGTTAAAGAGGAATTAATTGTAGTGCAGAGTGTGAAGAATACTTAAAAATATTCGAGGTTTAATTCTGTTTCGTTTTCAAGAATCTCAATAAATTTATCTACCAGCGGCTGTACCAATGCATCAACCTGCTTACGTAAAAACTTTTCAGGCACAAGAACAAACGGTCCCATCTTTGCATTCACAACAAGCGAGCAAAGACAACCATTCTCCTCTTCCTTTACAATCACATCAACAACAGGATAAAAAGGCGGCATCATGCACTTGCTGCTCATTTGCTCATGGTCTTTCCATGCGGTGATCTCATAATTAATATTGAGAGGAATTCCCAGGAACACTTCTTTCTCCTGGTATCGCGAACCGATCATTCCCGGTTTTTTATCCGTCCAGTAACATTTCTCCATAAAATGGATCCAATCCGGTCTGCGCTCCAGATCGATAATAAACTGCCAGGCTTCTTCCTTTGTGCAGCGTACTTTATTGGTGTATTCGAATCTCATTTAGTAGTTCGTATTTAGTAGTTCGTATTGCGTATGCCGAAGAAACTAATGTTGACCATTAGAATATATTATATCCGAATTTACCTTGTACAACATAGTATATAACATACTAAGTACGCAATACTCACTACTTTGTACTACTATTCTTCCATGCATAGATCAGCAATATCATTTTGTCATAATTTTTTGTCCCGCCCTGAACACCCATTATCTTCAGGTAAATATTATTGATCGCCTCGCCTAAGAAGCCGGTTTTAAAAGTATGTTTCTCATAATATCTTTTCAATTCCATTAAATCTTTTCGAACAACGGGTGGGAGTTCTGATAAAACTGAAATGTAAAGATCTTTATCACGTATCCTTATTTCAGGTAAGAGATAAAGGAGGTAATTTAATTCTCCACTATACTGGAGCGATAAATTTCCCGAACCGATACAAGCCGCATACGCTAAAAAATTGCAATCCGCTTCTTCCGTAAAACCATTGCCATGTGACATTTCATGAATTAAATAAAAAGGCTTCTTAGAATAAAAAACCGCGTCATCTACATTGCCCTCACCAACATACGGCAAATATTGTCCGCCTATATTAAGTACAAGGAAGGCGTCTTCGAACAGAAAACGTCCGCGTACATTCGATGTATCGTACGAAAAAGATTTTAAAGAATTATTCAGTGCACGTTTACTGTTTTCTTCAATATTATTTATAAAAACAATTTCAGGCATTGAATTGGTATCTCTTTGTATCTTTCTCCTGATCTCAAACAAATGATCAACCGTGGTCTTTGTTTCTTTTACCAGTTGATCTTCGGTGAGGGGTTGAATATTTAAATTCAACTTATCTTCTATAGGAATACGTCCGTAATTAAATCCCCAGAGAATAAAAAATAACGTGGTCATAAATCCGAAAAACGATAGAACGCGAAACAACCGTTGAGTTAATGGCTGCGGTTTTTCGGTAAAGAAATGAAGTATCCAGTTGATGATAAGGAACAACATCAATCCTGCAAAAAGATAATAACAAGGAAAAGGAAGCTTTCCCAAAGTATGATCAAAAAATTTCCTGATCACTAAAAAGAAGCCTTTTGAATAACGCTGTTCAATAAAAGAAGACGGAAGTATGTTGACCAGTAAAAAGCATAGAAGCGCTGTAATGATCCATTTCCATTTCCATACTTTTTTAAACATTTCGCCAAGATAGTGAATAAAGTAAAAAGGAAGAAACGCGGAAAAAAAGTGATTCTATCGTGTTTATAACTTAATTTTTTTATTCAAAACGTATTGCCTTCATAGGTGAAATGCGACTGATCAATCGCGCCGGCAACAGCAATATGATCGTACAGATAACCAAGGTTCCGACGTTTATACAGAGGATTGCCAATACATTAAAATAAACGGGAGCAACAGATAAATAATAATTTTCTTCATTCAGCTTTATAAAACCTGTATAATACTGAAGCCCGCAAATACCCAGACCTATTATATTTCCCCAGAACAAACCGTTTAAAATAATATATCCTGCGTTGTATATAAAAATTTTAGAGATCGTTCCATTATTTGCGCCCAATGATTTTAAAATGCCAATCATATTCGTCCGGTCGAGAATTAAAATGATCAGCGCCGTGATCATATTTAATACTGCCACAAGAATCATGAATCCGAGGATCAAATATTCATTTACCGTTTGCAGATCCAGCCACTCAAAAATATTCCGGTTGATATCCTTCATGGTTTGCGCATTTACACTTTGATCAATATATTTATAATATATCGAATCGCGGAAAGCGTCCATATCATTCATGTCTTTCAAACGCACTTCATATCCGGCAACTTCGTTTTCCTGCCATTGATTTAATTCGCGCAACACTTTAATATCAACCAATGCAAACTGCTTGTCATATTCTTCTAATCCCGTGTGATAAATACCGCTGACCTTAAATTTTCTTCCCAACGGAGACGCAAGATCACTTCGTATAAAGTACGCAACCACGTTATCACCGGTTTTTAATTTCAGTTTTCTCGAAGTAGATTGAGAGATCAATATTTCTTTGTTTACTTCACGATTATTAATTGCAGGTAATTTTCCTTCCTTCAAATAGCCCTGTATTGTTTTCCAGTCGTAATCCCCATCCACACCTTTTAATGCAATGCCTTCAATTTCCGTTTTTGTTTTGAGTATTCCAGCTTTTACAATGAATGGCGCGACATTCTTTACTTGCTTCGCCCTGCGTAATTTATCGAGTAATACCTGTTCTTTTTTTATCGGCATTGCTTCGAGAGATTCATTATTGTCATAGTTAGTGATATGAATTTCGCCCCAGAAACCAAAAATGCGTTCTTTTATTTCTTTGGAAAAACCGGATACCATACATGTGGAAACGATCATCACCGCAACGCTTAAAGCAATTGCAACCACGGCAATACGTATAATAAATTGAGAAAAAGATTTCTTATCTCCTAAGGCTAAACGTTTAGCTATAAATAACCCGAAATTCACGACATGAATATCGGAATATGTTTTGATTTTTATTGTAGCATAATTTTTGATATTTTTAGGACATGCGTAAGATCTTGCTTTATATTTCAGTTTACTTTCTTTCCATTTTTAATATTCATGCAGCTAATGTAACCGTTGGCGCGGAACGGCTCGATCAATATCTTCCGTTGCTGAAAGGAAAGGCTGTTGGTATTGTAGTTAACCCAACTTCGATGGTCGGCAATACGCATTTACTGGATACATTAATTTCCCTTGGTGTAAATGTAAAAGCGATTTTTGCGCCGGAGCATGGATTTCGCGGCACTGCAGACGCGGGCGAGCATATAAAAAACGGTGTGGATACAAAAACGAATGTGGCGATCCTTTCTTTATATGGCGACACTAAAAAGCCGCAATTGCAGGACCTGGATATTGTGATCTTTGATATACAGGATGTGGGTGCGAGATTTTACACCTACCTCAATACGTTATATTATGTGATGGAAGCGTGCGCAGAACAAAAAAAGCAATTGCTCATCCTTGATCGACCCAACCCAAACGGGCACTATGTAGACGGACCGGTGCTGGATACGAATTATCGTTCCTTCATTGGAATGCTTCCGGTCCCTGTTGTACACGGAATGACTGCGGGTGAATATGCACGAATGCTGAATGGAGAAAAGTGGCTGTCGAACAAAGTACAATGTGCGTTGACTGTTATTCCCTGCCTGAATTATAATCATAAGATTTTTTATTCGCTGCCGGTGAAACCATCTCCCAATCTCCCGGACATGACTGCGATATATTTATACCCGAGTCTTTGTTTTTTTGAAGGCACAAATTCCGTAAGCGTGGGAAGAGGAACGGAAAAGCCCTTTCAAATATATGGTTCGCCTGAGTTTCCAAATAATTTATTTTCGTTTACTCCTGAAAGTAAGCCGGGTGCGACCAAACCATTCCTGCAAGATCAAAAATGTTACGGTTACGATTTATCAGGGATAAGTCTGGATTCCCTGCGTCATCAGAAATTCACATTGAAATATTTATTGAATGCTTATAAACTATCAACCGACAAGAAGAATTTCTTTTCTGATTTCTTTTATAAATTATCAGGAGGAAAAACGCTGAGGACACAAATAGAAAAAGGATATACCGAGAAGCAGATCCGTGCAACATGGCAGGCGAAACTTGCAAAATTCAAAACCATCCGCAAAAAATATTTATTGTATAAAGATTTTCAATAACCTTTCAATAAGTAAAAATAAAATCTTGGATCGGACAAACTAATTAATATTCAGGATGTTTTATGAGCAATTAAAACAAGCTCATGAATCTCCCGTTTATCGATACCAAATACCTTGCACAGGATGAAGACACCGAAGATCTTCGCGTCGTACGTTCTGAAGATAATTTTCTTTATGATGAAAAAGGGAAAAAGTATATCGATTTTAATATGGGTTGGTGTGTAGGCAATTTTGGTTGGGGAAGAGAAAATATAAGAGAAAAAATGAATAGCTCTCCTCACCCTGATTATGTTTTCCCTCATTACAAATACCAGAGATGGGAAAAGCTGGCAGAGTTGCTTGCAAGAATAAGTCCAACTGAAGAATTACATAAAAGTTACAGGACTACCGGTGGTACTGAAGCTGTTGAAGCTGCAATGCAGATCAGCATGATGTACACAGGGAGAAGTAAATTTATTTCTCTTGAGGGATGCTATCACGGAAATTCAATTGCCACACTTAGCCTTAACAAGGAAGATAATAAAGACAAATACGAAAACCTTTTAACAGGCTGTTCACAGCTTGCTACACCGCTGGATGAAAAAGCAGCAGACAAGCTCGAGACGCAGTTGAAGAAAAAAGATGTCGCTGCATTTATCATGGAACCTATAAGCTGCAACCTCGGCGTATTAGTTCCCCAGTCTGAATTTATGGAACGTGCGCAGCAACTGTGTAATAAATATGGAACGTTGTTGGTGATGGACGAAGTAGCTTGCGGGTTTGGAAGGACAGGAAAAATTTTCGCAACAGAACATTACGATATTCAGCCGGATATTCTTTGCGTAGCGAAAGCGATCAGCGGTGGTGCAGCAGGTTTAGGCGCTACCATTACCACAGAAAAGATTTCACACACTGTAAATAAAAAAAGCTTTACTTTTTATTCGACATACGGCTGGCATCCGGCTTCAGTAGAAGCAGCTATTGCAAATATTCGGTTTATCATTAAAAATAAAAACAGCTTGCTGGATCATATAGAATATATCAGCCAATATTTCTATGGAAGATTGAGAAAAGTGAAATTCAATAAGTCCGCAATTATCCGAATAAAAGGACTGGCTATAGGAATTGATGTGGAAAGTAAAAAATATGCGAATAAACTTGTTGAAAGATGCAGAGAAGGTGGACTATTATTTACATCTGAAGAAGAAACGCTTTTATTTTTTCCTGCGCTCACGATCACAGAAAATATTGCAAAACGCGGACTTGATATTTTAGAGAAGAATTTATAGCTCATATATGAAATACCGAAACATGGTAATCATACAAATTTTTATGGGAGTTCTATAACCTTATTCTTAATAATAAGTACCAATTTTATAGTAGTTAGATTGACAGCGAAGGGATGATTCAAAAGAGAGATCTTAGAACACAAACCTCAATATTTGATCCGGGTTAAACCGGAGAAGAGAGAGTTGAAAATCTAATAAAGTCCCCGTTTATCGGGGACTTCTATTTTCAGATGATTTATAATGGTTTTGAGAATCTGAAACCCGGGAGAAAAGGTCGCGCAATTCCTTTCCCTTGCATCAGCACCTGGAATTTTTTACCCATATCCATCAAAAAGGTATTAATGAGTAAGCCTTTTTCACTTTCCGTAAATTCGCTTCCTCCCTGCTCTAATTCTCTTAAATAGTTCGTTAATCCTAATGATAAGAGGAAGTTTGATTGATTCGTAAAACTATAAGTATCCAAACCATGTTTCTTTCCGAAGTGACTTAAAGCCGTAAAGTTCACATGTGCAGTAATATCCTGTTCACCGATAAAAGAATAAGGCTCCTCGTTGGTCTTGTGTTTGTTATAGCAGGTAAGGGTTCCGCGCTTTCTTTGCGGATGATAATATTCATACGCCGGATAACCATAATCGATGGTTAGTACAAATCCCTTTTGTAATGCATTTGCAATGTCCGCGATCCATTCTGTAGCTTCAAGATTGATCTCCGTGCGAAATCCTTCAGGTAAAACAACATTCAATTCCTCTAAATATTTTTTTAATTCTATAGAAGCAGGTTTTAATATTTCTATAAAACCATTTTTGTAGTCTACAAAAATTTCCATTAATTCATCTTCCATAACAACTCTATGCACGGCAAAATTATCAACGCATTCATTGGAGAAAATACAGCCGTTGATATTATTCAGATTACTAATAGAATTTATCCATTTTATTTTTTCAGGAAGGATTTCTCTTTCTTTTTCCTGCATTACAGGACTCTTTTCAATAATATAATAATCAAGTTGATCATACAATTCCGGTTGGTTTTTCAATTGTTGTAAAACGTCACGGCAGAGCGTTCCCGGTCCGGCGCCATATTCTACAATTGTAAACGGCTGCTTTCCCAGCATATGCCACATATCTGTAAATTGTTTCGCAAGCATTTCACCGAAGATGCCTGAAAAATATGGGCTCGTATAATAATCGCCATGCTTTCCTATTTTTTCTGATGATGAAGTATAATATCCAAATTCAGGATAATACAAAGCCATCTCCATAAAATCGCGAAACGAGATCGGTCCCTTATCCCTGATTTTTTGAATGATAATATCAGTAAGTGATGCTGGCATTTAGCATTACAATATTTAATAATGTAAAAAGTTCATTGAGAAATAAAATTGAAAGAATTTGTGTGCAAATCAGTTGCGAAGTAAAAAATATTATAAGTGTAGCTTTTCTTTTTTCACTAACAATTCTTCCTTTGTTTCTACATGATCCTCGTCGAGGATACAGCAATCAACAGGACAAACTGCAGCGCATTGCGGCTCTTCATGAAAGCCTGTACATTCGGTGCATTTATCTGCTACAATATAATATAAGTCGTTAGAAACAGGATTATGCTTTGCATCTGCATTTACAACACCTCCATCCATCAAAACATATTCGCCGGTAAGTGAAGTACCATCCTTCATAGCCCATTCAATCCCTCCTTCATAAATGGCATTATTCGGGCACTCGGGTTCGCATGCGCCACAATTAATACATTCATCCGTTATTCTGATTGCCATTTGTCGTACTTTTACACAAAGATAAAAATTGAACGTTTAATAATTAATAATTTTAAGTTAATGAATATAAACAATAGGTGGAAAGCTTTTGTGAAATTGGGTGATTTTATACTTGAAAATAAAGAAGAACTGCAGAATGTCATCCATAAGGCATATCAATATAACACATGGTTTACTGATGAAAATACGCAAAAAGCATTGCAAAATATTGCACTGCAGTTTTTAAATGAAGAGAAATTAGAGCAGTGGCTTTCACAATACGATCTTAATAAAACCCACCAACAAACCATTGCTGTTGTTGCCGCCGGAAATATACCCATGGTTGCATTTCACGATATATTATGTATCCTGATCACCGGTAACACCCTGATGCTAAAATTATCTGAAAAAGATAAATACCTGTTCCCGTTTTTATTGGAAAAATTATCCGGCATCGAGCCTGGTTTTAAAGATCAAATTATCATAAAAGAAAGACTTGAAAAATTCAACGCGATCATTGCAACAGGCAGCAACAATTCAGCAAAACACTTTGAATATTATTTTGGAAAATACAAACACATTATCCGGAAGAACAGGAATTCTATTGGAGTTTTAAACGGTAATGAAACAACCGATGAAATTGAGAAACTCGGTGAAGATGTTTTTGATTATTTCGGATTGGGCTGCCGGAATGTGTCAAAGATCTTTATTCCAACCGGATATGATCTAATGAGACTTAAAGAAGGGTTGTCAAAACACATTTATGTAAATCAACATACACCTTATATGAACAACCTCGATTATCAGCGCACCTTATATTTAATGAATCAAACGCCTTTCCCTGACATTGATTTTATAAATATTATTCAGCATAAGGGATTGCACTCTCCTATTTCAACTTTATATTACGAGCACTATAATTCTCTCGATGAAGTGAAAAATTATATTAGTCACGAAAAAGAAAATATACAATGTATTGTCGGGAATGCGGACATAGAAAACATTCTTCCTTTTGGAAAAAGTCAGCAACCGGGCTTATCGGATTACGCGGACAATGTGGACACAATGAAATTTATTTTAAATGATTAAATTTATCCCATGATTCAATCTTTTATATGCGAGAAATGCGGGAGCACTTCATACGAGCAGTTTTCACAAACGCAGGTAAAGTGCATGCAGTGTAGTCACGTAAGTTTTTACGATACAGGTTATCGCGTTGCAAAACAATTTGAATTATCATCGGATAAAAACGTCCTTGATTTCGTTGAAAAAATCAATTATAAAAAAGCTTCCTTAGGAAAACGGTTTGTAAATTATGTGATCGATGTTTTCTTCTTTGTTCTTCTGGTGCTGGCAATTCAATACATTTCGGTTACTACAAATCTAACACATAATATAGCGGAAAATTCAATTCTGCTGTTTCTCATTCTTTCCATGTTTTGCTACTACGTTTTTATGGAGTATAAATTCGGAAAGACATTTGGAAAATTTGTTACACGGACAAAAGTAGTTTCAACAAGCGGCACTGAACTTACACTCGGGCAATGCGTTAAGCGCACGCTTTGCAGGTTTATTCCTTTTGAAAGGTTCAGCGGATTAATTAATAACGAGATTTTCTGGCACGATTCTATTCCTAATACATTGGTTGTGGAAGATGAAGTATAATTTAATTTAAATGCAGATAAGATTATTCATTACCGGCGGCACATTCGACAAAGAGTATAACGAACTCAACGGTAAACTTTTTTTCGAGGATACGCATGTTCCTGAAATGCTGGAATCAGGCAGATGCAAGGTGGATGTAAATATCCGCACACTGATGATGATCGATAGCCTGGAAATGACGGACGAAGACCGAAATATTATCGCGCATAATTGTGTTCATTGTGAAGAAGATAAAATTGTGATCACGCATGGAACGGATACCATGGTGGAAAGCGCAAAAATTCTTGCAGAAAAAATCCAGGACAAAACCATTGTTATAACCGGCGCCATGATCCCTTATAAATTTGGCAGTTCGGATGGGTTATTCAACTTGGGTGCTGCACTTGCATTTGTACAAACTTTACCGAAAGGGATTTATATCGCCATGAACGGAAAATACTTTCACTGGAATAATGTGAGAAAGAATAAGGAGCTGGGATTGTTTGAGGAGATCGGTTAACTGCTACAGCTTCTCTTTCAATTTTCCCACTACATAATCCACTTCTTCCCACGTATTGTGTTTGGAAAAAGAAAAACGGATGGAGATCCTGTTCTCATCTTTTCCTAAAGCTTTTACGACATGAGAACCTGCTGCAGCACCACTTCCGCATGCACTTCCGCCACTGCAGCAAATGCCTTCAAGATCCAAAGTAAATAACAGCAATGCAGATTTATCACTTGGTGGAAAAGAAACATTCAGCACTGTGTACAAGCTGCGCTCATCCGTGTTGCCGTTGAAATCAACATCATTAAAATTTTCTTTCAGTTTAGAAATAAAATAGTTCTTTAATTCCGTGATATATATTTTGTCTGCTTCCAGATTTCGATATGCTTTTTTTGCAGCTGCAGCCATTCCTACAATGCCATAAACATTTTCAGTTCCGGCGCGATAGCCCCGCTCCTGTCCTCCACCGTGTATCAGCGACCTTACTTTATTTTGCTTGCGCATATACAAAAATCCAACGCCCTTCGGTCCGTGAAATTTATGCGCCGCCCCTGAAATAAAATCAACCTGCATTTTTTGTACATCGATTTGCAAATGCGCAAAAGTTTGCACGGTATCAGAATGAAATAAAGCTTTGTATTCTTTGCAGATCGCTCCAGCCTTTTCTATATCCAACAATGTTCCGATCTCATTATTCGCATGCATTAATGTAACGAGTGTTTTTTTATCTGATGAAGCGAGTAAATTTTTCAGATCGTCTAAATCAATATTTCCTTTATCATCAGTTTTTACTAAAACAGTTTCTACTTTCAGCTGATCCCTGCAAAACTCCACAGAATACTCAACACAATGATGTTCGAGGAGAGATGTGATGATCCGCTCAACACCCAAATAATTTACTGCGCCCTTGATCGCTGTATTATTTGATTCCGTAGCGCCCGAAGTAAAAATAATTTCTCCTGGCTGAGCATTGATCAGCTGTGCAATTGTTTTGCGCGCGTCTTCAATCGCGGCACGCGTTTCTCTTCCGAAAGAATATATTGTGGATGGATTTCCGAAATGCTCTTTCAGAAACGGCATCATCGCTTCCAGAACTTCTTCGTCTATCGCAGTAGTAGCAGCATTATCAAAATATACTTTCATGGTAGTTTGCAGTTGGCAATTTTTTAGTTGGCAAAGTTAATCATAATAGATTCCTATCTGCAATCTGATTTTTAAATATTACAAAAATTAACGTAGATGCGGTAGGGCTTATTTGTAAACTGACTATTTGCAAACTGCAAACTTTATTCAGCGGCTTTCAGAATAATCCGAAACGTAGTTCCTTTTGATGTAGATTCTTTGACAAATATTTTTCCGTGGTGATATTCTTCAATAATTCTTTTTGCCAGCGTGAGTCCTAAACCCCAGCCTCTTTTTTTTGTGCTGAATCCCGGCGCAAAGATCTGCTCGAGATCATTTTTAGAAATTCCTTTTCCCGTATCGCGCACATCGATCGTTACGAAGCCATCGCGTTCGTATGCATTCACGGTAATTTCACCGCTATCATCCATTGCATCCAGCGCGTTCTTCATTAAATTCTCCAGCACCCATTCAAACAGCGGCGGATTCAGCATCGACATAATGTTCGGATCGCTGTTGCTCAGCATGTAAATATTTATTTTTTTCGATGCACGCTTCGCCATGTAATCGATGCCGTTTTGAATGATATCTGTTACTCGATGACGCTGCAATTCAGGTACAGAACCAATCTTGGAAAACCGTTCAGCGATCAGCACCAACCTGTCGATGTCCTTTTGCATTTCATCAAACATATCGTCATCTTCATCTGTTTTAAGTTTGTCTCTTAATATTTCGATCCATGCAGAAAGAGATGATAATGGCGTACCCAGCTGGTGTGCCGTTTCTTTTGCCAATCCAACCCACACCTGGTTTTGTTCTGCACGCCGGGCAGAAGTGAATGCGGCGTAACTGATCACAAAAAACAGCGCAACTAATGCTAAAACGTAAAAAGGATATTTCCGTATGCTCACTAAAAGATAGGAGTCTTTGTAATACAAATATTGTTTTTCATTCCCGGGTAATTTTATGTTGATATACTGGTGGATCTTTTTCAGCTTGTGTAATTCATGCGGCAAGTATGCTTTATCTTTTTCTATTCTTGCAGAATCAAAATTCTTCTGCGCAAGGATCTCGTCTTTAGCATTTGCCCAAATCACAGGGATATTTTCATTGAATTTTATCTTATCCAGCGATTTTGAAAGCTCCAGTTCATCAGACGTATTGCTGTTTAAGATTTTGTAGGCATCCGCAATTTCAGCGGCTTTCTTGATCTCTTCCGTTGCGATGGATTCTGCAAGGCGATGCGTGTACCATAAAGTGAAGAAAATAATGCTTATCGCGAACAGGAAAAGTAAGATCTTCGAACGATTTCTATGTTGAAGCAGGTACATCAGCGGTAAAAATAGAAAAAGTCTCTCAGAATGAGCCGTTTAGATTTTAACATTTATTGATATGGTTTATAACGGATTTTGTAGCCGGTAATTTCAACAAAAAAACCGTCTCTATAAATAGTGACGGTCAAAACAAAATCGGATTGGTACCCTGCTTTTGTTGTATTACAAATGTACTAAAAGTAAACTAACAGAGTGCATTATTCTCGCCTTATTTGGCACTTACTACGGAAAGAATAAATTTATATAATTCAAGACATGCCTTTTCCTTGATTTCTGACGGTGTACCCCTGAACAACTTTCGCAACGGATGTATTTTATTCTTATAAAGAACGGAAAAGAACACAGTCCCGACCGGCTTCTCCTTCGTTTCACTTCCACCTTCCGATGCCAATCCCGTTACAGCGGCATATATATCTGCCTTTATCAATTTAGATAAGTTAGTCGCAAGTGCATCTGTAACTTCCTGAGATTCACAAGTGCATTTACAGATCATGTCTTTTTTAACGCGAAGTAATTTCATTTTTACATCCGGCGTATAGCAAACAACAGAGCCCGCTAACACATCGGATACCCCTTTGACTGTTGAAAGTTTATGTGCCGCTAATCCACAAGTCATGCTTTCCGCAAAAGCAACGGTAAGTTCTTTTTCCTTTAACGTATTTATAAATTCTCTGGACTTATTCATAAAGAAATTGTTTAATTGCAACAAGCTGAAAAGGACAAATGTTTAAAACAGGTACTTTTCGGAAATACTTGTTGCAGAAGTTGTTAAAAACTAAGAAAATCCACATATGTTCAATAAAAATTCAAATGGAAAAATTGGAATTATACAACAAATCCCTAAATTAGCTTCGGCTGCAAACTATCTCCTTCCTGTTGCTACTGACATTACAGATAATTGCACCCTTTATTAAGTATTAATCGTTTTGGAAGAATATTCCCAACCTGGATATTTTGAGATTAATACAGGGAACGAAGTCAGTATAAGCAATTTAAAATTCAAAAAGTTACGCATGAAAACGAAATCTTCTAAGGTTAGATCAATAGCAAGAAAACCTAAAATTGGCGTGCCAATAAAAGCAAGTCGTATACAGGTCGAAAAAAATGGTCAGCATAAATCAAACGGTGTAGATCATGGAATCGGTGAATCGGTTATGGCAGATGCCGAATTCTTAAAGATCCTGTTGAAAGTAAAAAACGGCGATTTCACACTACGACTGCCTTCAGATCAAAGCGGTACAAAAAAATCTATCTATGATACAATGAATGAGATCATCGATCTGAATGAGCGTATGGTTTTTGAATTTCAAAAAGTAGGTAAAAGTATAGGTAAACAAGGAAAACTCACCAACCGCGTTGTTCTGGACGGGGCTCGAGGCTCGTGGAGCTCATGTGTCGATTCGGTCAATACGCTTATCTCCGATCTCGTTCACCCTACGATTGAAATTGCGCACGTAATCACTTCAGTGGCGAAAGGAAATCTTTCCCAGGAAATGCCTTTGTCGATTGAAGGGAACCCATTACAGGGAGAATTCCTCCGGATTGCAAAAGAAGTAAACGGGATGGTGAAGCAGCTGAATTTATTCTCTATGGAGGTAACACGGGTTGCGAGAGAAGTTGGAACGGAAGGAAAACTCGGTGGACAGGCGAATGTGCCGGGCGTTGCAGGAACCTGGAAGGACTTAACAGACTCCGTAAACCAGATGGCAGGTAACCTTACTGCCCAGGTGCGGAATATCGCAGACGTGGCTATCGCCGTGGCGA
>JAQBNI010000113.1 GCA_028288625.1 Bacteroidota bacterium | reverse complement strand
TTTGCGATCGCATCCTGTGCATTGCCGAGTAAGTAACCCTGCATTCCTTCTATAAAAAGTGCTTGTTCCTCCACATCTTTTTTTGTAATGGGAGATGAGGAGGAATTGTTGCGCGCTTCTTTATCCTTTTTACCTGCAAAGGAATGCGCTGTACATAAAATTATACATGAGAGAGAAAAATAGCGGGTAATATGATGCATTTGCTTATGTTTTATCTGACCGGAATTGCCGGATTTTTTTGTTCATTTATCTAAAAATATTGTCCAGTAATTTTATAAAATGTGATAACGAGTTTTGTGTGAGTGTACTATCGTTAAAATGGAAATACGGCACGGGAACAATATCTTCTAAAGTAACATTTTCGCTAATAAAAGAAGGATGGATCATAGGGAATTAACATTTTTTAAGCCGTGAGCAACAAATCAACTGACTAATTATATTTTTTTATAAATATGCTGCGATTATTTTACCCCGGTATGCCCAAAACCGCCTTCGCCACGCTCGGTCTCGTTTAACTCATCGACTTCTTTCAAAGAGATCCTTTCATATTTTGAAATGATCATTTGTGCAATGCGTTCACCGGTATTAATAACGGTTGTTTCATTAGAAAGGTTGATCAGAATGACTTTTATTTCGCCGCGATAATCCGAATCAATGGTGCCGGGCGTATTTAAAACCGTAACGCCTTTTTTTAATGCGAGCCCGCTGCGCGGACGAACCTGCGCTTCGTAACCATCCGGGAGTTCTATATATAAACCTGTAGGGATAAGCGCGCGTTGTAAGGGCTTCAACATGACCGGTTCCTGTAACTGCGCACGTAAATCAACTCCTGCGGAGCCTGTTGTTTCATATACCGGAAGCGGGTTATCGGAAGTGTTTACAATTTTTAATTTCATACAAATACTTTATTTTCCTTTGAAATACTTCCTTTTCGTGAAGTGTTTCGTCCCGACAAATATAATGAATAGCGGGTAGTGTACGGAAATAAATTATATTTTTTTCCTGCTTTCTTTAAAATAGGCAAAGGAAATAAATGAAATGATGGCGAGCGCAGAAACCAGCGTTTCTGCAATTACAGAAAAACCGTAGAATGTATATAAATAATTAGTGAGAAAGAACAGAATCAATGCCGTGAAGATATAGAAGAAGATGCGGGAGAGATCGTAACGGATCGGGTAGAATTTCATTTCCAGTATATAACCGACAATGACCATTAAGAAATAGCAGATGAGCGTTGCCCATGCCGAACCCATGTAACCGATCACCGGGATCCATAAATAATTCAGAATTAAAGTAATGATTGCTCCGAAAATTGAAACCATTGCACCGATATGCGTTTTATCGGTGATCTTGTACCAGGTAGAAATATTAAAATAAATTCCGAGACATAAATTTGCCATCAATAAAATGGGAATGACTTTCGCGCCTTCAAAATAATGTTTTGCGGAAGGAGAATACTTTGTGAGCATAAATTGCAGCAAGGGAATATTTAAGGTGATGAGCAAGAAGATGACGCAGCCGCAGATAATAAAATACTTCATGGTATCCGCGTATACTTTCTTGCTGTCTTCGTGTTTTGCCTGCGCGAAAAAAAATGGCTCCGCCGCATAACGGTATGCCTGCAGGAACAAGGTCATCAACATTGAAAACTTATAATTGAAACTGTAAATGCCGAGCTGTATATCATTCTCTTCTTTTGTTCCGGGCAATAATTTTGTCATCATGGCGCGGTCGAGCATTTCGTTGATCATACCTGCAAAACCTACGATCATGATCGGCAATGCATAGCGCAGCATACGTTTATATAATTCCGCATCAAATCCTTTTTTGATCAATTTTAATTGCGGCAATAAAAGTATAAGCGTTGCGGCGCTCGCCAATAAATTAGAGAGAAATACGAATACAACATTTGGCAATCCGAAATCGAGATGCCAGTTACCGCTTCCGGGAATGCGCGGGAGAATAATAAAGAAGAAAATATTAAAGCTGATAAAAATGATAATGTTGATGATCTTCAGCGCGGCGAAACGGATTGGTCGATGAGTTGCGCGAAGACTTGCGAAGGGCAGCGCGCCTAATACATCAAACACCATCATCCATGTGAAGAGTAAAACGAATCCTTTCGGTTCTTCTACGAACGCTGATAAGTTGGCAGAAAAAACGTAAGAAAAAACGACGTAGAAAAGTGTGATGATAAAAATGGATGCGAACGCGGTTGCAAATGCTTTCTCTTTGTATTCTTCTTTGTTGTAGTGACGGAAGAATGCAGTTTCCATGCCGTGCGTGAGCAACACGAGGAAGAAACCGGCGTAAGCATAAAACTTTCCATAGACGCCATACTCTGCGGGTGAAATATATTTAATGATGAGGAAGCCGAAAAAGAAATTGATCAATCTCGCGAGGATGCTGCTGATGCCGTATGCTGCGGTGTCGGATGCTAATTTTCTTATTAAACTCAAAGCTTAATTGTTGTGCGGTAAAATTGAAAATTGAAAATCACTTATTCTTAGAATTATCCTAACCAAACGTTAATAAATGTACTGGTGGGACTTGCCGATCTTCAACAAGAGATATTTCACTTCAACAAAAACAAAAAGTCGCGGAAATGCCGCGACTTTTGTGGTGTGGGGCGGGATCGAACCGCCGACACAAGGATTTTCAGTCCTTTGCTCTACCGACTGAGCTACCGCACCTTTTATTCCTTTATATCTTGTCGGTACTTTATTCCGACCATCGGGAGGAAGACTGAGCTACCGCACCAAAATATGGAGTGCAAAAGTAACAACTTTTGAGTAAAAAACAAGTTGGACATGTAAATATTACATTCTGCTAAACTCAGCAGCACTTAATCCGCAGCAAATTGAACGCTGAGGTCGTCGAGCTGCAGCTGTTTTTCGCCACCTGCATTCCAGAATTTCATTTTCAGCGTATTAAACGTCTTCTTTTCCGGAGTTCTAATATCCATATATATTTCCTGCCACGCTCCGGGTTCTATGATCCTGTATATCCTGTATAGGTTTGTTTTAATATTATGGTCACTGTCGTTCAGGGAAACAATAAATTGCGCCTGCTTCCATACGTCCCATTCCATCGCGTATGTCCATACTTTTACAGACACCCTGTAATATCCTTTTTGGTTGGCGGAAACCGGAATAATTATTTCCTGCGTTTCCTGTTTTGTTTTACTTAACACTAATCCTTTCACTCCTGAAAATGCCTGGCAGGTATCTGCAAAATCTTCTTTTTCAAAATCATTAAAATAAATACGGGAAAGTTTTTTCTCCAAACGATGTGGCAATTCGTCTTTCACATCAATATATTTCCTGTCTGAGGCATTGATGTTTAATCTTCCAAATATTTTCCAGTAATATTTTCTGCTCATCGAATTACTTTCCATAATTCCTTTCACCGAATACGCCTGATAAGTCATCACAAAATTCAGCCAGGTACAAAATATGATGAAAGCAAATAAAATATACCGCGCAATCTTTTTTCTGAAACTGATTTGAAATAATGCAGCAATTGGAAATGCAAGCACTGCATAGGATTGCACCACACCACGCTGTGAAAATGAACCGCCGTACCACCAGTTATACCAGGAGAAGACAAAATAAATATTGAGTATAAAAAAAATAAAGAGGGGAGAGAACAGTGATCTGAAATATTTAAACAAATACCACCAACCCACAACAGATAAGATCATGACGGGTGTGTAAACAAACCAACCTTTTCGATAGCTGAGCAAGCCATTAAAAATATGAGGCTGAAGAAAGTCGAATTTTTCCTGCGGTCCGTAACTCCAGTACAACCAATGTCCCGTATAGGTTTTCCAATACAATAACTGGATGCTTCCAATTAAAAATGCTGCAGCCGCAAATACGAATATTTTTAAAAAATGATCTTTAAAAAACAAAAATCTTTTTTTGAGATCCTCGAACGAGGTTAATCCCCAACACGTGATAATGATCATGCATATCATTTCTGTGGGTCGTATCAATACTGCCATACCCGCACAAAGCCCAAGAAGAATGGTAGTTATAAAAGATGGACGTTTATAAAAATTGTCCGTCAGCAAAAGCATTGCTGCATACAGCGTAAATAAATAACTGTGCGACATATTGCCGCTGAATGAAATAAAATTGTACAGATTGCTGGCTGCACATAATGTGATTAGCGTAACCGCGACGGCTTCATCTGTAAAATACCGCAGCAATATTTTTCGCAGCATCCATAATCCGAGGATAGCAAATAGTATACTCCAGAAATTAATACAGACCTGGTAGGGGAATGAAAATCCATCGAGCGGATAATGCGCTGCCTTAGCCCAAACGTGTGCAACTGCGAAAGCCGGCAATTCCAGGATAGCAATTCCGCAAGTATATTTTATTATGAAATTCTGATTGAATGTTCCGCCTATCTCATCAAAGCCATCAAAAGGATGGTGCTGCATGATAAGTTCTTTGTTATGGATCTTTCCAAGATCGTCATAAAAAAATGAAGGCAGATACATGTAATACCCGGCAGCGTCATAATTCAACACTGCATTATATTCATTGTTCCATCTCTTTGTAAAAAAAGTAGATGCAAATAAAAAAATAGAACAAAATATGAATGCTGTCAGCGATTTATTCATACGGGTACAACATTAATTAAATTTCTGTTTTGAATTCTCTCCACATTATTATTCAACAGAATAAACATGGCAATACTATAAAGCACGGGAACTAAGAACAAGTAAGTATACGGTACCTGAATAAAGCCATAAAATACCGCTAAGTATATTTTTATGCCGCCGATGATATACCACCTGCTATCGAGATGCTTTCTTTTAATCCAATAAAATATTCCTAATACAATTACCGTGATACTCACAAAAGCAAGATGCAGCTTTTGCATGAATGCAAATTTTTCTTCCATGCTGCCCTGTTTAAACGTATATACCCATGCACTGAACCCATTGCCGTTTGCGATGTGTACCGGTGCGCCGTATTTATCCAGGTGATTCCATTCGCCTATTCCAGATACGGTGTAATATTTATATCCATCATACAATTCTTTCCAGTGATTATGTAATAGAGGCACAAGAATAGCAGAAAAAAGAATAAATGTATAAAGCAAAAGCAATGCCGCACTTTTTTTTCCTCTTTGATCCCATTCCACTATATAGATCAACGGCAAAAACAATACAATGGAATATCTGGACAACAGGCAGCACACAATGACGACAGCTTTTATCAATAAATTATTGCTGAGTAATCCCATTAAAAGTAAAACATACAAAGAAGCATTTGCCAGTTCGAATGTCCAGCCTAACGCCGATCCCTGCCTGTCAATAATAGAAAACATAAATAAGAAGATAAGCAATAACCCCAATAAATTTAATATGCCATTTCTTTTCCGGATACCTGCCAAGACCAATAAAATCATCACAGTTGCCCATATAAACCATGTCACTAACCGGTAATCAATGTAGAGCATCTCTGCAATAACATACGGCAGCCACACCATGGGCAGGTAGGATGGTGCAATATGATAACCGAAATCATCGATATACCGGTACACTGCTTCTCCGTTTACAAACCGCCGGCACATGACCTGTACCGTTGGTATAACGTCAGAATATTTTGCCTCTAATTTAAATTTATGCATGACGCCATGCATGCCGCCACATGGTATAAAGAAAGTGAATATGCCTATTGCAAAAAATAAAAGTAAATAATAGAACGTAGTTTTGTCTGCAGTTTTGAATTCAATTCCATTTTGCAGCGTTAATGTTTTTTTAAACAACATGGGGAATATCCCTATTCCAATAGAGATCAGCAACAGCAGTACAGGACTCAGCAGCGATCCGAGTTTATTTCTGCCATATGTGATCAGCAACACTTCACACACAATTAAAAAGAAGAAGCTTAATCGTAACGAAAGTGAGTTATTCTTTTTATAATTTTCTATTCTCATTTTATTGCATTCTCATACAAGCTATCAATCACCACATATTTTTCTTCGGGAAGTTTGAAATATTCCGGGTTGATCCATTCGTCCATATCAATGAACGGCTTTAACTGCGCTTCGTTTTTTGCCCGGTCCTCTTTCATTGAAAACGTAATACAAAAAGTCCGGGTAGTATCTCCCTTATACAATATTTTACTTAAGAGAATACTTTCATAACTGCTTGGCCACCGGTCGTCAAATTTTTTGAACTGATACAGCTGTCCGCTAAGCAATGCCTTATTTATATGGTGCTCCTGCATGATCTGCATGATCTGTTCATATCTCAACAGGTGACCTTCAAATACTTTCCTGTGGTGGTACATTTTCGATAAGGAAATACCAACCGCTACGCATAAAAACAGGTATCGTATTTCATATTTCACAAACAGCTCATGTATCACCACTACGGATAAGAAAAATGCCATGGGACGAAAAAAACATTCCGTGTAGTAATCATATTCTTTCGTTTTGAACTTTATAATGATCAGTAAAAAATAGGAAACAGTGAAAAGAATAAAAAAAAATAAGAGCTTAAATTTTTTGGAGAGCATCAAACTAAATATAGCGACCAGGAAAAGAATGCCGAAAATAAAATTATGCTGAAGGAGCTGGTGCATGAAATCTCCCAATAAAATATTATCCCTAAAAAAATAAAGATCGACCGGCGAAGAAAATTTTTCCGTTTCGTAAGCCGTCCTGACCAATACTAATTTCAATACCGCTGTGAAAATTACAAATGCGTTATAAAAAAAATAGGTTTTTAATGAAAGCTGGTTTTTTGCATAGAGATAAGCAAATGTAAAGAGGATGCAAATAAACGTGAGCGGATGTGCAAATAAAATAATTACATAGAGCAGCAATGAAATCAAATGAAATGAGATATCGCTGATCTTTATTTTATCTCTTTGTTGAAATAATGAAAGGAACAGCACACTTAAGCTAAGTCCTTTGTGGAACTCCGCATAGATGTAATAAAAATTAAGGTTATTGAGGAGCACCAGCACAAGAATAAGCACCAGTAAATTCCTGTAATCCTTTAAAACAAAAATAAGCAATCCGGCAACCAGCATTTCCGGCAGGAAGTCACCTAAGGAATACAGTTGCACCAATGTTTTTACTGGGAAATGTAATTTTGCACCTATAACTGCAGGCAATTCCTGGAGTAAGGAAATAAACCGGTAATTGGTAACATAAAAAGTTTGATAATTCGCGATCTTAAACATGGAGACCGCAGTGTCTGCAAATAAGACTCTTTCCATTGCAAAATGATAAGAGAAAATGAGCAGCACTATAAATGAAGCGCAAAAAAGCAATAAAGATCTTTTATCGCGCATTATTTACTTTTTTGTAATGCCTGCTCGATATCCGCTTTAATATCTTCGATGTGTTCGAGCCCGACAGACACTCGTATAGTGCCTCCGAAAATTCCGGCACCTTCACGAACGTCCTCATCAATTTTGGAATGTGTAGTAGATGCGGGATGCGTGGCAATGGTCCTGCAATCGCCGAGGTTAGCCGTGTGTGAAAACATTTCAAGTGCATCCAAAAACTTTTTCCCGCGCTCAATTCCTCCTTTCACAATAAATGTAACTACTCCTCCACCCTGTTTCATTTGTTGCTTTGCCAATCCATACTGGGGATGCGATGGAAGAAAAGGATATTTCACATCTTCTATTTCATTCTGCGTTTCCAGCCACTGCGCAAGTTTCATGGCATTCTCACAGTGCCGGTCCATCCGCACATGTAATGTTTCCAGGCTTTTTGACAATACCCATGCATTGAAAGGCGAAAGCGCGGGACCGGTTTGCCTGCAAAAAGAACGTATCTCTGCAGTTAATTCTTTATTCGCCAAAAGCACTCCGCCGCAAACTCTTCCTTGTCCGTCTATAAATTTTGTTGCAGAATGCGTGATGATATCTACGCCGTAATCAGCAGGCGTTTGCAAATACGGCGTCGCAAAACAGTTATCTACGTTCACCAACAAATTATGCTTCTTACCCAACCTGCATAAAAATTCAAGATCAATTAAAACCAACCCCGGGTTGGAAGGCGTTTCTGCGAATAACATTTTTGTATTCGGCTGGATCATGCTTTCCCATGTTTCAGGTTTGTTAATGTCGAAGAAAGAATATTCAATGTTCCACTTCGGTAAAAACTCTTTAATGATCCTCGTGGAAGAAGCAAACAATGCAGAGGAAGCGAGAATATGATCTCCTGCTTTTAAAAATGACATGATAGAGGCAAACACTGCTGCCATACCGGTTGCAGTGCCGAAGCCATCTTCCATTCCTTCCAATACGCACATCTTCTCTACAAACTCATTTACATTAGGATTTGAAAAGCGGGAATAAATATTATCTACATATTCATCTGCAAAAAGTGCACGTGCCTGCTCGGCATCATCAAATGTAAATGATGAAGTGAGGTAAAGTGAAACCGAATGCTCACGCAATGCACTTTCCTGCTGTGTGCGGATCGCATTTGTTTCGAAGTGTTTATATTTTTTCATTCTACGTATTTAGTATGGAGTATTAAGTATTGCGAATTCGATATAGGAATTACGCACTACGCGGCACTATCTCAAAGCTATGTGTGATCACTGCAGTTTTATTCAGCATGTGCGTTACACTGCAATATTTATTCATCGATAAATCAATGGCTTTCTTCACATTTTCTTTTTTCAAATTTCCTTCAAAGATATAATGAACATGAATTTTCGTAAAGACCATTGGATGTTCTGCTGCACGATCTGCATCAACTGTTACTTTATAACTTTTTACATCTTCGCGCATTTTCTGCAGTATCGATAACACATCCATGCTGGTACATCCGCCGAGCGCCATCAGCACTAATTGCATTGGACGGGCGCCGAGATTTTGTCCGCCGATATCCGGTGAACCATCCATGTTTACAACAATGCCATCTTCATTTTTTGCCTGAACATGCACTGCGTTATTTACCCGTTCTAATTCAATCTTCATCGTATAAAGTTATAAGTTATTCGTTATATGTTATCAGTAGGAGATATTTTCTTAGTGTTAAACCAAATTACAATGAGTACTCATCATATTAATCAGACACCGTAGTTA
>JAQBNI010000063.1 GCA_028288625.1 Bacteroidota bacterium | reverse complement strand
TGTCCAGATATTTTTTTAGATCTGTCCTTTATTGTGTATGATGATATCATTAGCTGCATTCACAATATGTTCTGTGGAGCGGTAATTCTGTTCAAGCTTATAAACTTTCAGATCGGGATAATCTTTTTGGAAATTTAAAATATTCGCAATCGTTGCACCGCGGAATGCATAAATACTTTGAGCATCGTCGCCCACTACACAAACATTTTCATGCATTGCAGCAAACAGTTTTACAATTTCGTATTGCGCAAAATTTGTATCCTGAAACTCATCGATCAGCACATGCGTAAAACGATTCTGGTATTTGTATAATACATCCGGAAATTTTGTGAGCAGCTCATACATTTTTAAAAGCAGGTCGTCAAAATCCATTGCGCCTGCTTTGAAGCATCTGTCCTGATATTGCTGGTAGATTTCAGAAATCTTCGGTCTGCCGCTGCTTTCATCATCAGCAACAAGATCGATACTTTCTTTATATTTTTTTGCATCGAGCAATGCATTTTTTGCACTCGAAATGCGGTAGTAAACTGTGGATGGCTTGTACAATTTATCATTCAATCCCATTTCTCTAACGATGGATTTCAATAAACTTTTTGCATCATCAGGATCGTAAATCGTAAAATTGGAAGGATATCCCAACCGCAATGCTTCTACACGCAGTATACGCGCAAACACGGAATGGAACGTGCCCATATACAGGTTGCGCGCTTCGCTGCCAACGATGTGGGCAATACGCTCGCGCATTTCCGCCGCCGCTTTGTTGGTAAATGTGAGCGCCATGATCCGAAACGGATCAACATTATTTTTAATAAGATAAGCAATACGGTAAGTGAGCACGCGCGTTTTACCGGAGCCGGGACCGGCAATGATCATCACCGGACCGTCGGTAGAAGTGACAGCCTGTAATTGCGACTCATTTAATTCCGATAAAAACTGCATGCTCCAAAGATAAGTTGAGAATTTAGAATTAAGAATTCAGATGTAAGAAATGAGGATTAAGTTATCTACAAAATTGACATTTGCTTGTCTCAAATCTCATCTCTCAAAATCTCTCCATCTTTTTTCTATCTTTAGCCCAAACTAAATAAATGACCAACGGCAATGATTCGCCTTTAAAAAAAACGTGGAAACGGTTATTAAAAAACAAGCCTGCAATTTTCAGTTTGGTCATTATTTCCATCGCTGTGCTGCTTGCCATTATCGGTCCGAGTGTTGCACCCGATAAAACACCCGATGCCGACGACCAGGTGCTCGAACTCGCGAACGTGAATCCCGGATTTAAAGTGAAAATGTTGAAGGTTCAAAAGAACAGGGAAGAACGAGCACCTTCATTATTTACGCGCGTAATTTTTGGAAGAGACAATCCCAATCAACTCATTCCGATTGTTTCTTACAGTTTCGACGACAGTGCAAATATCCTCCTTCAAACCTACGAAGGCGAAGGCAGAGGCACGGGAAAGATGCAGCTGCCAATGGTAGATGTCGTTTATGCTTTGTCAAACGCTAAACCGGAAATACATATCAACGGTGACAAAGCAACGTTTACCACCTTTGAAGAAAAACAACAGACTGCATCGCTTTCAACATTAAAAAAAGAAATAGAACAAGACCGCATCATCACGCAAACCTATCATTTAGGAACTGATGGTTATGGCAGGGATATTTTAAGCAGGTTACTATTCGGCGTGCGCGTTTCCATGTCGGTCGGGTTGGTTGCGGTTTTTATTTCGCTCACGATCGGGATCTTTATGGGAAGCATCGCAGGTTTTTTCCGCGGCACAACAGATAATCTAATTATGTGGGTGATCAATGTGGTTTGGGCAATTCCCACGATATTATTAGCCATGACGATCCGTTTCGCCATCGGCGACAAGATCAATTCATTTCTCGCCATTTTTATCGCGGTCGGTTTATCCATGTGGGTGGAAACAGCGCGCATCGTGCGTGGGTCCGTGCTTTCCGTTCGCGAGATGGAATATATTCAGGCGGCACGAGGCTTAGGATTTAACCATGCGAGAATTATCACTAAACATATCCTCCCCAATATCATCGGACCGATCATGGTGATCGCTGCATCAGATTTTGCCGCCGCCATATTAATAGAAGCGGGGTTAAGTTTTGTCGGGATCGGGGTGAAGCCCCCAACGCCAAGCTGGGGCACGATGCTGAACGATCATCGTGCGTATTTACTGAATCCGGACAAGGCATTTCTCGCTTTGGCGCCAGGGATTTGCATCATGATCATGGTGCTCGCTTTTAATTTGTTAGGCAACGGCTTGCGCGATGCTTTTGACGTGAAAGGGAAAACGATCTGACAAACGTGTCATGCTCAAGACCTTACATTTTTTAAAGTTAAAAATGCTTAAATTGAGTTTTTTGATATAGGTTAATAAATCTGTGAACATCCCAAGTAAAGTTGGCGTTTAATTTGTGTATTCCACTTATATACCTATTTTTAGTGGCTGTCTTAAAACGTAAACCTTGTCGATAAACGTAGAAAATGAGAAAAACATATATTCATAAAGAAGGCTGGAAGATCATATTGGTCACTTTTTTTACAGTTCTGTTCATCAACCTTTTTACTAAATTTATTATTCATGCAGGCGAAACCGTTAGCTGGTTCGTGTTCAGCATCACATTTGCCATATTTTGTTTTGTCACTTATTTCTTCAGGAATCCAAGCCGCCATATTATTACGGATGATGATAAGATCATTTGTCCGGCTGACGGAAAGGTCGTGGTGATAGAAGAGGTATACGAGCCGGAATATTTTGCAGATAAGCGTTTGCAGGTTTCTGTGTTCATGTCTCCAAGCAATGTACACGTGAACAGGACGCCGATAGCGGGAGAAGTGAAATATGCGAAATATCACGCCGGAAAATATCTGGTGGCATGGCATCCGAAATCCTCTACGGAAAATGAACGGACTAGTATTGTCCTCGATAACGGAAGTGTGGATGTATTGATGCGCCAGATCGCGGGCAAGGTAGCGAGAAGGATCGTTTATAATTTAAGTGAAGGTGATTCTGTAGCGCAGGGCGCTGACTTCGGCTTTATTAAGTTTGGGTCGCGTGTTGATCTTTTTCTGCCGCTGGAAACGAAGGTGAATGTTCATCTCGGGCAAAAAGTGAAAGGCGGCATTACGATTATCGGCGAGCTGCCTAGTAATTAATCTCTCTTTAATTTATACAGGTAAATTCCATGGAAGTTTCCAAGACTATCCGTTAAGTAAGGTTTTAACTCGTGATGCGTTAACCAGCTTTCATTTCCGAGTATTATATAATCTGCTTTTTTATTTTTTAAGATGGATAGATAATTATTGAATTCTGTATAGCCTTTTCTTTTTACCTGGTACAATGTTTTATTCGTGGATTCATCGGGGATTGAAATCACAACTTTATTTTCTGTCGCGCCTTTCTTATTTAAAAAATCCTGCATTTCATCGGAAGATAAATAACCGTTGTATAAATTGTCATTCAGCTTTTCGGCGACAAAGATCCTGCAATAAAAAATATTGATAAGTAGAAAGAGAAAGATGGCTGTGTGAGAAAATACGTTTTCCGCGTAAAAATAATTATACACTTTAAAAAAACTGATCAGAAGAAATAGAACGAAAATATAAAATGCGACATAGTAATATTCGTGACCGATCATTTTCTGATAAAAGACGAGAATATAAAAAATGGTAAATGCAAAGCTGAGCGTGATCAGCATTCTCAATTCCTCACCCAAACGCCTGCGATGTTTTATCAAAAAATAAGAAGAGATGATGAGTAAGACCGAGGTAGGTCGCCAGAAATAATTCTTACTCCAGGAAACCGTCATTCTCCACAGAGCGAGCCCGATATCGTGCAAAGATAATTTCCAGATAGGAGAGATCCTCAGGAAATAATAGTGATCGTGATTTTGCTGATTATAACTTCTCGCATAAAAGTACCAGCTTAGAATCAGGAGACAAGAGGCAAGAGCCAGGAAGAAAATAGTTTTGATTCTTGATTCCTGATTCCTGATTCTCAACACAAAAAATAATAAGATTGCAATATTCATCACTTCACTTGCCTTGAGCAATGCTGATAATGTAAAACATACAAATGCAATAATTAACCAGGCAGTATTTTTTTTATAGTTGTACAAAAAGATCGCCCAACCCATATACGCAAAACTCAACGCCGGAACGTCGGTTAAAAAATTATTGCCGTAAAAAACTAATAAGGGTGAAGTAAACAATAGCACGGAGCAAAAAACAGAAAGCAACCTTCGCCTCAAAAAATAAAAAGCGATAAAATAAGTGGAGAAGATTCCGAATAAAAAAATAATGGAATGTATTAACCGGAGAGCAAATTTAGGATGAGCAAATTTAGCTGCCAAGAAATAAAACAAAGGAAGTTCCCCGGCAACTTTTCCGTTTACAGATTGCAGGTTATAAGTTTCAGGTTGAAAAAAAGGCAAATGAAACTGCTGGTAATTCTGCGTCATCGCCATGCAATCCGCCTGTCGCCACATATGTGAACCTTGCGGCAAAAGATGCAGTATGGTTGGGTATTGGTAAAAGATACTGATGATCACAATTCCTGCCAGGAGAAAAAAAGAACCGGTGAGCTTTGATCGCATAAGTAAAAGTAGATTATTTTTTCGGTTTGACCCCGTCATTCAAGTCAACGTCATCCTCGCGCACGCGGGGATCTCATGTCTTTAAGATCGATATTCATATAAAAAAGTATACTGTATTCGTGAGATCCCCGATCAGGTCGGGGATGACGGTAGTCTACTTCGTCATCTATGTCATCCTCGCGCACGCGGGGATCTCATGTTTAACCACAACGATTCACAAAATGCAGAATGCTGAATTCGTGAGATCCCCGATCAGGTCGGGGATGACAGCCTACAATTAATGTAATACCTCCACTTGTTTCTCTTTACTTGCAATGATCTGCGGTGTTCCTTTGTATTCACCGATCTTGCCTTTTACGCAAATAGTTTTTCCCTGAAGAAATTCTTCAGGCTTGTATGAAAAGTTTTTCCGGTCATCGCCGTAGATCATTAAAGTAAAAACCTGGTCAGGATATTTTTTATCAAGGTTAATATACGTTGGATTGGTCTTGCCATTTTCATTATACTTCGTGCTCACCACTTTTCCGCACACACAGCTTTCTTTTCCTATTAGATCTTTTGCCTGCGTTGTATTTATTTTTCCCTTGCCGAAATCCTGTGCAGTAAATACCGGGGATTTCGGTTTTGTCAAAAAATCTTTATCCCAATCCAGCAAATTATTTTCTGCTTCCAGTTTATTTTCAAGATGGTCTTCCAATTTAGGAAAGAAATCGATGCCGGTTAATTTTTCAATGCTGTCGATCGAAACAACATGTTTCTCCAAATCAAAATCTACATTTTTGTTCGGATATAAAAATGCGATCGCTTTATAATCCGGTGGATAATAATCCAGAACAATTTTATAAATGTATTCAGGGATGGAAACTTTGTAAGAACCTTGTTGAATTTTCGGCAAATTGTTTTTTAAAACAGGACCTGTCACCACGATAATTTCTGAATTTTCAATCGCCCATTCGCGTACGGTCATCTCCAGTTTATTCCAGGCGCCGCTATTTAATTCGTGATTTTGCGGGATGATATTTGAATAATAATACGATTCACTTAATGCTTTATGGCTCCATTTAAAATCAGCAGACGCCGCCATGTGTCCGCGATCGTAACCGGAATTCCAGTAATCAACGGAGTCCGACATGCCTTGTTTTATTAAGGGATCTGCACGAAAATCATTTGTACGTGTTTGCGTTCCGTATAAAATATCTTTCGGAATAACATGCACTACATAATTCGGCTGACGGTGAATTGGATTGTAACTGGAAACATAAGCGGAGTGATGAACGATCTGCTCGCCGGCAATCGGCGCAGCAATACCAATGGAATCAATCAGCTTTTCAATGTGCGTTAATTTCTTTGTTTCAAGAGATTTAAAAAGATCCTGGACTTGCTGGTAGGAAAGCGTATCCTGGCTGTTGCAGGAAATACAAATGAAAAAACACAGGAAGAGTAAAACAGATTTTAAAGAAAACCTATAAGGTTTTCGAAACCTTATAGGTTTCATCTTAATCATTATAGATCGCTTCGATTTCTTTGGAGTAACGCTCGTTGATCACTTTGCGTTTTATTTTCATCGTCGGCGTCAGTTCGCCTGTTTCCGGCGTCCATTCGGATTTCAGCAGCTTGAATTTCTTGATCTGTTCGATGTGACTGAAATTCGGATTCAGCTCATCCACTATACTTTGATACTTTGCGATCACTTTTGGATTCACTATTAATTCTTCGCGGCTTGTAAAAGCAATATTATTTTCTTTTGCGTATTGCTCGAGCATAGGAAATGCAGGAACGATCAATGCGGAAACAAACCGCTTACTTTCTCCCACCACCATAATTTGTTCGATAAAGAAATTTTCCCTGAACTTGCTTTCGATCGGTGCAGGTGCAACATATTTTCCGCCGGAAGTTTTCAGCAATTCTTTTTTCCTGTCCGTGATCTTTAAAAATTTATTTCCTGCATTGTTGGTGACAAATGTACCTACATCGCCCGTGCTGAACCATCCGTCATCCGTTAAAACTTCTTTCGTTTTTTCAGGTTCCTTATAATAACCCATCATAATGTTCGGACCTTTTGCAAGGATCTCACCATCTTCAGCAATTTTTATTTCTACATCCTTGATCGGCATGCCTACGGTGCCCAACATCGCGCCGCCTTCTACAAACCTGTTAAACGTAAGCACCGGAGAAGTTTCTGTTAACCCGTAACCTTCCCGTATCGGAATTCCTGCGGCAGAAAAAACTCTTGCCATCTTCAGCGGACAAGCTGCAGATCCCGTTACAATGCCCATAATGCGACCACCCAATGCTTCTCGCCATTTGGAAAAAATAAGTTTGTCTGCAATTTTGAAAGTGAGTGACGGCTTCTGATCGTAATCATATTTATCAGCCATATCCAATGCCCAGAAAAATAATTTCTTTTTGAAACCTGTTAACGACATTCCTTTATTTACAATTCCCTCGTAAACTTTTTCAAGCAGCCTTGGAACTGTAGTAAAAAAATGCGGGCGAACACTGCCGAGCTTATCTTTTAATGTATCAATATCTGTGTAGTAAACGTTGGCGCCGGCATGCAAATAAGTATAGATCACCATGCGTTCGAAAATATGGCAGAGCGGTAGAAAACTTAAAGACGTATGACTGGCTTGAATCGGCAGTTCCGCTCTCACCGTTAAAACATTGGAAACAATATTGTGGTGCGACAACATCACGCCTTTTGGTATTCCCGTTGTTCCTGAAGTATAAATTAATGTAGCAAGATCATTAGGATCGATGGTATCGCTGATCGCTTTGATTTGTGAGACATCCCCGCCTGTTCCTGCTTTTAATATTTCGTTGTAATTATCTGCGCCTTCAACATTGTCAAATGTATAGATCGCCCGCAACGTAGGAACTTTCTCTTTTAAATTTTTTACTTTATCAAAAAGTTTTGCATCGGAAACAATACAAATTTTTGCTTCTGCATGATTCAAAATATATTCGTAATCTGCTGTGCTGATAGTAGGATATAAAGGAACATTGATAGCACCGATCTGCCCGATGCCTTGGTCGCATATATTCCATTCAGATCTGTTTGCGGAAGTGACTACCGCAACTTTATCTCCTTTCTTAATTCCGGCTTTCAATAAACCGTGACTCATTTTATTTGACAGGTCGATCAATTCGTCGGTGCTGAGTTTCCACCAGACGCCATCCTTCATTGTTGCAAGCGCTACTTCCTGTGGATGATTTTCTTTCTGATAATATAAAACGTCAAATAGTCTTTTAACTTCCATGTTCCCGCGATTTATTGTAAAAAGAATCGATTATGTCCCTGAATTTCGCTTTTATCTCTTTCCTGCGAAGCTTCATGGTGGCAGTTAGCAAGCCATTTTCAACCGTCCATTCATCTGCTAAAAGCTCAAATTGCTTAACCTGTTCAACTTTCCCGAAGTTAACATTAAATTCTGTAATAATGTCCTTATAGAGCTGTTTTACAAGGGGATTTTGGATCAGGTCGCCGTTTGATAAATAGGAGATTTCATTCTTTTTTGCCCACTCTTTCAGGTTCTCGAAATTCGGAACAATTAGCGCAGCGATAAATTTTTCTCCATCACCAACCAGCGCAACTTGCTCGATATAAAAAGATTCTTTCAGTTTATTTTCGACAGGAGCAGGAGCAACATATTTTCCTCCGGAAGTTTTAAATAATTCTTTTTTCCTGTCGGTAATTTTCAAAAAACCATCGGGCGTAAATTCCCCGATGTCGCCGGTAAGCAGCCATCCATCTTCATCAAAAACTTTTCGCGTTTCTTCTTCATCTTTATAATAACCCATCATTACATTCGGACCTTTCACCAATATCTCTCCATCTTCTGCAAGCTTCACTTGTACGCCGGGTAATACTTTTCCGACACATCCTGCGCGAAAATCTTTTTCACGAAAGGGCACAACACTTACTACCGGCGAGCATTCCGTTAATCCGTAACCTTCCAGTACCGGAAGTCCGGCGTTGGTAAAGATAGTGGCGAGCTTTGGCTGAAGTGGAGCGGAACCGCAAATGATGGCTTTTATTCTGCCGCCGAGTGCTTCGCGCCATTTGCTGAATACAAATTTATTTGCAACGATGAGATTAGAAGTTTGGGTGAAAGATCGCGGCTTGCCGAGTTCAGCAGTCTGCGCTTGCTTTAACGACCAGAAAAATAATTTGCGTTTTAAACCTGTCAATGCTTTTCCCTTCTTCATGATCTTTTCATACACGCGTTCGAGTAAACGCGGTACCGTTGTAAAATAATGCGGCTTGATATCCTGCAGGTGCTCCGAGATCGTTTCGAGTCCATCTGCATAATAAACAGAACAGCATCCGGCAAAATAAGCATAGTTGATTGTGCGTTCAAAAACATGACAAAGCGGTAAAAAACTCAACACCACTTCTTTTTTTTGCAATGGAATTCCATTCAAACAATCTTTTACATTCGAAACAATATTGTTATGCGACAACATTACTCCCTTAGGAATACCTGTTGTTCCTGATGTATAAATGATCGTTGCAAGATCGCCCGGTTGAATAGAATTTTTTATGGAAGATAATTGATCGTTCAAGGATTCATCGTCATTCAATAATTCTTTCCAATGGGGAATATTTTCCACTTTATCAAAACTGTATACGGATTTAATTCCCGGAACTCTTGGAAGCACCTGCGAAATTTTTCTGTACATCAGCATATCAGAAACGAAAACGTATTTTATTTCCGCGTGATTAAAAATATATTCATATTCCTTGCTGCTGATCGTCGGGTAAATCGGAATATCAACAACGCCGATCTGCATGCAAGCAAGATCTATAAATTGCCATTCGGGGCGATTGGATACGGAAATAATCGCGACCTTGTCGCCTTTTTGCAATCCCAATTTTAATAAGCCCTTGCTGATTTTGTTTGCCGTGGAAATAAAATCGTTGGTGGAATAAGTTGTCCAGGTTTTTGGTTCTCCCTGTTTTAATCCCGCTTCTTCTCTTCGGGCTAAACAGATATCTAAAGGACAAGTTTTCTGCTGGTGTTCAATAATATCAAAAATTCTCGTATACGACACGTTTCGGAAATGTGAATTTCAAATTTAAAAAATTAATTTAGTTGTTTACATCAATTGTGATAATTTCATGTTAATCTTTGGGGTTATACAGATACTGTAAAAATTATGGTATTTTATAATGTTATTTTCTATGGAAATTTCTTCTCACTTAATATTATACAGGGCTTCTGCAGGGTCGGGTAAGACCTATACTTTAGCAAAGGAGTTTTTAAAAATAGTGATACAAAATCCGTACGACTATAATAAAATTCTTGCCGTTACTTTCACGAGGAAGGCGACGGAAGAAATGAAATCTCGCATTGTTTCTTATTTGAGTTTGCTTGAAAAGAAGGATAAGAAAATGGAATCGATGAGAATAGCGATCATCCGGGAAATACAGGAAGCAAAGAACATCGACATCAGTGCATCTTTCGATAAAAATGTGAGCATTGCACTGCAGCTGATCCTGCATGATTATTCAAATTTCAATATTTCTACGATCGATAGTTTTTTCCAGGGAATTATCCGCTCGTTTGCAAAAGAATTGGATCTTCCGATCGGAATGGAAGTGGAGCTGGATACGGATGCTGTTGTGCAGCAGGCGGTGCAGGCGATGCTTAAGGAATACAAAACAGACAAAGATCCGTTCTCGAAATGGATCGAAGAATATTTATACGATCTTATCGAAGAAGATAAAAGCTGGAAAGTTGAACGACATATTTCAAAACTGGCAAAGCAAATATTGAATGAAGAATATCAACTGCTGAATATGGACAAGCAGCAGCAATTCGATATTGAAAGTTATAAGAATGTTCTGCAGGAATTGAAAAAACTGGTCACAGATTACCGTAAGAAGCTGAATGATCTTACACATGAAGTCAACGAAAAAATAAAAGCAGATAGTTTAGACCTCTCCCTGTTCTTCCAGGGAACGAGGAGCGTTCAATCATTCATCAATAAAACAAAAGAATACGCGCCGGAAGCCAATTCATACGTTCAGAAAATGCTCGGCGGCGGCGATCTGTATTCAAAGTCAAAACTGAAAGATGTGTTTGCAATTGATCAGCTTCAGAATGCATGGAATGGCTATCTGATCTATTACATCAACGAAGTATTAACACACAAACAGGATCATCAGAAGAGATATAATTCAGCGGATATCGTTTTAAAAAATATTTATTCGCTTGCGCTGCTGGAATTTATCAACGTAAAAATAAAGGAATATAAGGCGAATGAAAATTTAATACTGATCTCGGATACGAACCAGATCATCAGCCTGATCGCGCAGCATGAAGAAGTACCTTTTATTTTTGAGAAGTCAGCGAATTTTTTAAAATATATTCTGGTGGATGAATTCCAGGATACTTCGTCTTTGCAATGGAAGGGCATGTTGCCGTTGCTGCTGGAGATCCTGCAAAACATCAACGGAATTGTGTTGATCGTTGGCGATCCGAAGCAGAGCATTTACAGGTGGCGCGGCGGGAAAATGGAACTGATCATGGATGGTATCGAGCCCGATATGATCTATCACTGGGAAAAGAGAAAGGGGATTTCTTTAAAGGAAAATTACCGGAGTGCAAAGGAGATTGTTGAGTTTAACAATGCATTTTTTTCCGGAATCAAAAATACGATCGAATTACAAAATCCATTTTTCAGAAAGATGCTCGATGATGTGGAGCAGGAGATCATCAAGACAAATAATACCGGGTTTGTGAAATGCAAATGGCTGGAAAAAAATAAAGATAAGGAAGAAGATGATGAGCAGCTGAAGGAAGTACTGGAAACCATCCAATCGGTTCACAACACCAGGAAATATAGCGATATTGCCGTTTTAACTCGCAATAACATGCACGGCGCCGCAGTAGCAAATTATTTGCAGGAAAATCAGATTCCGGTAGTGTC
>JAQBNI010000062.1 GCA_028288625.1 Bacteroidota bacterium | reverse complement strand
AACGTTTCCTAATTGTTTGCGTAGTATCGCTGATTTTTCATCACGTCTTACTTCTGCCATTTTATTATTTTTTTATCTTAGTTTAAGGTTAATTCTTTTGTCACTTTACTCAATTTATATCGGATAGAATTGTCGTATAATTTTCCTCCGAAATCAACAATGAAGCCACCAATAATTGAAGGATCAACTTTTTTATTGATCTTGACATCCGGGTAACCTGATTGGGATTTTATAAAACTGATGATCTTTTGCTCATTCGCTTCATCCAGTTCAGTGGCACTTGTTACGGTAACTTCCGAGATGCCTTTATTTTCATTATACAACCTGAAGAAAGAATCAATGATCTCGGGTAAATACATTTCCCGGCTTTGATTGATTAACAAGTTCAAAAACTGTTCTGTAACTGAACTGATCTTGTCAGAGAATATTTGTGAAGCGATAATCAATTTTTTATGCTCCTTGATCACAGGGCTTTTAAACACTGCGCGAAGCTCCCTGCTTTCTTTTAATGTACGCTTTATAAAGTCCAGGTCGGTATAAACAACATCCAACGTCGCTGTACTCACAGCTTCATCAAAAATTGCTTTCGCATACCGTTTGGATATTTTTTCTACTGACATTAGTTTGCCTTGATTTTATCTACCAGGGAATTGATATATGCCTGCTGGTCTTTATTAGAATCCAATTCGCGTCCCAAAATCTTTTGTGCGATATCGATTGAAATTCTACTCACTTCATTTTTCACTTCTGCAATTGCAGCTTTCTTTTGTGAATCGATTTCCACTTTCGCATCCGCTACAATTTTTGCAGCTTCATCCTTAGCGCGATTGTGCGCTTCGGCAATGATGGATTCTTTTACATCCTTTGCTTCTTTCAGGATCTTTGCACCTTCTTCTCTTGCTTCTTTCAACAACGCAGCGTTATCAGATTGAAGCTGCTGCATTTCTGCTTTAGCCTTATCTGCAGCAGAGAGTGCATCGTTTATAAAATGCTCTCTTGCCTTGATTGCTTTTGTAATTGGCTTTAAAGCAAACTTTCCGATCAGAAACCAGAATAACAAAAAGACAACAGTTGTCCAGAACACCATTCCTAAATCTGGTGTGATCAACTGCATCGGATCAAATGCCAATATATGCATAGCATTTAGTTTTTACTTACCGCAATGGTAACGTTACTCGCATTCGCGAAATTAATTTATGTCCTGACGAAATTTTATAGGCGCACATACCATAATCATTTTTCTTATTACAAAATGAATACTCATGCAGGCACTATTTCATCAACAACGACAAGATCATCGCAATGATCGCAGCGCCTTCTACTAATGCTGCCATGATGATCATGTTCGTACGTATATCGCCTGTTGCTTCCGGTTGACGGGCGATAGCCTGCATCGCGTTTCCTCCGATTAGTCCGATTCCGATTCCTGCTCCGATCGCTGCTAAACCTGCTCCGATTGCCGCAATACCTGTAATTGGTGTCATAATACTTTGTTTAAGTTTTTTATAATTAATTAATGATGTTCCTGATGATGTGGCTCTTCCAACGCCATGCTGATAAAGATGGCAGAGAGCAATGTAAATACAAACGCCTGTAAAAATGCAACAAGCAATTCGATCGCGCTAACGAATAGCATGATCGGCAACGCCATTGCGCCGCCGGCAAATGCGCCGCCCAGTTTAGCACCATTTTCTCCAAGTATAAATATTAAGCTCGCAATACTCAACACTGCGATATGTCCGCCCGTAATGTTTCCGAATAAACGCAGCATTAAAACTGCAGGCTTTAGAAATACTCCTAAAATTTCTATTGGTGTAAGAATGATCAATACCGGCAAAGGAACACCCGGCATAGCAAAGATGTGCCTCCAATAAGTTTTTGTACCATTGATATTGATCAGGATAAAAGAACAAAATGCAAGTGAAAATGTAAAAGCGATATTTCCGGAAGCATTAGCGCCGCCGGGGAAGAATGGAATTAAGCCTAATAAATTATTAATAAGGATAAAAAAGAAAACTGAAAGTAAGTACGGCAGAAATTTTTCATACTTGTCTTCTCCAAGAATCGGCTTGAAAATTTCATCCGTTAAAAAAACAATGATAGGTTCCATAAAACCCTGCAATCCACGCGGTGCAGCATTTTTTCTTTTGGTGTATGTATTTTTTATACTTATAAATACTAATGCGAGGATAACAAATCCCAGCATCATGTGGAAAACATTCTTGGTAATAGAGAAATCATAAAAAGCATCTCTCTTGTTGGTTTGTGCATCTATTACGCGCCCTGTTTCGTGATCCAGCTTATACCCGTCAAATTCTTCTTCAGCTTTGGAAGACAAGAAAATGGAGAGCTTCCCTTTTGTAGCTTGTGTGGATTTCCTGTACAAAATACAAGGCAAGGGAAGTGTGATGTGATGGTTGTTGATCGTGAGAATGTGATCTTCATTTGCATCGGCAACGTGATTCATAATGTGCTCGATCACACCTGCTGAAACATCCTTCTTTTCTTCTTTATTTTCCGTTTTAACAGCTTCAGGATTCGCTGTTAAAACTAACGGCAAAAACATTGAAATTATTAGAATGAATATGGCTGATTTCTTTATCACTTATCTTTTTAAAATGCGCTGCAAATATACGAATTTGGAAAGATACTTTCGGGCTACATATAAATTAAATGTGTGTTAAGGGATAATAAAAAATGGTTGCCATTCAGGCAACCATTTAGAATATATTTGTATATGAAATTACTGACGGATGAACTTTGTAATAGCGGGTGCTACATCTGTTCTCTTAACTGTAACCACCAATGTATCTCCTGCTCCCGCTGAGCCACCGATTTGTGAATACCTGATATTGTAAAACTGTGCCTGTCTGATAGTAAGAGGAGTTCCATTACTTCCAGGGAAGAAACCAGTTTTAACATCCGGTATTGAAACCTTATTAGAAGCGTCTACATTTATCATCACCGGTGTAATCCTTGGCGGCACGAAGGCATTGCTCAAAACAAAGTTCCCGTTAGAGATCTTGGTTATGGTAACAGGGCTGCCATTTCTTGTATAATCACCGGAAAGATCTAAGCTTCCGCCATTTGAAATTGTTTTTCTTACATTATATGTAAAAGTAAGTGGAATTGAATTATGTCCCAGGTCATATTGTTCAACAGGGAAGTTCACTTCATACATACCTTCTGCTGTTGTATCAGGCCACGTTCCATAATCCTTTGTGATCCAAAGTGTATCAAATATTGAATTACCAGCTTTATCCTTAAAATGATTGATTGTATCTACCGCAAAACCTATAGTATCCAGAACTGTATTATTAAAATAGTAAATGTTAGAGCCGTCTATTACTTTCAGGTATGACTGATCTATTCCGTTTCCTGAATACGGGCTGTAAGGTTCCACTTCTACAAAATCACTCAGAAACGGTACAACAGAAGAGGTTCCAGCCTTTTTCTGACATGATACCAATACGGTTGCAAATACAACAATTAAGAAGGTTAGCCTGTGCATGTTTTTTATATTTTGATTCATAACTAATTAGATTAATTTATACTAATACTTATTTGTCCCAGAACACTTTATCTGTTAATGCATGTTGATGAATATTCGGATTAATGCTTACTTCCTGTTCAGAGTAATACATAATTGAAGGGTATGAGCCCGGCATTACAGTTTGATTAGGTTCTACAAATATTCCGCCGGGAGATTGAAATATAGGATTTGATGTATTATCCATTCTTCTTGTTTCCGTCCAGCTTTCAGTTGCCTGAATGCCATTCATACTTACCCATTTTTGCAAAGCAATAGATTTTAACTGTGAGTTTAAAGACGTCATATCATACATCCCGCCTGTTCCGGCAGCAGCAGAACCCGTTGCTAAAAATCCGGATGCATCACCGGCGCCAAAATAATCGAAATTAGTTTGTACAGCGGTATTGTACAATGTTTGGGCATCATCTGGTATCCATCCTCTTGCAGCGGCTTCAGCTAAGAAGAAATCAATTTCCCAATTGCTTATTAAAATGAACGGTACGTTTGGTCCGTATAATTTCGCGTCCCCACCCGGATCATATTTTCCACCTTTAGGTCTTGAATAAGTAAGTCCCAATGGAATATCTTGTTGGTCGCCTTGGGCTAATCCTACGTGTATACCTGCAGAATCTCCAGTTTGTGGCGGAGTATATTGAAAGTCTATGCGGGGATCTCTTGTTCCTTTTAAATAATCTATTGCTGTAGCGCTGGCATAATAATAATTCTTTAACGCTCCGCCTTCTAATTCTGTCCACAATGGATTTGCGTTAAGAGCAGCAGATGCAGCCGATAAGAATTCTACACCTGCATACTTTTTGGTGGTGAATTCAAAGCCCGTAGCTCCTCCAATTGTGCTTACAAGGTTGCCTACCTGAGTAGCTATAGTAGCATCACCTGTATTGGTTTGACGCATCAAAATTCTTAGCTTAAGTGAATTCCCGAATCTTGTCCATTCATCATCATCCCCACCAAAGATCAAATCACCATCTACATGATGCACCGCAGCACTTAGTGGCGTTGCCACTAACGCTAAACCATCATCAATCATGGTTAACAACTGAGGATAAATAGCCGCATCATCATCTACAGCCGGAGCCCTGTTAGGCGTAGCATCTGACCCTTTTAATGCCTCAGTAAATGGTACATCTCCATAAAGATCCACCAAAACCTGATACTCATAAGCCATGAGAATTTTTGCCACTCCGGCATACTTTGCATCAACCCCCTGATCTATTAAATATTTCAGCGATGTTAGGCTTTGAGAATATAAAGTATTCCATGGAACACTTCCGTCTCCCGGACTCATATCATTTTTATCCCAGTCGTTTGTAATAACTGACTGGTCACCCGTCCAGTACTGGTTCCAAACCAGCATCTGATTAGTATGGCGTTCACCAATGCCATACGCGATGTTTACTTCCGCACTCGTCAATACCAAATCAACACGTGATTTTTGTGATTTGTTTGGGTCAGTATTTGTATCGAGATATTTACTACACGATGATATTGATAGCAAAACAAGCGCCGCGAAAATAATTTTTAAATTTTTCATACTTACTTATTATAATTTATTACAATTAAAAGTTAATTCTAAAATCAAAACCATAGCTTCTTGTGCTTGGTGTATTCTGGCTTTCTATATTTTGAGCGTTTCCGTTCAAGCCATAGCCACTTGTTTCAGGATCAGAAAACTGATTCGACTTAGCTAGCCAGTATTTGAGGTTCCTTCCGAACACCCCAATTGTTATTCCCTTAATAGGTGCTTTTCCGAACGCCTTGGTTGGTAGCGTATAGCTTACAGCAACCTCTCTTAACTTTAAATAACTACCATCTACAATTGCATTAGCTGCCGGTTCAGCATTAAAATATTGGTAATTAGTTGTCTTAATTACATTCGGTGAATAAGTGCCGTCTGCATTTAATACAACGCTATTCGGAACCAGGTACGCCTCACGGTTATTCATACCTGTTTCTAAAGCAGTACCGTTAAAGTCTGTAGATATACGTGATATACTGATGAACTTGCCACCTACTTTCCCGTCAAATAAAACGTGTATGGATAAGCCTTTTATCACTAAATCTGTACCAAAACTATACTTAAATTTAGGCTCTGAGGAAACATAGCTGAATGTATCCTTGTCCTGAATTGGTATTCCATTCGCTGCATTCACCACAATATTTCCGTTTGGATCCCTCAGGTAATCAGTTACTTTAAAAACGCCGTAAGGCATACCTTCTCTAAGCACAAGAGCTGCTGTTCCATTAGCTGCGTATGGTATAATGCCTTGTGTAATAATAGCTTCAGTGGTTGCATCTGATACTTTGATCACCTTGCTCTTGTTTTTCTGGAATGTTCCGAATAAAGACCATTCTATCCAGCTGTTTTTATACGGAATTGCACGAACCTGCAATTCATGTCCTTTGTTGCTGATCTTTCCTACATTGAGTTCTGCCGTTCTATAACCTGAACTTGGAGGAAGATCCACATCCACTACTTCGTTCTTTGTTTGCTTGTCATAGTAGGTATATTCTATATTTAACCTGTCTTTAAAGAAACCGAGATCAATTCCGCCTTCATAATCAACCGTTAATTCCGGTTTTAATTCCGGATTACCAACTGTTATACTTGGACGTGAAGCACCGTTTCCGTTGAATGGATACCTTACATCATATACACCGCCATTGTTGATCAATGTACCGTTTGTCGTAAAATAGCTTGAGGTTAAATATTGAGCAAAAGGATCACTACCTTCAGTGCCTATATCAGCTCTTAATTTCAAATAAGTGAACCATTTATTAGGTGTCTTCATCAATTCAAGCGGTCTGAAAGACAATCCTCCTGACTGATAAAAGAATGAATTCTTGCCGGGAGCTAGCCTGGAAGACCAGTCATTCCTGGCGGAATATTCCACAGAAACTACATTTTTATATCCTACGCTAATATTTCCCAGTAATCCCATTAATCTATAAGGAGTATTGGTCGTATTATTTGCCACAGCAGTATTTACGCTATTCAAAAAGTTATAATAACCCGGTATGATCAATCCTCCTGATGTAGCTCCGTTAACATTAGAACTTCTTTCATCTGTTGATGAAAGCCCTCCAAGAAGGTGAATATTAAATAGTTTTTTCTTACCTAAATCCGAATTATAGGTAGCTAATATATCAACGGTTAAAATATTTCTCCTGGTTACTGATTCTGAATATGCCCCATCATTCTTGTTCCCTGGTGAATTGTCTCCGTTAAAAGTTGAATTGAAACCATCTACCCATGACAGTTTATCTGAATATTGATATTGCGGGGTTTTATCGACTACGGTATTAATCAGGAAATTCGATCCTGCCCTGGCTGTAAGCGTTAAGCCTTTAGCCGGTTTGTAGTTGATCTCTACTTTGCCAATAAAGTTGTCTACGGTGTTTGTATTTTCAGTTTCTCCAAGTAACATATATGGGTTTGCAGTATATTGTCCGTAGTAACCATATAAGTCATAATAAGGACTGTTGTAATCTCTCAACTCTCTGAAAGGGATATTTACCGGAGACTGTAATGCCATAGCGTATGCCGGTAATCCAGTGGTGGATTGTCCGAAAGGATACCCGCCTTCAGTTGCGCCACGCTGTTTCAAATTGGTATAGTTGCCTGAAAAATTCACATTGATTTTGTCAGAAAAATCAGCATTTGCATTCAACAATACACTGTTCTTCTTCAGATTTGTATTAGGCATAGCCCCTTTCTGGTTTGTATTTACATACGAAACATAAAACTGGTATTTATCGTTACCTCCCTCAAAGGATACTGAATTTTTGTTGGTTGTACCTAAATCAAAAAACGAAGCTAATTGATTCTTTACTGCACTGTAAGGGCGAACCAATTGTTCAATTTTCCCATTCGATAATGGTAATATATTTCCGCTTGCATCTAAAGGCAAAGATGTCCAGGGACGAGGCACGCCGTCAAAAGGCTGACCCCAAGAGAAATTTTCTCCCATGTTAATACCTACAGCTCCAAATGGATAACCTGCAGAAGCATAGCCGCTTCCCCATTTATCCTGTCTCTTCAATATTATATAAGGTGTTTCAAAAGAAAAAGAAGACCCGATGCTCACCCTGAAAGCGCGCTCATCATCTTTTTTCATTTTGCCGTGTTTGGTGGTAATCAAAATTACACCGTTTGCGCCTTTAGAGCCATATAATGCTGTAGCACCTGCACCTTTCAACACGTTTACAGTTTCTACATCGTCCGGATTGATATCATTACCACGGTTACCGTAATCCACATAATTGTCCCTATCTGCCACGCCATTTCTATCTATACCTGTTCCTCCTGCAGTTGAACCGTTATTAATAGGAATACCATCAACAACGAGTAAGGCATTGTTATTACCTTTTACTGATGTTTCTCCACGAAGAATTACACGGGTAGAAGCGCCTACTGCACCGGAAGCACTGGTGATATTCAAACCGGCAACTTTTCCCTGCAAAGCACTTAAAACACTTTTATTGGCTACTTTATTTAAATCTTCATTAGTTACTGTTGTCTGGCTATAGATGATCGTACTTTTTTGTCTTTGTACGTTTAATGCAGAAATAACAACTTCTTCCAGTTGTTTTCCTTCTGCGGTCATCACTACATCCATATGAAGTGTTAGAATCGGTTTCTCTATATTGGTATAACCCACATAAGAGAACACCAATGTGTTCACCTCTTTTGGAAGCTCTAATGTGTATTTGCCATCAATGTCAGTTACGGTGCCAATTGTTGTACCTTTTCCTGTAACGTTCACACCTATAAGCGCTTCGTTGGTTGCGTCTTTTACAGTACCGGTTAGAGTTCGGTTCTGCGCAATTACCTGAGTTGTAAGCAACAACCCAAATACCCATAATAATAACGTTTTTTTCATAAAGACTAACTGGTTTTGTTAAGAATTCTTAAAGAAGTTAATGTATGTTAATCTGCAATATTACTACATTTTTTTTTAGAAACAAGAATTTTTGAAGAATTTTTAATGCATTTATAATAATGCCAGAAGAAACCAGAACTTATTCACAAGATGTGAGAAGTATTGGGAAAAATCAGGGTTTTAAATAATGTTGAAATTAATAATTAATGACTTGTTCTTCCATACTTACAGGAATTGTTCTAAAGCCATATTGTTGATTTCTAAGCTGCGGTTCAAACCCTGCTTCACGTATAGCATTCTGAATAGTTTTAGAAGTAAACCTGTGCGGCGCACCTGCGGCAGAAACTACATTCTCTTCGATCATAATGGAACCGAAATCATTTGCTCCTGCATGCAAACATAACTGAGCAATATTTTTCCCGACAGTGAGCCACGATGCCTGTATATTCTGTATGTTTGGCAGCATGATCCTGCACACCGCAAGCATCCTTATGTATTCATCTCCCGTCACCTTGTTGCGAATATTGCGCATCTTATTCAGCAATGTGCCTTCATCCTGGTAAGGCCACGGAATAAACGCAAGAAAGCCTTTTGCATCTTTTGGTTTTTCACTTTGCACCTGACGTATCCATACAAGATGCTCCATGCGCTCGTAAATCGTTTCTATATGCCCGAACATCATGGTTGCGGAAGTTGTAATATGCAACTGATGCGCAGCACGCATTACATCAAGCCATTCTTCCCCGCTGCACTTTCCTTTTGCGAGTAACCGGCGAACCCTGTTGTTCAAAATTTCCGCTCCGGCACCCGGAAGGGAATCCAGCCCTGCATTTTTTAATTCTGTCAGTACTTTTGTATGTGATAACCCTTCGAGCTTACAGATATGAGCAATTTCAGGCGGACCCAGCGCATGCAATTTTATTTCCGGATATAATTTTTTGAGTGAAGAGAAAAGGTTTGTATAAAATTTTAATCCGAGATCGGGATGATGACCGCCTTGTAACAACAACTGGTCTCCTCCGTAACGGATAGTTTCCTCAATCTTTTTTTTATACGTTTCTATATCCGTGATATAAGATTCTTCATGCCCGGGTTTGCGATAGAAATTACAAAACTTACAATTTGCAACACAAACGTTAGTGGTATTCACATTCCGGTCTATCTGCCAGGTTACAATATTGTCGGGCTTTTGTATTAACCGCAACTGATGTGCGATCGCCATTAAATCCGCACTGGCTGCATTTTCAAACAAAAAAACACCTTCCCCGATCGAAAGAAATTCGAATTGCAATGCTTTTTCAAATAAAACGGAAAGCGTCATCCTCTGTTTTTACTGGATTACAAAGATAACGGTTAAATGACTAAAATAAGTTTCATGTTCTTGTCTTTCCGTTAAATAATAATAAGCCCAGTAGATTTTAATGTTATAGTTAATAATAAGCAGGGTTGTAAAACCCGGCGCCACGATGAATAAAATTTGTATTTTCGCAGCATGATCGATTGTTCGAAAGAAGTATTGGAAAACGGGTTGACATTAATTCATCATTATGATGAAACAACACCGTTTGTTGTGGTGAACCTGTTGTATAAAGTGGGTTCGAAACATGAAGATAAAAGCAAAACCGGTTTCACACATTTGTTCGAGCACCTGATGTTTGGCGGCACTACAAATTTCCCTGATTTTGATAAACCGTTACAGGAAGCAGGTGGTCAGAATAATGCATTTACCAATAACGATTACACCAACTATTACGATTCTGTTCCCGCAAATAATGTGGAGATCCCGCTATGTTTGGAAGCAGACAGGATGGTTTCACTTAACATCAATCCTAACAGCCTCGAAGTGCAGCGGAAAGTAGTATGTGAAGAATTCAAAGAAAATTACATTAATATACCTTACGGAAATGTCTGGCACCTGTTGCGTGATATGGTATACCGGGAACACCCGTATAAATGGCCTACGATCGGAAAAGAACTAAAGCATATTGAAGATGCGACGCTGGACGATGTAAAGAATTTTTATACGCGTTATTATAACCCGAACAATGCCATTCTTGTGTTAGCAGGTAATATCGAAAAGGCAAAAGCATCCGAACTCGTTCGAAAATATTTTACTGAAATAAAACCGGTTCCTGTTGATCAAAAAATATTTTCCGAGCCGGAGCAAACGGAAGCCAGAGAAAAAACGGTGTACGAAGAAATTCCTTTAAATGCAATCTATATCGCTTTTAAAATGTGTGACAGATTTGATCCCGAATATTATACCGCAGATGTCACTTCTGATATTTTATCTACCGGAACATCTTCGCGGCTTTACCAGGAACTCGTGAAGAAAGAAAAAGCATTCGTGGAGATCGATGCGCATATCAGCTCGAGCGAAGATATCGGCATGATCACTATTGAAGGAAAAGTTTCGGATGGCTATGATGTGAAAAAAGCAAATGATCTGATCTGGCAGGAACTGGAAAAAATAAAACAGGAAAAAGTGAGCGAAGTAGAAGTGCGAAAATGTAAAAATAAAATGCTGACCTATATGAATTTTTCAGAAGCCAGTTTACTGAACCGCACAATTAGTCTTGCATATTATGAATTGCTGGGCGATGCAAATATGATCAACGAAGAAGAAAAAAATTATGAGCAGGTGAGCGCGGAAACTATTCAGCAATTTGTTCAAAAAACTTTTGTAAAAGAAAAAAGTAATACTTTGTTTTATTTGAAAAAATAGTAGTGCGTACAGCGTAGTGCGTACAGAGAATTTTTTTTCACCTTTTACGCAATACTAAGTATTAAGTACTAAATACTATCCATGACATTACCCGAAATACATAGCATAGAAAAAGTTTCATTCCCCAAGCCGGAAGAGGTCATCTTAAGAAATGGCATTCGTTTATATGGATTTAACGGAACAAAAAATGATATTCTCCGGATCGATCTTGCATTTAATTCAGGAAGGTGGAATGAGCCTGCGAAACTAGTAGCAGACAGCACTGCACATTTATTTAAAAGCGGTACTGCAAGAATGACTTCATTTGAACTAAGCGAGAAGATCGATACTTACGGAAGTACAATAAAAGCAAGCTCAGGCTACCACACTTTCAATGTTTCGCTGTATTGCATGAACCGCTTTTTAGAGCCTTCTCTTCAGCTCTTAAAAACATGTCTTACGGAAATTATTTTCCCACAAAATGAAATCGATCTTTTTCAAAAAAATTCTATTTCAAAACTGAAAGTAAGACAGGAAAAAAATGACTACCTCGCTGATGTGGCTTTCAAAAAAGCAATATACGGCGATATGCATCCATACGGTTACGAAACTACCGGACAGGATATAAAAAATATTTCGCAACCTGTCTTACAAAAATTTTATGCTGCTGATCTGAAGCCGGAAAATTGCACCATGTTTATAGCAGGTAAATATGCTGATGAAGAGATCAGGCTGATCAACGAATATCTCGGTAAATGGGAAACGGATATTCAGGGGTCAATAGTCAATAGGAATTGGGAAGAACATGTGAATGAAGAAAATAAGATAAAGATTCACAAAGAAAAATCCGTGCAGGCTTCTATAGTTATCGGAAAAAAATTATTCAATAAGCATCATGAAGATTATGCCGCGTTTAGCTTATTGAATACCGTCTTCGGTGGATATTTCAGCTCGCGTTTGATGAGCAATATCCGTGAAGAAAAAGGATTGACTTACGGAATTTATTCCGGTTTGAATACGTTTCGAAACAGTGGCACCTTTTCCATTCATACAGATACAAACGTAGAGTCGCTGGAGCTTTGTCTTCGTGAAATATATTCGGAGATCGACCGTTTACAAAATGAGTTGATCCCTGAAGATGAAATAAGCCTGGCAAAAAATTATTTACTCGGAAAATTTTTAGATAAAACAGACGGACCATTTCACCAGATCGAAGTATTTAAAAGTTACTTCCTGGAGCGGGTGGATATCCACAAGTTTGAAGAATTTGAAGAAACGATCAGCCAAACCGATGCCGTATCTTTGCAACGTTTAGCACAAAAATACTTACTTAAGGAAAGTATGTGTGAAGTAGTAGTTGGATGATGTTGAATGTTAAATGTTAAATGTTGAATGTTGAATTTTAAATGATGAATAGTAAAAGTAATAAGTTTGCACTTAGCAGTTTGCAGTTTGCCAAGAGCAATATTCATACTTTTTTTCTTTCTCTAATTTCTATATACTTAATACTTGCTACTAACTACTCCTTCTCACAAACAGAATACGAGCCGCCGAAATTAACCTGTGTCCGCAATATTACAACGGCGCCGGCGGGAACAGAGTTAAACTGGAATTTACCGCTGACCCCCAATCCATGTTTTATTGCATACGAAATTTATGCATCTACGGGAAATATAAACGGACCGTACAGTTTAATTACAACGGTAACGAACCCCGCGCAGTCTACTATCCAGATCACACCTCCTTCAATACCTTTATCTACTGGAACAGCTGCAACAGTTTCCTATTTTTATATGATCAACCGGGGAAGCTGTGTTAATCCATTACCTCCTGCAAAAAAAACTTCCGACACATTATCCAATGAGAAGCCGCAGCCTTATACGGTTATAAAAAATGCTACTGTCGTAAACGGGCATGTTATTCTGAACTGGTATCCTGCGCAAAGCAGTGAGGTGTTATCTTATCTTATCTATAACAACCAGGATGGCTTTACTACACCCGATACAGTTTACGGAAGACTGAATACCACTTTTACGGACACCACCAGCGATCCCGACCAGTTTTCTATCCGCTATAAGATCCGCTCACTGGAGTATTGCGAAGACCCTGCAGGGCAACAAGGCGCCATTACCCCGGATTCCGCTGATCACAGCACAATCTTAATGCAGATCGCTCCACCGGATAAATGCACGCAGACCACAAATATTTCCTGGCTCGCATATAAAATCGGAACCGCACAAGTGGTGAATTACGAAGTACAAAAGAGCATCAACGGCGGACCTTTCAGTGTAGAAGCTATCGTTCCATCTTCTACTACCAATTATCTTTTGCAAAATATTCCTTTCAAGGATACCGTTTGCATCCGCATAAATGCGAACCTTCCGAACGGCGCTGCATCTTTATCCAATGAAAGATGTTTCAGCGCAAATGTTATACAGAAACCGCATAATGATTATATCAGGAATGTAAGTGTTGTTGATGGAAATATTATTGTTGAATATAAAATCGATACGGCTGCAGCTCCGCCAAAAACTATTATCCCGCAAAGAAGCAACGACGGAATTATTTTCGCTCCCAACGTTCCTCCTCCCACTTTTCCTGATGCCTATACTTATTTGTTTACTGATCCTCTCGATGCCGGTGCACATCCGTACAGCTACAGGATCGACTTGGTGGATAGCTGCTTTGATACACATTCTTCAGATACAGCGACCAGTTTATATATCGGCATAAAAGTAAAAAGCAACAATACGGCAAATCTTATCTGGAGCGGGTTTGAAATTCAGAACAGCACCTTTGATCATTTTGAATTGATAAAAACATCCGGTGGTGATACGACAACGCTTGGAGCTTTCAGCAGAAGCCAGACTTCTTATACGGATATAAAATTATTCGATTACTCTCAGGACAGCCTGGATAATGTATGCTATTTTGTAAAAGCTTTTTTTATAAATAATAATGATGCCACACCGCGACAAACATTAGAAAGCAATTCGAATATTGTTTGCGTGCAGCCCGAGCCAGTGGCATTTGTTCCGCAGGCGTTTGCACCCAACGGACATAATAAAACATTCAAGCCTTTCCTGCGATATGCAATAAGCGATAATTATGATTTTAAAATTTTCGACCGATGGTACCAGCTTTTATTTTCTACAAACAATGTGAATGATAGCTGGGATGGTACATATAAAGGGTCCCCCTCTCAATTAGATGCTTATATCTACATTATTAAATTTACCGGCAAGAATGGACAGCAGTACTCACAAACAGGCACAGTAATGCTTATTCGTTGATCATTTCTTTTTTCTGCATTCAAATTAATTATACAAATAAATATAATGTTGTATTATTATAAAAAATCTTCATGCAAAAAACTGCTCTTGCCTTAATCTTAATGTTTCAAATCTTTTCTATTTACGCAAAGGATGCCAATAACATTAAAGTATTCCTGAAAGATGGAACTGTTTTATCCGGCATCACGGAAAATGTAAAAGAAAATTCGATACTTCTTCTGAAAGCCCTGGATGTGAACAAAAAAAAATATGCATTAAATGCCGTTGATTCCTTTATAGTAAACAACGACATCTATACTATCCTGAGTTATCATGATACCTTATATATTGCAAGACCTTTATTTAAAGGCGATGTAGAAGCATATAAGATCATTTCCGGTGAACCGTTATTATTGATCAAAAAATCTGGTGAGAAAGAAAAATTTATGGAGATCACCGAAAAAAATAAATACGGGATGTACAATTATCTCTTTAAAGAATGCCTGACAAAGGATTCTTCAATCGTAAAAAAACGAACAAACTCCATCAACGATTATGTATTGACAAACGAAGTGGTAAAGCGATTAAACTGTAATAAAACTCCGTATACTGTTTATAAAAAATATCCGAAGACCGGTATCTATATTGGTGTCATTGGCGGCATATCTATGTTGAAGCCTTTAATAAAAAGTAAAGAGAAAAACTATCTTGCCAATTCTAAAAAACATCCAAACGTTGGATACTTTACGGGAATTGCCTTGCTGCTAAACTTTAAAAAGAATTTTGATCTTATTACTGACATAGATTATTCATCTAACAAATCGACCTTTACTTATGAGCAAACATTTACTTCTCCCATTACTTATACAAGCACATATGCAGGTACAATTCAAAGCAAGGCGATTAATCTGAATATTAATTTCAGGTATCGGTTTTTAAAAACCAAGATCAGCCCGTTTATCTTATTGGGCATTCGCTATTCGCATAAACTTTATAATAAAGAGGAAAATACTTATACAAACAATTTTGGTGGCAGTACTGTTAAAAATTCCAGCCAGCTTAATAATACAGCATTTGGAGTAAATATCGGCGCGGGAGTAAATTATAATATCACTTCCCGTATCAGTATGCATCTGAATGTTGGATATAGCTATTGCTTCGGAATTAAGGGACCGGAAGTTCTTAATACGACCACCTTCATTCAGTATTCTATAAAAGAAGGTGACCTTAGAGCAGAAGTTGGCTTGTCGATAAGACTAAATAAATTATAAATCTGTAATTTATTTTACGAAGGGATCTTTACGTCGTAAGTTCTTTTCTCGCGATTGTCCATAGAAAAATCGCGGATCCATGGATTATAAATACGCAATAATTTATAGTTGATATTATTCTGTTTTGCAAAATCGATCCAATCCACTGCACCGGAAACCTGCTGCACCGTAAATTTAAATTCCGGATAGAGATCTTCTTTATTGAGATAAAAACCAAAATCTTTCGGATGCTGGTAAATCATTTTCATCGCGATCATGCGCTGCACATACCTGCTGGTCTCGCTGTTCAGCAGCAGATGATAATAAGCTGTTTCGCCCTGCCTCGTTTGCGCACGTGAAACCCCGCCAACTCCCATGTTATAAGCGGCGGCGGCAGCTGTCCACGATCCTGTTCTATCTTTTGCATCGCGCAGATATGCACAAGCCGCGCGCGTTGCTTTTTCCAGATTGTACCGCTCATCCACTTCATCGTTCACTACTAATCCATATTGAGTTGCAGCAGCTTTCATCAATTGCCAGAAACCTGTTGCGCCGGCAGGAGACACGACATTATCAAAATTACTTTCCACGACAGCGAGAAATTTAAAATCATCCGGCACGTTCTCTTCTTTCAAAACTCTTTCAATTGTTGTCATATAACGGTTTGCTCTTTTCAGCATCAGCACAGTAGATGACTGCCAATATGCGTTTACTGTTAATTCCCTGTCGAGGCGTTCGCGCACTTCGGGATCATCCAGCGGAACATCTTCACCGGCAAAAGAAATACTTGCAGGAATTTTCACAGCGTAAGTTGCCTGAAGCGGCAGAGAAAGATTTTCTTCTTTTGCATTTGCTTTTACGAAAGGAAAATAAATTACTGAAGAATCTGTTGTTGCATTCATGAACAGAAGGATAGCAAAGAATGCAAAGAAGCCGAGAGAGAAAAAGGTGATTTTATTTTTCATGGGTTGTTAGTTTAGAGTTGAGCGTATGAGTTATTTGTTTTTAGATCTCCTTATCAATAAAACTTATAACTGTTAACTACTTTTCTTTTTATAAACTGGGACAGTGGAACAGGGTTCTCCATACATCAGCGATCTTACAACAGGTTTTAATTTTTTTGTAAGTTCAACAAACGCTTCACCGGTTACTGTTTTCGTTCCACATCCTTTTATAACTATTTTTTCATTGGTATATTTTGCTGCGTCTATGTTTTTTATATTCTGAAGGAACAAATTGTATTCCACTTCTTCCTTGTTTCCAAAATATATTTTTGTGGTCTCCGCGGTTAAATAAACGGACACAAGCATGTAAGCCCATTGAGGCAATATTGCGTCGGTTGAACAACCTACCGCAACGATTTTATCTTTATATATTGACCAATCAAAGAGCTTCATAGCTGCGCGAAATTCCAGCTCTTTCAGGATCATACCCCGAAACAAATAATCCTTTATATCGAAAACCATTATTTCTTCCGGCGGAAAAAAATCTTCGAGATCAATAGTGATCAAACCGCTCTGCGCTACTTTATTTACAAGTTCCATAATTGTTATTGTGAAAATAAAACAAAAAAAGCGGAAAATTAATTCCGCTTATATAATAGATACCATCGCTTTAAGCGATGGTATCTATTAATAAAATTTATAACGCTCATCCACAACGTCTGCTTTTTTCATAATAGATTCAAAAATATTCTGAAAGTTTAAGCGGCTCATAAAAGAACGCTGCATTTGCTCTTTATACATATTAATATCTCCTGTTGCCTCCGCTGCATCTTCCACTGCATTTGTGCGAATAATAAACGCGGATCTTTCTCCTGCAACACCTTTTGAAATCTTACCTGCAGGAATTCCAAATGCCGTACCCACAAATTTGGGCTCTGCTCCAAGATCCTGAACGAACTGGGATGAAAAGTGAACGATCGCAGTATCTACAACCACTGCGTCCTTTACTTTCGCCGCAATTGCAGCAAGATCAGTTGTGCCTGCGCCCGCTTTGTTTAATTCTTCAGCAAGCTCTTTTCCTTTTTTCTCGTTGCGGATCAACAAAGAAATTTCCTCGCGCACATCTTCCGCTTTTGGCAAACCTTTATCACTTACCTTCTTCAATTTTGCGATCATATATTTGCTGTCGGTATCGAAGAACTCGATCACGTTTGGTTTTTCCTGCTGGAAAGCCCACTGCACCAATTTGCGAGCGGCTCCGACCTGCGGAACCTCCACCATGTTTTGCGTTAACACGATATCTTTATAAACCGTTTGGCTTTTAGCTGCTTTATCAAATTGCTCAGCGGTTTGATTTTTTTGCTGAAAGGCTACGGCATTATTATAAGCGAGTTTTTCCGTTTCATTACCCGGCACCAGCTCCACCGCAAAGTCCGCGAATTTTGTAACCGGTTTAAGATTGCGCTCATCGATCAGTAAAATAATGTGCAAACCATATGGCGTTTCTACTTTCGCTATTTGTCCCGGTACCATTCCTCCATAAAATACTTTATCATTAAAAGCTTTTACCATTTGTCCGCGTGTAAAATAACCAAGATCCCCGCCCTTGCTTTTAGAACCTTCGTCTTTAGAATTTTCAACTGCAAGCTGACCGAAATTTTTTGTCTTGGAGTCGATCACTCTTATAAGACTATCCGCCAGATCATTTGCCGCTTTCTTTTCCTCATCAGTTCCTTTTCCTTCACTTAATAAAATATGCGCCGCACGAACAGAATCCGGTGCGACCTTTCTGTCGAGAATTTTTGTAAACAGGTAGAAAGAACCTTGCCTGTAAACATTTGTGAGCGTTCCGACCGGCAAAGAAAACAAAGTATCTGCATTGCGTTTTGACTGCATCAGATCTTCTCTTGAATAATATCCAACATCAGCTCCCTGCTGCGAATTGCGCGCGATGTATGCTGAATCTTTCGGCAAGGAAGCGAGGTATTCTTCGCGCATCTTATTGATCTTTGCGAGTGACTGCGTTGTATCATCAACAGACGGCATTACATCAAAACTTACAATATCTACCACACGTGTTGCATCCTGTTTGTACTTCGCTTTATGGTCATTAATATATTGCGTGATCTCTTCATCGGTTATTTTATATTTATTATCGGGAAGTGAAGTATACGGAACAGCTACATAAGAAACCTTTGCAGTTTTACCGGAATTGACTACTTCCTTCGCCATAAATGTTGGCATGTAAAACGATTGCGCAACGAGCGTAGCATATTTTTGTTTTACCTGGTCGTCCTGGATCAGTTTTTCAATATGACCAAGCAATGTGCGGAAATTGGTATTCTGTGCTTTATCTGTCTGGTCGATACCGGAAATAAATTCGCGGATCTTCGCCTGGTCGAGCTGACCGGTTTGTGAATTAACGATATCGGGTTTTACTTCGCGGATCTTCATCAGGAAACGCTGTGCTAACGGATGCGGCTGCGGACCCCACATCAGATCACCCATTTCTGCTTCTGAAACTTCAAGACCTAAAGAGGAATACGCCTTGCTTAATAATTGCTTTGCTGCAACCGTATTCCAGACTTCTTCCTGCACCTGTGAACGCAGCTGATCCGTCCATTGCAGATCCGGATTAAGCAACCTTAAGCCATCTTCATAATTGGATACATCATCTCCGTATTCTTTTGCTGAAACAGTTGCCCCGCTTATCTTTCCTACTGTATTTTTTTTATTGCCGCCGCCGAACAATGAATTTCTTTCTAACGCCGCCTCGATAATAAAGATCCCTAAGGCGATCGCAATAAACCCAACTAAAATCCATGAGCGCTGCCTGATTTTTCCAATAATTGCCATATTCTATGATGATTTTTTAAAGAGTGCAAAGATAGGATTTAATTTGAAAAAGGGCAAATATTTATATTGCTGAAGGGCAACAACCTGAAGCAGGCTAATCACTTAACGCTCAGTATAAATTGTTAGATAAATTATTGATTATCAGGCAGTGTGATGATCTCCAGCTTTACGGTTTCGATTTTGGTATCGGATACGTCGAGTATCTTGAAGCTGTATTTGCCAATGTCTATCACTTCATTCTTTTCGGGTATGGTTTCGTGATGCCCGATAATGAAGCCGGAAAGGGTTTCGTAATCACCTGTCGGAAGATCGAGGTCATATTCTTCGTTGATGCGGTCGATCTCCAGCCTTCCCGACAAAATGAATTCATTTTTTGACAACTGGTTTCCTACCAATTCATCCTTATCATATTCATCATCTATTTCCCCGAAAATTTCTTCCAGGATATCTTCCAGTGTAATAATTCCCGCTGTGCCGCCATATTCATTCACCACCCATGCAATACTTTTATTCTCCTTAATAAATTCATTCAGCAGTTTCTGGATATGCATAGTTTCAGGAACTACCTTGATCGGAATTAAAATAGACTGGATCGTCGAAGGTTTTTTAAGGAGATCAAAGTGATGAATGTATCCGACCATCTTATCTATCGAATCATCAAAAACTAAAATGCGCGAGTGATAAGTTTCAATAATAATATTCTTCAGCTGCTCTACAGATTCGTTGATATCGATTGCAGTAATTTCCCTTCGCGGTACCATGCAATCGCGCACCCGTAATTTTTTCAGGAACAATGCATTTTCAAATAATTCCGTGTCTACTTCTTCATCCGTTTCATCTTCATTGGGATTATGATCCTTAATAAATTTTTCAAGATCGACAGAAGAAAATTCTATGTCGCGTTCCGACACCTTTACGCCGACAGCCTTGAATAATAAGGAGGATAAGCCGGTGATCAGCAATACGCCGGGCGTAAGCAGCCAGTGCAGAATCCGGAATGGCAATGCAAGGATCGGAAGGATCGTATCTGCAAAAACTTTGAAAAGAACCTTGGGAACAAATTCTCCGAACATGAGTACGACGGTTGTGGAGATAACGGTTTGAATGAAAATAATTAAAAATTTATGATTTTCCATAAACCCGGGATCAATGCACTGTTCGACAATTCCCGCAAATAAAATTCCAAAAGAAATCAATGCAATATTATTTCCGAGCAGCGTAGTGATAATAAATTTGGAAGGATTTTTTATGTAGTCATTTAATATTTTCCCGGATAAAGTACCGCGCTGGTAACTGAGCTCGATTTTTAATTTGTTCGCCGAAAAAAATGCAATTTCAATGCCGGAAAACATGGCGGAAAGAATGAGGGTGATAATGATCAGGATAATTGTTGCTGCCATTGCCCTGTAAATATAATGAGGATTAGTGAAAGTGAAGATGAAAGTGAAAGTGAAAGTGAAGCGGAACCGAATTATATCTATTCTTCGCTTTTAAAGCCTTTGGAATCATCCACGGAAACGACGCCCGTTACCCTGCGGATCGTATAATTTGAAAAATCTTCATCGGAATCGAAGCCTATACCGTAAATGATATGGTCGACCGTTATTATTTTAACCGCCTTATCGGTATATATTTTTTTCGCGCGAACATTCCAGAACAATTCCTGTGTCTGCATCCTTTCAAAACGGGAGTTCTCCATATATACATTTCCCGAAATTTTGATCATCTGCTCCGCGTCATCATTCTCAGCGTAGTCGGCTTTGAGTATGGAGATCATTTTCAACAGCTCAAAAAATTTCACAAAAAGTCCATCTGTAAATACCAGCTTGTTCTGCGTTTTCGTATAACGCTTCACGGTTTTGCCCGTAACGATGGCGCGTATATATTCGCCTTCCTTATACGTAAAGTTTACGCTGTCTGCCACTTCCACATCTGCATCCTTTTCATTGAACATCGCTTTGACCTTCGTCATATCGTTTTCCTTGCAGGAAGCGATGAGAATGATGAATGAAATGATGATAAGAGAACGCACGGGGCAAAGATAATGATGAATGTTGAATTGAGGATGTTGAGAGTTATAAGTTATTAGAACCTTCCAGATCGCAAATTAAATTTGGGATGACGGCATAGACTTATTTCTTAAAGATCCAGTCGGCGGGATTTAGTTTGTTAGAACCTTTCCAGACTTCGAGATGCACTTCGGTATTGTTTTCTTCGTCAGTGTAAACAGAACCGATCACTTGCTTGGTAGAAATTTTTTGTCCCTTGCTGACGCTAAGCGAAGCGAGTTTGGAATACACAGTGAAGTATTCACCGTGACTGATGATCACCGCATTTTTAAATGTTGGATTTGTAAGAATGCCGACTACCTTGCCTTCGAATAAACAGCGAACACCTGCATTCACATCCGTGCAAATATCGACGCCGTTATTTTCCAAAACTACTTTGTCGAGTTCAGGATGACTATATCTTCCAAACCCTTTGCAAATAAAACCTTTCTCCACAGGCCATGGCAGTCTTCCTTTATTTCCGTAAAAATTTGACGTAAGCTGATCATACTCCGGGGTTGAATAAAGCTTGACCGGAGTTTCTTTTTTGTTTGCGGCTTCCTCCATTTCCTTTGTCACTGTTTTCCCTTCCGACCTCGCTTTTTTGATCGCCTCTTCGGCGGCTTTCTTTTTTGCGGCGTCTGCGGCGGATGTTTTTGCCGCAGCTTCTTTTTGCCGTTTTTCTTCCGCGGCTCTTGCCGCTTCTATCTCTCTCCTGATGATCGCTTCGATCTGTGAATTCAGTTTTGACGCTTCTGCCTGTTTCTTTTTAATATTTCCCTGCAATTCTTTTTCCTGCTTCTTTAAACTTTGCACCACAACATTTTTTTGCGCAACGGATTTATTCAGCTGCTGTTTTTCTTTCACCTGACCGTTGAGCAATTCTTCCTTGTTTCTTTTCTTTTCATCAATCGCTGCGATCTGTCCGCTGATATCCGATTTTTTTTCGATGATCTGCGTAGCTTGCTGCTGGCGGAAAGTGGCGTACTTCCTCATGTAATTTACCCGGCGCAATGCTTCCGAAAAAGAATTTGCATTCACGATAAATAATAACTTATCGGTAAATCGCTGACTTTTATAAATACGAACGATCGCATCAGCATATTCTCTTTTCAATTGTTCGAGCTGCTGTTCTTTTAATTTTAAAGAGTCTACGTTCTGGTTGATCTTCACGGTGAACATATCGATCTCGCCCTGTACTTCGCGGATCAGTTTCTTACGCAATTCGATCTGCTTGCTCAATGCGGCAAGGTCAGCAAGCGTTGCATCTTTTGATGCCTTGGTCTTCGTTAATAATTTTTGAGTGAACTGGATCTCATCCAATAATTTTTTCTTTTTTGCTTCGAGCGCTGCTTTTTTATCCTGGGAAAAAGAGGAGAAGGAAAATACAAAACATATCAGCATTAAAATTGCAGTTACAATTCCAAAAAATCTGTTCTTATGTAAGCGAAAAGTTTTTTCTTTTGCGGGTGATATGTCGATATTATCTTTCAATCGTATAGCCGGGATTTATCGCAAAAGGATATTCTAAATTCTGTCTTATTTCTATACTTTGAAATTTTGCATCCATAGAAAATGTTTCCGGTCCGCTTTTGATCTCGAGGTACCTGTCCATTGAAAAAGGCTTTCCCAGCTGCGTTTCATAATTACCGTATGTTGATGATACCGTTTGCGGATGTGTTTTATCGGTAACAAAAATACTGTTGAGTTTTTTCGTGGCTTTATCAAAAACGACATTGGTGAGGAATTGCACGCCATCGGAACTCATCGTAATATTTGCAGGGTTATCCGCATATTTTGCTTTCGAGGTATCCACAAATATTAACTGACCGAATAGTAAATTTTCGATATCGGAAAAAGAAAGATCGACAAAAGTTTTTTCTTTTATGTAGGACAAAGGTTTCAAAATATAGCGTTCATTTATTTTATCCATTATTTTAATACTGTCGCGTGTAATTAAAACGCGCGCGCCTTC
>JAQBNI010000035.1 GCA_028288625.1 Bacteroidota bacterium | reverse complement strand
AAAAATTAATAAAACCGTTATTAAATTTTAAACCTAATCGAACAGCATTGGTTTTCGTATCATTTACGAGATAAGAACCAAAAAGTAAGAAGTGTATACGTAATGAAAAACCTTTAAAGCAAATGAGAAAATGCTTTCCCCAGCTTTTAAAAGCTACAACCTTTTGATTTAATAAACGGTCTTTATCGATCTTGGTGTTTCCGTAAACTTCAATAATTTTCTTCCCGGTAAAAGCTTGTACCTCTTCCTTTAATATTACTATGGAAGGACCTTCCGGCATATATTTTATAAGGGATAAATTATTTACCGGAAGTTTTTTTGCCTCCGCGAGATGCAGCTTTTTTTGCGCCTCCGGAACTACCTGATGTTTTCTTTCCACCTGTTGTCTTTCTTGCTCCGCCCGTTTTTGGACCCGGCTTACTTGCACCTGTTTTCTTTCCACCCGTAGTTTTTCTTGCGCCGCCTGTTTTTGGTCCGGGTTTACTTGAACCGGTTTTCTTTTCACTTGTTTTTTTGCCTCCGCGTGATGCAGCTTTTTTAGCGCCTCCGGAACTGCTTTTTTTAGGAGGAACCTTGTCTCCTTCCTTTCTTGCTTCACTTATAGCAATTGCCACGGCTTGTTTACGACTTTTAGGTTTACCACCTTTCCCTTTTGGACCGGATTTTAATTCTCCGTGTTTGTACTCGTGCATCACCTTACCAACTTTGTCCTGTGCTTTCTTTGAATATTTTGCCATGATCTTTTTTTTTATATTGAAGAATAATTTATTATAACAGTGTTACAATAAATTTTATTGCTTTACAAATATGTAATGAATAGACAAAAATCATCTTACATAATCCACTAAAAATATTATATGATTTACACCGTAATTATGCGTTGAGATTTTTCAAACACTTCCTGATGTCGATTCCTTTTCCAAGAATTCCTGAAAAAAGATCGCCGGTTTTTTCCACGCGCTGAGGTAAGGTTTTAATGTTGAATTGTGAAGGATGCAATCCTGCTTTAACTTCTTTCCATTCTAAAGGCGCGGAAGCAGTAGCGCCGGGCTTTGGGCGTAAACTGTATGCGCATGCTAATGTTTGTCCTTTTCTATTTTGCAGGTAATCCATGTAGATCATGTTGCCGCGCTTCGTTAAGTTTCGCTCCAGTGAAGTTGTCTTCGGTAATAATTCCTGAGCCATCATCGCAACAAGATGTGAGAATTCTTTTGCTTCTTCATATGTGTATTTCGCGCCCAACGGCACATATACATGCAAGCCTGTAGCGCCGGATGTTTTACAAAAACTTTCCGCTTTTGCTTTATCTAAAATTTCTTTCACTGCAAGCGCAGCTTCTACCACCTGGATGAATGTATTCTTTGGCGATGGATCTATATCTATAACGAGATAATCCGGCTTATCTAAATTCTTTAAGCGCGAGAACCACGGATTTATTTCTATACATCCTAATTGTTTAAATAAAATAATGTTGATTTATCATTGCAAATAATGTAGTTAACATCCTTCTTCGTGGATTCAGACCAGATCAATGATGTCTTCACCCATGGTGGTCTGTCTGCAGATGCATCTTTCTGAAAAAATCCATCATCCGTTATTCCGTTGGGCGTTCTTCTCAGGGATTCCGGCCGATCTTTAATGTATGGAAGGATGTACTTGAACATTTTATTGTAGTAGTTGATCACATCACCCTTTGTAATTTTCTCTTTCGGGAAATAAATTTTATTCTGATTGGTGAGATGCAGCTCGCGCTTATCCACTACGACAGTAATATCGTTGGGGCGCGCAGTTTTTGCAATCAGTGTTTTTGTCATTCTCTTTCTTTTATGACTTCCCGTGCACTTTTATCTTTTCTCAAACCGAGAAAAACCGGGTGGCGCATTTGACCGCCGTTTGTCCATTCCGTAAATTTTATATTGCTTACCAGTTTCGGCTTGATCCATGTGACATCACCGGTAGCGGGAATTTTTTCTTTTACAGGTGAACGATCAACCGTTAATGGCTTCATCTTATCAAAAACATCTTTCAATCCTTGATCATTAAAACCGGTTCCTGCATTACCCACATATTTTAATTCCCCGTTGTGATATACCGCTAACAACAGCGAACCAAAATGTTTTCTTCCACCCTTAGGTTCAGTGAAACCAATGATGATCGCTTCCTGCTCGTGGTGATGCTTTACTTTAAGCCAGTCAGCGCTTCTTCTCCCGGGCATATACAGGCTGTCTTTTTTTTTCGCCATCATCCCTTCTATATTTTTTTTGATCACCAGCTCAAAAAATTTCTTTCCTTCTTTCTCAATATGGTCGGAGTAGCGGATCACTTCGTTCGGCTGCAGACTCTTTTTCAGTATCTCTTTTCTTTCAATCAACGGCAAACGCGTGAGATCCTTACCATTTAATTGCAGGATATCAAAAACGTAATAAGCGAGCTGAATAGAAGGATCTATCATCGTTTGCTGCAACAGCTGGAACGAAGGAGAATTATTTTTATCCAGCGCAACGATCTCTCCATCGAGAATAGCTTTTAAATTTAATTTCTTCAATGCGCTGAATACAGCGGGATAATCTTTTGAAAAATCAAGCCCATTTCTTGAATACAATTTTTCTTTCCCTTTATTTAATTCGGCAATCGCGCGGAAACCGTCCAGCTTCAATTCAAATATCCAATCACCACTGCTAAAAGGCTTTCCGCCGGACGTAGCAAACATCGGTTTGATGTAATCCATGTAATTCATATACCGTAAATTATTTTTTCTTGTTCTTTAATTCTTTCTTCAGTGCTTTGTTGATCGGGGAAGAAAGCGGCGTAAGCGTTTCACAGCTATAATCTGTATCCACTGCATATTCATCGCGGTGCTTGATCAACAGCCATGCGTTATCTTCCGTAGTTTTCATTTTCACCAATGCAAATTCTCCTTTTAGTTTTCTGCCCAGTAACACAAACTTGATACTTCCTTTTTTAAGATCTTTGAGTATTGTTTTCTCATCGATGATCTCACTGTGCTCGTTGATCGGTGCATAAAAACCATGATCCCATATTTCTACAATACCGGCACCATAATTTCCTTCGGGAATAATCCCTTTGAAAGTTCTGTAATCATAAGGATGATCTTCCACCATCATGGCAAGGCGCTTATCGCCAGGATTCATTGACGGACCCTTGGGTACAGCCCAGCTTTTAAGCACGCCCTCCATTTCAAGGCGGAAATCATAATGAAGGCGTGAAGCTTTATGACGCTGTACCACAAATTCAAGTTTCTGTGCGGATTTTATTTTTTTTGCCTTCGGCTCCGGGGTAACATTAAAATTTCTTTTTTCCTTATACTTCGCTAAACTCATGACGCACGTTTTTTCTTAGTACCTAAACTTGCTTTCAGCTGATCCATAAGATCGCCTGATTTATGAACGACCTTCATTTTCGGAACCGGTATCTTTGTACCTTTTGCTTTTGCTTTAATTACTTTCATCAGATCATCCGCGTAAGTATCCTTATATTTTTTGATATCGAATTTTTCAGTGAGCTGGTTGATCAGGGAAACTGCCATTTCAATTTCTTTAGGTTTCAGTTCTGTTTTTGCGGGAAGATCCAGATCTTTTTCATCTCTTATTTCTTCTGCGAAACGTATCCGGTTCAACACGATCACATTTCCTGCAGGACGGAGCACTGCAAGATGTTCTTTGTTTCGTAGAACAAAAGTTGAGATACCAATCTTTCCTGTTTTCTTCAACGCTTCACGCAGTAACGCGTACGCGCGCGCACCTGATTTCTGCGGCTCTAAATAATACGGTGTTTCATAGTATACAGTGTCGATCTCCGATTCTTTTGCAAAATCTTCGATCGTGATCGTCTTTGTTTTTTTTGCATTGGCATTTTCAAAATCTTTATCATCCAATACAACATACTGATCATTGAGCTTGTAGCCTTTAACAATATCGGCGTAAGCCACTTCTTTTCCTGTGTCAGCATTCACGCGCTTGAATTTGATATTTGCGTGGTTTTTTTTATCGAGCATGTCGAGATCGAGATCGCTGTTCTGAGTAGCGCTGTACAATTTGACCGGAATATTTACTAATCCGAAGCCAATTGAACCTGTCCATATAGGTCTCATAATGTATAAATTAGGTTTAACAATTTTATCCAAATATTACGCAGGCACCTGGGGCATTTTTTCACGCTCCCAGAAGCGATGCTGCGCAATAGCTTTTATAAAATCTTTCGGAGATTTATCTACGACTACTCCGGGTAAAGTTTTATATTTTGAATTCCCTTTATCTTTTGCGTCCCCGATATAAGAAGCATGCAATAACTCAATTCCTTCGCCTTCCGCGCCTACTGCTTTGCAATGCTTATATGCTTCATTAATAAAATGAATGGCATCCGCTTCAGCTAATAAAGCTTGTACACTTTTATTTCCTGAAGGAATAAATACAGCATCAAACAATACAGATGCTGCGGTCAGAAAACTCTGATCCACTTTTATTGCTTTTCCTTTCGAACTTTTGATTGCACCAAGATGAGGCGCAATTATTTTTACCTGTGCGCCTTCTGCAAGCAAAGAAGATTGTACATCAGACAAAGAGTTATCATCCACACCATCAGCAACAAGAATGGCAATCATCCTGGTTTTGATCGTGTTTTTATTTGTATTAGCCATGCTCAATGCTTCAGATCTTTCTATAGATTGTTTTACTTTTACGGGCTGAAATTTCTTTTCATCTCCATCAGCAGGAATGCTGTGATTCATTGGCGCTTCAGGTTGCTTCGGCACCTGCAAACCAAGACCTGTCGCTACCGAAGCCGCTAATGTTTTATCTACCTGGTTCAACAATCCCAATATGCGCTGACGAATTTCTACGCGCTCCACCTTTCCCAATTCAAAGCGCAATGCATTGATCAAATGAGATTGTTCGGCTTCTGATAAGCTATTAAAAAATAAAGTTGCCTGGCTGAAATGATCAAAGAAACTCCTGCTTCTTCCCCGTATCTTATTTGCATCAATTCGCTCCGTATGGCTTGTAAAACCTCCTTCTGCAGCCTTTGCCTGGAATGGACAACCACCACGAATTGTATTCGGCTCATAACTCGTTGTTCCCTGGTTGATCATTTGCCGCATATGTCCGTCCCGCTGATTATTATGTACTGGAACAACAGGACGATTAATAGGGATCTCATGAAAATTTGAACTTCCCAATCGCGATAACTGAGTATCGGTATATGAAAATAATCTTCCCTGCAACAGCGGATCATTTGTAAAATCTATACCCGGGACTAAATGTCCGGGATGAAAAGCAACCTGTTCAGTTTCCGCAAAGAAATTATCCGGGTTGCGATTTAATGTCATTTTACCAATGCGCTCAACAGGAACCAATTCTTCAGGAATTAATTTTGTGGGATCGAGTAAATCAAAATCAAATTTGTGTTCATCTTTTTCAGGAATGATCTGAACGCCTAATTCAAACTCAGGAAACGCACCGTTTTCAATAGCTTCAAAAAGATCTCTCCTGTGAAAATCCGGATCCTTGCCGGAAATCTTTTGCGCTTCATCCCAGCAAACAGAATGGATCCCAAGCAATGGCTTCCAATGAAATTTTACAAAGTGTGATTTACCTTCTGCATTAATCAACTGGAAAGTATGTACGCCAAATCCTTCCATCATCCGTAAGCTTCGGGGGATCGCGCGATCACTCATCACCCACATAATCATATGCATACTTTCGGGCATCAATGAAATAAAATCCCAGAAAGTATCATGCGCAGATGCAGCCTGCGGAATTTCGTTATGCGGCTCAGGTTTAACTGCATGTATGAGATCAGGAAATTTAATTGCATCCTGTATGAAGAAGACCGGCATGTTGTTTCCCACCAAATCGTAATTGCCTTCTTCCGTATAAAATTTTACAGAAAAACCTCTTACATCCCTTGCAAGATCTGAAGAGCCGCGAGATCCGGCGACTGTGGAGAAGCGAACAAATACAGGGGTTTTAGCGGAAACATCATTTAAAAATTTTGCTTTTGTATATTTTCCAAGAGGCTTGTATAACTCGAAAATTCCATGTGCTGCCGTTCCTCGTGCATGCACTATGCGTTCCGGTATACGCTCATGATCGAAATGTGTGATCTTCTCCCGAAGAATAAAATCTTCCAATAAGGTTGCGCCGCGCTCTCCTGCCTTGAGTGAATTCTGATTATCGTTAATCAGCAAGCCGTGGTTCGTTGTCAATAATTGACCTTCACTATTTTCCATTTCAGGCTGAAGCTCTGTGATCTTTTTGCTTATTGCAGATTTGTTTTTTGAGATTTTTTTTGACATTTTATAAATTTTATTTTGAATTATCCATTAATAATTTCTCCTCCATTGGGATGCAATACCTGCCCTGTTATATATGAAGAATCCGTACTTGCGAGGAACAGATAACAAGGCGCAACTTCTACCGGTTCTCCCGCCCTTTTCATCGGTGCATCACTGCCGAACTTCGCTACGTCTGCCGGTTTTAAAGTTGAAACGATCAATGGTGTCCAGATGGGTCCGGGTGCAACTGCATTTACGCTGATGCCTTTTTCAATAAGATTGGAAGCGAGGCTGCGTGTGAAAGTTACGATCGCACCTTTCGTCGAAGCGTAATCTATTAAATGATCTGAGCCGCGATATGCTGTAACAGATGCTGTATTTATAATTGCACTGCCCTTTTTCATATGTGGAAGTACGGCCTTGGTTAGCCAGAAGAATGCAAATATATTAGTGGTAAATGTCTGAAGAAGTTGTTTTGTAGAAATCTCCTCCAACCCTTTTGATTCAAAATGAACGGCTGCATTGTTTACCAGGATATCTATCTTACCAAATTCTTTTATGGCAGCTTTCACAATGGCCAGAGAAAATTTTTCTTTTGAAATGTCGCCGGAAATCAACAAGCATTTCCTGTTATATTTTTCAACTTCCTGTTGAGTGATCTTTGCATCGCTGTGTTCTTTTAAATACACTACAACCACATCTGCGCCTTCTTTCGCAAACAAGATCGCCACTGCCCTTCCAATACCGCTATCGCCTCCTGTAATGACTGCTACCTTATCTTTTAATTTTTCTGAGCCTTCAACTTTTTCATCATCATAAACCGGCGAAGGTTTCATCTTAGATTCCAAACCCGGTTTATTCTGGCGCTGTGGCTTTCGTATTTTTTTTTCTTTTCCTGACTTCATTTTGTTGCATTAAAGAATGAACAGAAATACAATACAAATTTGCCAACTAACAGGCGAGACCAATTATATAATTTCATCATAATATTATATGATTCACACCGTTTTAGTAAGTATAAAAAAAGTGGAGAACAACATTTCGCTGTGCTCCACATAAACAAAGAGAGAAAAAAATCAGGCTGGAAACCAGCTATTATTTTCATTAATTATCTGCCGGAAGTCTTTCCTTTTTGAGTGGTACTTTTACCTGATGAACCCTGATCCATTTGGTCATCCTGGTTGTTTCCCTTATTTTGAGACTTTCCCTGATTTTGAGTTGTTTGATTTTGATTGTTGTTTCTTCCTTTGTTAGGGTCCTGATTCTTGTTTTGATTTCCTTGATTGTTTGGCATGACGTTTATATTTTATTGTTAGAAATATCGGATATAAAGTTGCCTCATAATTACTCCTCATGCATTACAGAATTTCATGCAAATTTTATATCATTTGCAGTACATATTTTTCAAATCAAAAATCTATTGCTATCTTTGTGCCAGAGGGATGGCAGAGCGGTCTAATGCGGCGGTCTTGAAAACCGTTGACTGTTAAAGGTCCGGGGGTTCGAATCCCTCTCCCTCTGCCCGTTATATAGAAAAAGCCTTGTAAATCAATTGATTACAAGGCTTTTTTATTTTAAGTTGTCGTGCTGGTTGTCGTTTTAAGCTGTTATTGAATGTCGAATAAGGGATTATTTTCTGTAAAATCATCTTTCATCATATTAAACCTGTGTTCTAAAAAATCCCGAATCACTAAGGGGTTTGGAAAACGTGATTTGTTTTCAAGACCATAAGACTTAAGAATTATTACGTAAGTCTGGTATAGTGAGAATTTAAACTCATCAGACAAAAAAGCTTCAACAGGATACTCCCTGTAACAATCTTTTTCATCCATGTGAAGGAATTTTTCAAATTCAACATTAATAGCTTTAATATGCTCATCTTCCGATGAAAATACAATACCAGTAAGTTTGGTCTGCGTTTTATCATTAAGAATAAAGTTCATTATCCCCAATATTATTTGCCAATCAAGCCACCCATCTTTCCTTAATCCAATTATTAAATCTTGAAATTGTTTATCCGTTTTTAAACGTGAAAGGGTAATATGAATACATTTTATTGCATTTTTAAATCTGCTTTCGATATTCTTAATAGAAGTTTCTCTGTCATATTTAGAACTCAAACTTTTATTCCAGTTCATAATATTATTCTCTTTGGGTAATTTGGCGGATGTTTTTAATGACTCAAAAGATTGCCTATGGAGTTTCTCAAATTCTTCATTGGAAATAAGTGTTCTGTAAATTCTTTGATATGAATTCACGATAAGGGTCTTTGTTTTTAAATTATGTTTTTGAAAAAATGCCCAATATAATTCTTGAAATTCAGTGTGTTTTAATAAACTAATTTCATCCAAAATATACATTAAAGCTGTAGAAGTCTTAACTACATTTAATGTTATCTTTTCTGATTCTGATTCATCTGAATAAGGAATAAAAACTTTCCATTTGTATGCATCTACTGAATACAATTGTTCAGGCGGTTTTACCTCTTCTGAAATTTCTATTTCAATTTTAATATTTCCTTTCACTAAATGGAAATCAGCATCGAATAAAGAAATTTCAACTAACATTATTTGTAACATTGCACAAAATTCTTCAGCAACAGAATTTGTCTTGTAATCATTAGCAAATGAAATCTCCCATAAACTTCCTAAAGCATTAAATTTCACAATACGTTTTTTGCCAACATCATTATAAGGAAGGTCATCCAATTTATTTTCAATCATAGTCAAATGCGTGTCTTCTGTTCTATGCACTGACTCTAATTCTATCAATAACGGCTGAATAAATTCCTCATTAATATCATTTAGGTTACGTTGAATTGAATCAGTTAAAACATTAAACTGAGGGTATAATTTTTTTGAGATGTAGATTATACTTGTAAAATCCATTATCCTCTTAAATAAAAATTCCTCTTTTTCATAATCTAAAACTCCTGATTTAAATTCCAATCTGGTTTTCATGTAAAAATAAAAATCAGAAAAGGCTGTCATCCATGCACCTTGTTTATAATCAGAAAGAAAAACAAAGCCTAATGCATCAGGCATTCTTTCGTAAAGTTCTTTATTTTGTTGGCTCACCCAGAATCCACATAAAGCATAATATTTAGCAGCAAAATTCATCCCAAGAGATAAATACAATTGCGAAATATTTACTAAGGATAAGAAGAATCCTTCTAAAGTTTCTTCGTGATTCCATAAGTCTTTTGCTTTATGAAAATAGAACAATGCTTTTAATAATAATTCTGGCTCATTTGTCTCTATATAATTTGCCCCTCTCTCTACTTGCTTTCTCGCACTTAGGTGTTCTCCCTCTCTCTTTTGAACTATCGGGTCGAGTTTTTCGGAGAATTCTTCTAATGCCTTTATTAATTCTAAATTATTTCGACTATCTATTTGAATAAATAAACTTATATACTGGTTAATTCTTGTACTTAAGGTAGATGCATTATAATATATTGCGGAGTCTATATTTTCCAAAATTTTTTCAAAAAATGTTATAATTTCATTTATAGTATATACACGTTTCCCAGATTCTTTTTCAAATAAGGCATGGGTAGCTATTAATTCATACAGATGGCAAATTTCATTAGGATTGGTTGTATTATCTAATTGACGTACTATTTCAGCTTGTAAGCTTTCCATCCATTGTTCAATTTCTTCGTCAGTTAAGTCAGTTTTATCCAGTATTTTAGCTGTCCAAATTATTTGTAATAAGCTATGTGCATCTTCTAATTCTTTTGCTGAGGTAAACTCTGAAAAATCTTTAAAATAGTATCTTATTCTTTCTTCATCTCCCTTTAAATTACCTTTAACTTCTTTGTAATTTGTTGTAGAATTAAATCTTAACCATACGTATTCGTAAACTGCCTGTTTTTTGAAATAATCAGTAACATCAATTTCTTCAATAAACTTATTTAAAAGTTCAATCCAAAAATTATTATGTGACGAAAGGTATTTTTTTCTTCTGCAATATTGTGCAGCGTTTAAAATTTCTTGGAACTGCCCTATATTAAAATAAGTAATATCGGCGTCTTTCCATTTCTCATATACCTCTGCATACCATTTATCTTTTTGGGAATTTGAATTTAGGATTAAGAACCTAAGCCTGTCAATTGTTAAACCTCTATCTTCTGGCTTTTCATTAGAAGAAACTAATGATACTTCTTTATATAAAATTCCAAAGATTGCTTCTATATCTTCTTTATCAAAATCAAATGGCAGGCTTAGTATTAAAGACTCAATTCGGGAAATTGTATCTGTGAATTCTTCCTCTGGAGTAGTATTTGCGAACCTCCACTTAATTAATTTTGTAAATCTCTCCCATTCTTCATCTGACAATTCTTTCAAAGCATTTTGTGCTTCCGCAATAATGGTTTTATCAATTTTATCTCCTAATCGTGCTGCTGTATCATTAACATAGTTTGAGACAATTTCTTTTACTTTAGCTGTACAACGGCTTAAGAGTTCAGCGGTTGGGGATTCTTGATTTTCAAACCATTCTTTCAATAACTGTGCATCATTGTCTTTATATTTCCCAGCAATTTTTGCATTGGTTTCAAATATGAATTGTTTATCGAAATCTTTATAATCAGTTTTTGTATGCAACATGAAAAAATGAGCAATACATTTTGTTATTTCTTCGCTTTTAAAAGAAAAATTTGTCGAATAAAGTTTTAGTTGTCTGAAATTTATTGAATTATTTAATTGATTTTTTTGAAAGATATCTTCTTCGTAATCACAATATATTACCTCATCAGTATTGTTTAATAGATTTAATAACCAAGTCTCTAAGGTTTTTAGTGTTTGAAAATTATACCCTCTAATGGACGCTGCTGCATCTGTATCCTTTGAAAAAATGAATAGTTTCTCAATGCTCATTAGTTATTTTTAAATCAATTGGGAATGTATTTACATTATCATCCTTATATTTATTTGGAAACAAGAATTATTTTATTATTTAAAGAATCTTTTTGAATTATTAAAGTATCAGTCACATTTAGATGAGTAATTCGGGTATTGAATGTATCAGAAATAGAGTCGTGCAAATCTCGAAAATTACTTATTTGAACTTTTGGGGTTTCCCTTTTAACAAGAAAGGTGGTAAGGATAATAAGAATAGTAAAAAAACCAAATCCAAAATTGGCAATTTCAAAACAACGTGCGCCAAGAATTAAATTTTCACCTTTAATATTGTCTATAGGTGCGGTTTGATTAACAGTATAAATCAAATCATTTATTTCTTCATTAAGGAATTCTAACTCATTATTTGCTCGTTTATTTTTTGTTATTGTAGATGTTTTTCTTGTAGCATATTTGTATCTGTCTATTTTTAGCGTTTTTATCGCGTGGAATATTGAAAGTAGATAATGGAATAAAATAAACAAGAAAATTATCGTTAAGGGTATTTTAAAACAAAGTGCTATGCCATTAAAAGTGTCAAATAGAAGTGGGATAAACAGAGAAAAGATTGAAACAACAATACTTGCTTGACCAACTAATTGGGAATTTTTATTTTCAATCGTTATTCTTCTATCTTTTTGATAGTTATCAATCTCTTTTAGGTATGTCAAGTATCTTTCGGCAACTTCAATATTATTAGAGGGTGCGTAAGTTTCTATTTCAACATCTTTGTTTTCTTCTTTAGGTATTTTCTTCTTCCTGTTTAAGACCTATATATATTAGATACGTTTTAAGCATTAGTTGAGAGTTAAAAAGTTTATTATTTCATCAGAGATATTCAGCCCAGCATCTATTTCAAGCCAAGCCCATTGACCGTTTGGATTAATTTCTAAAAAAATGTATTCGCCTTTGCTGTGACTGATTATAAACATGCTAAATTTTTACAAAATATAAAAGATAGTGTAAGAAATGATGGGACTGAAATGCAATTACGACAAACGTTTTATTTGATTTCATTATTAAATGTGAATGCAATTAAAGAAAATAGACCTCAATTAGGTAAGTTCAACTTTTCTTTAAGTTATATGGCAAGTATTTTATCCAAGAAATTAAATGCTGATGACCTTTATAGACATATTTTTCCAATTCTCGTTAATTGGAACGAAAAAAAATTTTTAGAGTTTAATGAGGAAACAAAAGAACATGATTTACCTGTTTATGAAGCTGAGATTGAAACTAAGTATAACGGAAGTCCAATTTTCATAACGATAAGATGCAAGAATTCTGATAAAAATCCAATCATAAGCATTTCCTATAACTTACGTTGTCAATGTGAATGGTACAAAATTAAAGATGAAGCAACATTGAACGGATTTACTCAAACCTCTTATAAAGATGATGTAAAGGGTGAACCATTTTTTGGAGGGTTGTCTATTCGATATAAAAAGCAAGGGTATATGTTGGAATATGAAAAGTTTTATAGTGTATTACGAAAAAATATTTCTTTACGGATAAATTAATACCTGCTTTTCATAAAATAGGCAAATTTAAAATTTATCAAAAAGACGTAGGTCAATAACTCACCTACTTTACCTCCACAAAGAATTATGTATTTAAAGGGGGGGGTAAAATTTTACATTAGGTGAATTTCCCCAAAGAGTATGCTTTTTAAGCCATTTAAACGACTTGTACCTACTTATATAATCCTTTTCTCCTTGAAATGAAAGGATTAAGAGGTTGCCTCTAATTTTATTGAAATTATATAATTCCAGCGTTCAAAAAAACTTCATTTTTCACTTGTACCTACTCTCTATATCTCGATTATCTATTTAAACCTTATGTTTTGCTTGTTTATTTCTTCAATGGCTTCTTTTCTATTATGAGGTGTCAAATCAGATAAAAATGACCTTAATGTCGTAATTTTCTCTTTAGGTGTAAGGTGGGGTATATAGAAATGCAACTTCTTATAATGGGGTTTTAATTCTTCCCACAAAATTTTTCTCATTCATCTGCAATTTTATCATCTCCGTATGCCAGATATTTAGTGAAATGCTTTAATTGTATTGCTCGTTCATCAAGACCACAAACTGTCAACAGTTTATTTAACCTTTTGTAATCCTCTTTTAGAGTATCAAACAATAATTGTTTCAATTCTTTTGTAAGAATGTTTTTAGAGCCTTTTGCTCTGCCCAGTTTTTTTTCGTTTTCGTTTTCCATTTTATTTGATTTTAATTAATTAAACTATAGTTTATGTTCCCCTATTATCCTTCATGCAATGAAGGCTATATTAGAACATTGATATCCTCTTTTTACTATTACTTATTGTATGCACTTATTGGACAATCAAAATGTAATAATTGAACAAAATTGCATGCAATATCTTTACAAACGGTCTGCATCAAATGGACACTTTTTTATAGGGTGCATTTTTTGTACATTCTTATCATGGCTTTCTTTAAAAAATTGTTTTGCTGATTTTGATAGCACTATGATATTCTTTTTATCCTGCCATATCAGATTTAAAGCCTTTAATTTTTTCTTTGTGTTGAAGTAATGCCTTTCTTTTAGATGTAATAATTTTGTGTATGTATTCGCACTTCCTCTGGCGTATCCATTTGTGAGTGAGAAACTGTACAAAAGATAAAAGATTCCATATTCTGCAACAGAAAGTTTCTTTTCTTTCCTGTCCTTATGATAAATCACTATATATTTTCTTTCCTTTTTTCCCCACTTATGTTCAATGTCAGGATTTAAATAATATTCCTTACAATCATTATCTCGTGTTATAAGTTCTTTGCCTAAAAGATTATCTAAAGATTCGTATATCGTAGTTCTGCTCAATTTCACATTATCAGCTATACCTGTTATTGGAACGGTTAAAGTATTGTGTTTGCAAAAAAATCTAATTGCATCTAATACGATATAATCGTTTAGGGTTATATCAAAATCGTTCCATATATCAAAATATACCATTGTATAGGAGTATTTATCTTCTAAAGATTTACTATTTTTGTACATCACTTTTAAATTTTTAAGGTACATCTACACCAAATAGTTGTACCTTTTTTGTTAAGGAATTTTGCCTATATCTAATAAGAATTCAAATGTAAATTTTGACTTGTTTATTGGATTCCTATTTGGAAACAAGTAAACTTCTATTGTATCTTTCTTATCAAAGATTATTATTAAGAAATCGGTTTTATTTTGTTCGTTTAGATTATTTCCGTAAAAAATGCAGTTAGAAATTGGAATAAGTCCAGAGTGTAAGACCTTATTACGTTTGACAAATGATTCAATGACATGTTTTGCACCTCCACAAATTAATCGTGGGTCTCTGGGAGGTTCAAACCTTAGAAAGGGAAATGGAAATTCAGATAAATTATCTAAATCAAAAATATTTCTTTGCTTTTCAGAGCGGAAAAAACTGGCATGTATGAAATTTGACTTCCTCATACAATACCTCTTTTATATTTAAGATTTTGAACTGGCTTAACAGAAGCTTCTAATTCTTCCTTCTTGTATTTAATGCGGGTATTTATTCTATGCGATTGAACAATACCCTCAGTACTCCATTTGTGTAGAGTTACAAGACTTACGCCTAAAAATTTTGCAGCTTCCTTACGAGTAAGATAGCCACCAATACAGACCTTTCGGTCTTCATTTGGAAATTGCTTTTGTGAGTTCTTTAAAGTGCTTCGACTGTGTGCTTCGACTGGTGATTCGGCTAACAATTCCAACATTTGTTCTAACTGGAGACTCAGTTTATTAACTGAATCTTCCAAAGAAGATGTGGACTTCATTAGTAATTTATTATTCTAAAAATTAAAAGAACTTTTTCTTATGTAATGCAAACTTACTTTTAATTAATCATTATTGCAACTGAAAATAGAAGAATAAAAAGATGTCAAACGCATTATTTATACTTGTCCCTACCTTGTTTCTTGTTTAATTATTTGAAATAGAATTCTTTAAGCACATTCTAAAAAAAATGAATTTTTTGCCATTAATAATGCGTTCTCAGCTTGATTCATTTTGATATAAAGCTTGAAGCTTCTATCCGACTGGTGTCCCGTTATTTTCATTATTGAGATTGCAGAAATGCCAGCTTTAAAAGCGTTGGTTGCAAAACTTCTTCGAGCGGTATGTGTACTTATTAGGTCGTGCTTCTTATATATTTTATCAATTCGTATCCCACCCTTTGTTCGAGTTTTTATTATTGGTTCATTAATTTTTGCCATTTCTCCTATCTCTTTTAAATAATCATTCATTTTTTGATTACTTAATTCGGGAGGCATCATACCATCATATTTATTGAAGATTGTTTTTACAATTGGATGAATTGGTATTATCAATTTGTCTTTTGTTTTTTGTGTCGTTATTTCTATGACATCTATTCCATCCATTTTTTTAAAATGTTCCTTTTTTAGACAGGAAAAATCTGAAAATCTTAATCCAGTAAAACAGCCAACTAAAAAAAGGTCTCTTACTCTATCCAAACGAGGCATAGGTTTTAAGTATAACTCATTAATAGATTTTAATTCCTCCAACGTTAAATAGATATTTTCGGTATCCTCTTTTTTAATGCTGAATTTTCTACTTTTATAAGCTGTATTTGTATGATACCCCCTCTCTAAAGCTTCATTAAGAA
>JAQBNI010000027.1 GCA_028288625.1 Bacteroidota bacterium | reverse complement strand
ACTTTTTTAATAGCGCGCGTGACAGTGCAAATCCATTCAGAATTGATACGACGAAAATTTTTCTATGCGGAGGAAGCGCAGGTGCGTTCAATGTAATGCATACGGTTTACCTCGATTCTTTAGATACACTTAACCCTGAATGGAAATCTTCTTTAGATGCAATAGGAGGCGTTTTCGGAGATTACGATTTTATCGATTTCGGAAAAACGATTTTTGGTGTTGTAAATATTAACGGCGCACTGGGAGATAAAAGTTATCTCGATAACGAGCATACAAATTTTTTAAGCGTGCACAATATCTGGGATCCTGAGATTCCGTTTAACCGCGGTCGACCATATAACATTCCCACTTTGATGTATGTAGACGGCAGCAATATTTTACATACAAAGGCGCAGGAACTTGGAATTTATAATCCTTTTTACATTATTCCCGATGCAGGACACACTTCCTATTCTTCAGATTATTTCGGGACGGTAACGCAGCCGTGGTTTGACAGCACCGTTTGGTATATGAAAAACTTTTTTGCTTACCAGTTAGGATGTTCCACTGCAACGTACGTAAGAAATAATAAGGTGAGTGATGTAAGCATGTATCCAAATCCAACATTTGATGATTTTATATTTAATAACACAAAGCCATACATTGGACAGGTAATGACAATAGAAGATATTAATGGAAAAGAAGTGTATAAGGAGATATATTCAGGCAAGATGGTTTCATCTCAATCGCTGGGCTTGCAAAAAGGCTTGTATGTTGTGCGGCTGACCGACGATAAAACACATGAAGTATCTGTGGGGAAATTAATTATCCAATAATTTATTTTCTCACGAGTGTAAGTTTTTCAGATTGACCACTCCTGTTCATATCGAATACCAGGCTATCCTTCGTCAGTTTTTCAATCTTCACCATGATCTCCAGTTCATCATCAGGCGTCGTGTATAATTTATCATCCCGGATAATATAACTGCCTTTTTCTTTGTCACCTCCAAAATCAGAATTATACCGGTCATCCTTCCCAAAATTAAAATAGACCTGGTTTACATCGTAAGCGGATGCATGACCATTGATCAGCCACTCCGCTCCGCGCCATTCGCCTGTTAGCAATGCTTTCTTTTCTCCTTCGTTACAGGAAATAGCTAATACAGCACCGCAAAATATAGAGATCATCAACACAATCTTTTTCATACCAATTATTTAAGTGATTAATTTACTGACTTTATATTATTTATTACACATAAGTAACCCGTAAAACTGAAATTTTTTCACCGGTACTTGTCATTTTGGCTATTATTTGGGAATGGCACAGAATTAGACTATTTTTGCGCGTTAAATCAATTGTAAACCAATTTTTAAAATAATTATGGCAAGTAGTAAATTAAACATTCAACCGTTGGCGGACAGAGTAGTAGTAAAAGCTAACGAAGCAGAAACAACCACAAAATCGGGCATTATCATTCCTGATTCAGCAAAAGAAAAACCGCAAAAAGGAGAAATCGTTGCAATCGGCGAAGGAAAATACGGCGAGCAAAGCGGTACACTTATTCCCTTAAAAGTTAAAGTAGGCGATACAGTGCTTTACGGAAAGTACAGCGGAACCGAGATCAGTATCGAGGGAACAGATTATCTTATCATGAGAGAATCTGACATTTTGGCAATCGTTTAACGAGTCGTTGTCAACCTGAACTTGATTCAGGACTAAAATTTATTCAATCAAATAAAAAATTATAAAAAATGAGCGCGAAACAAATCAGTTACAGCACAGAATCAAGAGATAAATTAAAAGCGGGCGTAGATGCTTTGGCAAATGCCGTAAAAGTTACACTGGGACCTAAGGGAAGAAATGTAATTATAGAAAAGAAATTCGGAGCGCCTGCAATTACAAAGGACGGCGTTACAGTAGCAAAAGAAGTAGAACTGGAAGATCCGTTTGAAAACATGGGCGCGCAGCTGGTAAAAGATGTGGCTTCTAAAACAAACGATATTGCAGGAGACGGAACAACAACAGCAACGGTTTTAGCGCAGGCGATCATCGGACCCGGATTAAAAAGTATTACTGCTGGTGCAAACCCAATGGATTTGAAACGCGGTATAGATAAAGCGGTTCAGGCAGTGGTTGCGGAATTAAAAAATATATCTGAAAAAGTTGGAAAAGATTTCAGCAAGATCCAGCAGGTAGGTACAATTTCTTCCAACAACGACGAAGAGATCGGAACCCTGATCGCACAGGCGATGGAAAAAGTTTCTATAGAAGGTGTGATCACGGTGGAAGAAGCGAAAGGAACAGAAACTTATGTTGATGTTGTGGAAGGCATGCAATTCGACAGGGGTTATATCTCTCCATACTTTGTTACCAATCCTGAAAAAATGGAAGTAGAAATGGAAAAACCTTTTATCCTGATCTACGATAAGAAAGTTTCTTCCATGAAGGATCTTTTACCGATCCTGGAAAAAGTAGTTCAAACGGGAAGAGCATTATTAATTATTGCAGAAGATGTAGAAAGCGAAGCGTTGGCTACATTAGTAGTGAACCGTTTGCGCGGATCATTAAAGATTGCTGCAGTGAAGGCTCCCGGTTTTGGCGACAGAAGAAAGGCAATGTTGCAGGATATCGCAATTCTTACAGGCGGACAAGTTATTTCAGATGAGTTAGGTTATAAGTTGGAAGATACACAGCTGGATCAGCTGGGAACTGCTGAAAAAATTGTGATCGATAAAGACAATACTACGGTTATTAACGGCGCTGGTAAAAAAGAAGATATTACAGGAAGAGTTAACCAGATCAAGGCGCAAATCGAAACGACAACATCCGATTACGATAAAGAAAAATTACAGGAGCGCTTAGCGAAATTAAGCGGCGGCGTTGCAGTATTATATGTTGGTGCACCATCTGAAGTGGAAATGAAGGAGAAGAAAGATAGAGTCGATGATGCTTTACATGCAACACGTGCAGCAGTTGAAGAAGGTATAGTACCGGGTGGCGGCGTAGCGTTGATCAGGACGCAGGCAGTTTTAGAAAAATTGAAAGGAGCAAATGAAGATGAGCAAACCGGTATTGAAATTATCCGTGTGGCATTGGAAGCACCTTTGCGCCAGATATCTGAAAATGCAGGAGTAGAAGGTTCTATAGTTGTGTTTAATGTAAAAAACGGAAAGAAAGATTACGGATATAATGCGAAAACTGAAGTGTACGAAGACCTGTATAAATCAGGTGTGATCGATCCGACAAAGGTTACGCGCGTAGCGCTGGAGAATGCTGCATCGATTGCCAGTATGATCCTGACAACGGAAGCTGCAATAGTAGAAAAACCTAGCAAGGATGGCGCAGGCGGTGGAATGCAGGGCGGCATGCCAGGCGGAATGGGCGGAATGATGTAGTGAGACTGTATTCGCTCGCGAATACACAGTCGAACTATCCCGAGCGCTCAGCGCGAGGGATCTCGTTCACTATCACCATGCAACTCGAATATCAACAATAAAACCTAGGGCGAAGAGCAACTCTTCGCCCTTTTTTTATGTCTATATGATATTAAATTTTTCATAAATATTCTTATCTTGCCGGGCTCTTAAAGCTGTAAAAAATGAAGAAATTTTCCTGCCGTATCTTGTTCACTATCTTTGCGGTTATTTGCTCTGCATTCCTTGTGCTCGCGGTTCCTGTAATTACTCTAAGCCCAGTTTCACCAACGGTGATCTGTTCTACCGGAAACGATACGCTGCTTTATTCCGTTTCAGCATCCGGCATACCTGCAAACACGAATGTCGTTGTATATCAGAATACAGACAGCACATTTAACCCATATCAGGGACAAGGAGACAGTATTGGATTTATTCCCGGCAATGCTATTCCGGTCGATACCGTAAGTTTTGGTTCTTGTGTAAAAATAGTAGGTATATTAATTGACGCCTGTGGTGTTTCCGGAACTGAACCTCAAAATGAATATATTATTCTTACTTCGGGAAGCGGAGTGCGCGTAAATAATTTAGCTATTGATTACTCTTCGCAAAATAATGCAGGTGCTACAAATGCTGATATTAATATAAATGCAAATCCGTGTGGTTACAAAATACCGAACGCTGCGCTGATCGCATCTTTGAGAGCGGGTTCGTGTAATGCTTCGAATATCATTCCTGCAAACCCAACAGATTCTATTCCGCCAAATGCAATTATTTTAGTTTTTACGAGCGATTCCGTTACGGCAAATTATAATGTAAACGGACTTTGTAATTTAGGTCATCCCATCTATGTGCTGCAAAGCAGCTGTACGCGAACGCTTGGTGCATTCACCAATGCTTCGAATTGCGGAGCTACGCGCTACAGAACGACAACAGCTACAGACAAGCGACAAAACTGTTCGAATAATTTCACTTATGACCTTTGCAATATTTTCAATAAGGACGGAACATATGCGATCCGCCAGCAAGGGCTGGATACGGCAAGCGTTGCAAATAACGGAATCCGCAGAAATCTTATTGACAGCTGTGGTGGTCTCGATTATTCTCAGTTAAATTTCAATACAGATACGATCCTTAAATTTAAGATACCGTTGAGTTTTTGCAATACCGGATTTCATTATATTAAAGCGATCACTCATCCAAACGGATCACAACCCATTTCAAACACCATAAAATTTAAACTGGTTTGTAATGATGTTGCTGCTGTATCGAATACGACGAATATTTGTAGCGGGGATTCTGTCAAAATAAATATTTCGAGTACAGATCCGAATGCAGCTTTAAGCTGGACAATCTCCGGAGGTGCTGCAATTACAGGCGCTGTGGCAGGAAGCGGGAATACGATAAAGCAAGTGCTCACATATAGCGGAAATACAAAAGATAGCGTGACGTACACGGCTATTTCAAATGATGCAGGATGTATAAAAATACAAACGGTGAAAGTAGTAGTGAATAAGTGTTTAGTTTGCACACCTGATTTTGATGCGCCGGATACAGTTTGTGTTGGTGCGAATGTCACATTAACAAATCTTTCGGCGAACTGTGCCACAACTAACTATTGGAATTTTTGTTCAGGCAATTTGAATAGTACACCAGCCGGGACAAACCTGGGGAATATTAATAGTCAATTTAGTTCACCTGTATATGTTGAGCTTGTATCAGATAACAATATAAACTATGCATTTGTAGTGAATCATGTTACAAATGGTGGTGCCGGAAACGGTCAGATTGTAAGGTTAAATTATGGAAGTAGCTATTTAAATACGCCTACTGTAACAAACTTTGGGGATTTAGGAATAACAAATAATATAAAAATAGAAGGCATACAAATAAAGAAAGATGCAAACGGAAACTGGTACGGATTTTTATGTTCAGGCGGGGAGAGTTTTTCAAAAATAGTAAGAATGTCATTCGGAACAAGTTTGAGTAATACACCTACTGCTACAGACTTAGGAGCAATTGGTAATTTGCACTTTCCGGGCGGATTGTATTTATTTCAGGAAAGTAATAACTGGTATGGATTTATAACAAATGCATTAAATAATGATCTTGTCAGGCTGTCTTTTGGAACTTCTTTGGGTAATATACCAACAGCAACTAACACGACTGTAGCGGGCTTAAATAACCTGGGAGAATTTACATTTGTGGAAGAAAATGGAAATAAATATATGTTTCTAAATTCTACACTCGCTCATGTAGTAAACAGACTGAGCTTTGGCAATTCATATTTAAATACTCCAACGCTTCAGTCATATAGTATACCGGTTAATTCTGATAATTATGGTATTAAATTATTAAGAGATTGCGGCACTACCTTCGGGTTTATCACACATATTAATAATACTATTACCAAAATGGAATTTCCGAATGGTCTTACATCAGCACCAACATTTACAAATATTGGAAATATAGGCGGTCTGGATTTTCCTCATAGCATATCTAATATTTTCAGGGTAAGAGATAGCGTATATATGCTTATACCAAACGTAAACTCAAATACACTTTCAAGATTAGTATTTGGCAATTGTACTAATTCATCTATACAATCAAGTACCCTGGTAAATCCACCGGTATATACCTATAACCAACCGGGAGTTTATAATGTAAGTTTAACTGTTGATGAAGGTTTGCCTACACAAACTACAGTTTGTAAGTCTATAGTAGCAGTAAATCCTGTTGCAAAACCGGATGCACGTATCAATCAAATTACATGCTCTACAGATTCAATTCGATTAACAGTAGCAAACATTGACAATACTGCTGCTTACTCCTGGAGCGGTCCCAACGGTTTTAATTCAACGAAACCAAATGTTTCTATAAAATTCACTAATGCAAATCAAGCCGGACAATATATTGTTACGACAACAGGAAGATGCGGATCTAAAAAAGACACGGTGTCTTTTAATGCAGCACCGCTTCAGATTTTCATCACCGGTAATAATCAACTTTGCATAGGTAGTACAGATACATTGAGAATTTCGGGACAATTTGATTCTATAAGATGGAATACGGGAGCAACAGGCAGCCAGATTTTTGTTTCTATACCTGGAAATTATTCTGTTACAGCATATGTTGGAGCATGTCCTGGAACATCAGCGGTGAACGTGTCTTCATGTACGGTTACTATTTGTAACCCTTCGATTACGGGAAATACACCGTTCTGCGCAGGCGATTCAATTGTTTTAAATGCAGGTGGAGGATTTAATCAATATTCATGGAGCACCGGCGCAACTTCTCAAACTATCACAGTAAAAACTGCAGGGCAATACACTGTAGCTGTAGTTGGAAATAATTGTACAGGGCGCGATTCTGTAAATGTAATTGTTAATCTAATCCCACAAGTGAACATTACCGGAACTACATCAATCTGCATAAGAAGTTCAACTGTGCTTACAGCAAATGCGACAAATATTGACTCTCTGCGCTGGAATACAAATGAAACAACTTCCGATATTACAGTTGCTCTCCCGGGTAACTATTCGGTTACGGTTTATAAGAACGGATGTTCCAGCTCAGCTTCTGTACAGGTAAGTAATTTAGATCCGCCGGCACAGTTTTCTTTGGGTAACGATACTACTTACTGCGGGACTTTCTCGAAGGTATTGTCTACGGGGGTTCAAACAACGGTATGGAGCACAGGAGTTACTGCTGCACAAATCACGGTTTCCCAGGCGGGAACTTATACCGCCACAATTTCCAATGCATGCGGAACAGTAGAGGATGCAATCACTATTGCACAACATGATCTTCCGGTAGCAGATCTTGGTAATGATACTGCATTCTGCGAAGGACAAATACAATTAAATGCTCCCGGTGGATTTAAATCATATGTTTGGAGCACAGGATCTCAAGATACTTTTATAGTGGTAATGGCGGAAGATACTTACACGCTTACTGTAACGGATAGCAACGGATGTTCCAATACATCTTCCATCAGTATTACGTCCAATTGCGTAAATGATATCTGGATGCCTAATGCATTTTCACCGAATGGAGATGGGATCAATGATGTTTTTTTAGTCAGGGGAAATCCGAGAAATACCACCATAGAGAAATTCACCATATATAATCGTGTTGGCAATAAAGTATTTGAATCAAATAACGTTCTTCCGGGAGATATAGCTGCCGGTTGGGATGGAAAATACAAGGGTGAGCCCGCGCAAATGGAAGTTTACGGTTATTATGTGATTGCTAAGTTTAGCAACGGAGATAAAAAAGTTATGAAAGGCAACGTAACTTTATTACGATAAAACTATGCACTAAATTTGAAGTTATTATTTTATGTACAGAATAGTTTTATCTCTAATCGTTTGTTTCACTTTTGTATTTGCAAGGGCGCAAACTATTAATTTAACGGAGAAGTCACCTGAAATTTATTGCACCAACGGAGTAGATTCCTTCAGCGCCACATGGAGCAATGTTCCTGCCAACAGTAATATCGTTTTTTATCAGTCTACTAATCCCTTATTCAATCCTTATCTCGGACAGGGAGACAGCATAGGATTTATACATATTGATGCTTCGAATACAACATCAAATCCTATCGTTTCCGTTTGCCCGAGGATACTTGGTATTTTCATTGATGCATGCAATGATCTTGGACGCTCAGAACCTGCAAACGAATATATACTCATCACTTCGGGCAATGCAGGATTTTTGCCAAGCACATTACAAATAGATCTTCCTTCCAATACCGATATCAATATGGGAGCCGGCGCATGTAATTTTCAAACACCATCGGCTGCGCTCATGACCTTGTTAAGAACAGGTACCTGCAATGCAGCGAATTTAATTCCTGCGGGACCGGCAGATTTTATTCCAGCAAATGCATTGGTCATTGTCTTTACAGGAAACGGAACAGATTATCCTTATAATTTCAGTAGCCTGTGCAGCACTAACCAGCCGGTTTATATTTTGCAGAATGCATGTACACAAGGTGTAAACAATGGTTCTTTTGTAAATAACGGCAATCCGATTTGCGCTAACTTAATGGGAACGCGTTACAGGACGACTTTTATATTTACTCCGGGTTGTTCAGATGAATTAACCTATGACAGATGCGGGCTCCAGGCTTTTAATATGGCAAATCCGAATGCCGGCGATGGTAACTATGCCATTCATCTTACTAATACAGACACATCATCCGTTGGAAACGGCGGTATACAAAATAACGCGGCAGATAAATGCAACGGTGTTGTGCTGGATTCAATTCTTAAAACACAAACCATCACTTATAATATTCCAAATGACGGTTCTGCAAATCCTGCTACGAATTTTTGCAATACCGGATTTCATTATATAAAAGCAATTACACATCCGAACGGAACACAACCGGTGTCCAACGCTATAAAATTTAAATTGATCTGTTTGGATGTTACTTCAACAACTCCAAATTCAACTATTTGCAGCGGAAGTAATGCAGTTATCAATAACAGCAGCAGCGATGCGACTGCAACTTTTTCCTGGACGGTAACTGCAGGCACAAACATTACAGGAGCAGCTGCGGGAACCGGAAATACAATCAATCAAACATTAACCAATACGGGGAACACTAAGGATAGCGTTATTTACAACATTACCTCCAAAGATTCTTTTTGCACTGCAGTAAAAAGTGTCACGATCAATGTAAATCCTAAACCTGTTAAACCTAATTTAGGAAATGATACATCCTTCTGCGGAACATTTTCAAAAACATTATCTACCGGTGATGCAACTACATCATGGCAAAGAAATGGTACGCCATATGCAACCGGTGCTTCAATTAACATCACGCAAACGGGAACATATATTGCTACGATAACCAGCAGTTGTGGAAATGTTGCAGATACGATAGGTATCACTCCATCTGCATTGCAGCCACCTATAAATCTTGGAAGAGACACTAATTATTGCGGTGTTTTTTCAAGGGTATTATCTACAGGAAATAATACTACGGTATGGAGTACAGGTGTTACCGCCTCACAAATTACTATAACTCAACCGGGCACTTATTGGGCAAGAATAACAGGATCATGCGGCACTGTGTCAGACACTATTATAATCACCCAATCAAGTGGACTAGTTTTCAGCTTTGGTGGCAATACAACGATCTGTAGTGGCAGCACAGTAAGTCTTGACGCCGGGGTAGGATATGATTCTTATTTATGGAGTACCGGAGAAATTACACATTTCATTGTCATTTCATCTGCGGGAAAATATTGGGCGCAGGTAACGAAGAACGGATGTTCCGGAAGTGATACCATTTTAGTGAGAGAAATATTTCCGCCGACATTCAATTCGACACTTGGCAGCGATACTACTTATTGCGATAGTTTTTCAACGGTTTTGTCTACAGGCAACAACCAGACCAAATGGTTCCGCAACGGAACGCAGGTATCTATTGGTCCGTCTTTTACTATCTCACAAAACGGAACTTATATTGCAAAAGCTTCGAACAGCTGCGGCATAATTGCTGACACGATTGTAATCAATACCGCTGCTGCTATTCCCCTTGAACTGGGAAGAGATACTGCGATATGCATAGGAGATTCAATTGTATTGAATGCAAGAGTTCCGGGAGTGGGCATTACTTATTTATGGAAACATGGTGAGCAAACACCAACCATCACGGTAAGCCAGGTAGACAGGTATTGGGTGGAAGTTTCAAACGGATCATGTACGGTAAGAGATACTATTTTTGTTGATGTCATCAATCCTCCTAATGCTTTATTTTTAGGAAATGATACTTCTTTCTGCGGTACTTTTTCAAAACAATTAACTACCGGAGAAGCCAATACTACGTGGAGCACCGGTCAGACAGGACAGCAAATTCTTATTGACAAACCCGGTACATATATCGCTGAAAATAAAAATCAATGCGGAAGCGAAAAAGACACGATCGTTATTCAGCAATTTCCGCTTCCGGTATTAAGTTTAAGAAGTGATACTACGATATGCGACAGTGTTATACTCTCTATAGGAAACGGAAATTTCAATTCGGTTTTATGGAGTACGAATGATACCACGAATTCAATTCTTGTTACTACCGGCGGTTTATATTCGGTAAGGGTTTCGGATAGTGTTTGTACTAACTCGGATTCCGTAAGAATTAAAAAGGAATGTTTTTACGATGTGTATATTCCAACCGGATTTACTCCCAACGGAGATGGACTCAATGATATCCTCGTTCCGTTATCCCATATCAGGGGAATGCTCGTATTGCAATATGATGTTTTCGACCGTTGGGGTGAGCTTGTATTTGAATCCCAGAATTTCATTCCCGGAGATGTAACACACGGCTGGAACGGCACTTATAAAGGGGCGAACAGCCAGGTAGATAGTTACACTTATTTCTTTATCGCGAAAATGCCGGACGACCAGGTTAAGACCTATAAAGGCACAGTATTGCTGCTGAGATAATTCAGTAATTTCTTAAAACACTTCGACATAAGATTCCAATCAAGTTGGAATGATGTAAAAAATACAAATAAAGTTTTAGTGAGAATCAGATTGGAAGGATAAAAAAATACCCGGCATTGCTGCCGGGTAAATCTAAACCTATTATAAAAATTAAAATGATTATTTCACTTCTTCAAATTCTGCATCTGTTACATTTTCGCCTGCAGTGCCACCGCCTGTGTTTCCATTATCAGCACCGTTGCCTGTAGCATCACCATCTTGCTGTTGTCCCGCGCCCTGTGTTGCATTATACAGATCCTGTGAAGCAGCCTGCCATGCATTATTCAGTTCGGTTAATGCAATTTCGAGAGCAGGCATATCCTGGTTTTTGTGCGCTTCTTTTAATTTAGTAGCTGCACTTTCAACCGCCTCTTTTTTATCAGCAGGCAATTTCTCGCCAAACTCTTTCAATTGCTTTTCCGTCTGGAACACCAGGTTATCCGCTTCGTTCAGCTTATCTACTTTCGCACGCGCTTCTTTATCTACCGCTTCATTTGCTTTTGCTTCCGCTTTCATCTTTTCAATTTCTTCCTTGCTCAAGCCGGTTGATGCAGTGATACGGATATTTTGTTCCTTGCCTGTTCCTTTATCTTTTGCTGCAACGTTTAGAATTCCGTTCGCATCGATATCAAATGTTACTTCGATTTGCGGAACGCCGCGCGGCGCAGGTGGAATACCGTCGAGGTGAAAACGCCCGATACTTTTATTGTCTTTTGCCATTGGTCTTTCACCCTGCAGTACATTTAATTCCACTGAAGGTTGACTGTCTGACGCTGTTGAGAAAGTTTCAGATTTTTTTGCCGGTATCGTTGTGTTTGCTTCGATGAGTTTTGTAAATACACCGCCGTAAGTTTCAATCCCTAAAGAAAGTGGCGTAACATCTAACAACAAAACGTCTTTTACATCTCCCGTTAAAACGCCGCCTTGTATTGCTGCGCCAATCGCTACAACTTCGTCAGGATTTACACCCTTGCTTGGTTTTTTGCCGAAGAATTTTTCTACAACTTCCTGGATTTTCGGTATACGTGTAGAACCACCTACGAGGATCACTTCATCAATTTCTGAAGTAGAAATATTAGAATCTTTTATTGCTTTTCTGCACGGTTCCAAAGTACGCTCAACTAATTTTTCAGTTAGCTGATCGAATTTAGCACGCGATAATTTTTTCACTAAGTGTTTTGGTACGCCATCTGCTGCAGTAATATAAGGTAAGTTGATCTCTGTTTCCGTTGCAGAAGATAATTCTATCTTCGCTTTTTCCGCAGCTTCCTTTAATCTTTGTAAAGCCATCGGATCTTTGCGAAGGTCTACTCTTTCTTCATTTTGAAATTCTGTAGAAAGCCAGTTTATAATTTCCTGATCGAAATCATCACCACCTAAGTGAACGTCTCCGTTTGTAGATTTCACTTCAAAAACACCGCCACCTAATTCAAGAATAGAAACGTCAAATGTACCGCCCCCTAAGTCATACACAGCGATCTTCATATCTTTTCCACCCTTATCCAAACCATAAGCTAAAGCTGCTGCTGTAGGCTCGTTAATAATTCTCTTCACATCCAGTCCTGCAATTAAGCCTGCTTCCTTTGTAGCATGACGTTCAGAGTCATTAAAATATGCAGGAACCGTGATCACGGCTTCTGTTACAGTTTGCCCTAAATAGTCTTCCGCCATTTTCTTGCACTTCTGTAAAATGATGGCAGATATTTCCTGAGGGGTGTACAATCTGTCATGGATCTTTACCCTCACCGTATCATTTTCACCCTGCGATACATCATAAGAAACATATTTTTTTTCAGCAGAAATCTCACTGAAATGTTTCCCCATAAAGCGCTTAATAGAGTGCACGGTATTTTTCGGATTGGTGATCGCCTGGCGCTTTGCAGGCGCACCTACCTTGCGTTCGCCATTATCCAAAAACCCCACTACGGAAGGCAAAGTTCTTGTTCCTTCATCAGTTGTAATTACTACAGGGTCGCTGCCTTCCATTACTGCGACGCAAGAGTTAGTTGTTCCTAAGTCAATTCCTATTATTTTTCCCATTTTTTAAGTTTTCGTGGTTAAGATTACTATCTGTTTGACAACTTATATGCCACGGTATAAATAGTGACACTTTGACAGGTATATACATCCCTTTTCGAGGCATTTTTTCTCCCTTCCAGCCATATTAAAACAGCCTCTATCAGTAATAGTTTTTAAAAAGAATTTGATGTCTATAGTAATCTTTTCAGGAAAAAGGTGCCAAATGGCAATAAAGACATCAGCAGGGCAAAAGCTGATTTTTTTGTGGTGAGTAAGTCTCTGTGGTACATCTGAATGATAGTGTAAATGAACGCAATAAAAAGTATGCCGTGTATGGTTCCGGCAATACGCACATATTCCGGGTGGTGCGCAATATATTTTAAGGGCATGGCGATGAACAGTAAGATCAAAAAACTATAACCTTCTGCCTTACCAATTCTTAAGAAGTTCTTTGTTGTATTTTCAATAGGAATATTCGAAGGAGCTGCTTGGTTTTCCATTTTATATTATTCTCTTTTAGTGATAAAAATATCTCCGCAGTTAGCGACATTTTTGAAAGGCAATACACCGCGGATGCTATCACCGGGCTGTATAATTTTGTTGGTCAGGTCTAATAAATTCAGATCGGTTTTGAATTTTTTATTGGCGCGATAGGCGATACCAAAATTTGCGCCTGCCATCACAATTCCGAACGGAAGATAGATCCATGGTTTTGCCGGACCTCTTCTGAAAGGCATTACGCCTACAGAATACAACCAGTACAATGCGGCTTTTTGTTTTAACTCGTTGTAAAATTCATCTACTTTAATTGGAGCAATAGGTACCGATGCGCCGCAGGAAAACTGGAGATCGCTGACCCTTAAAGGCAATTCTGATTTATTGACGATCTTAAAGGCAATCAGGCTCATGTTTTTTTTCATTTCCTTTTTTGCATAAAAGAAATCCTTCATGTTGTATAAAACGCCCTGGCGAACAGAATAACTAATGTTGAATTCTTCGCGATTTTCTTTAAAGGGAATAGAAGAAATATTTATTTTACGATAAGGTCTTGCGCAACTTGAAATCAATAAAATAGCGATCAGCAGGTATAGAATCTTAATTCGCATGTAGCTAAAATAGTAAAAAAAGTTGGTTAAATAACGAGTTTCGCTAACGGGGAATTTTTAAAAGGAATTTCCCAGCTGCTTTCAAATTCTTTTTTTGTGGATACGAGATTATTAAAGATGATGGTATCATCGTTGATCTTTCCGCTTTCTATAACTTCGTTTAATTTTGGAAGAGGAAAACTGCCGATAAGATCTTTTGTAATTTTATAACAGACTTTCATCCTGTCAAAAAAATTAAGGTCGTATGCCTGTTCCAGTTCGCGGATGAGCTTAACGGAACTGTCGATAGAACAACCGCTGACATCCGTTGCATCTTCATCCGCCATCAAGACTAAAAAACGGCGGTAGTAAAGGGAGCCGTAGCCTTTTACTTCGCGCTGATGTGATTTCCATTGATCTACAAAATTCTCGAGAATATCGCTGATGTCCCAGACTTCATCCTGCGTAAAACTGCGGTTTGCCTGGTAGACCCAGACTTTCGAAGTTTCAGGCATGATATGGTAGGGAGTAAGCATAATCTTGAATTTAGTAGTTAGTAGTTCGTACAGCGTATTTAGTATTGGGTATTCTTAATTCAATATTTTTTTATTGGTAAAACATATCATATTGGTTCATACGCACTACGCAATACTTAATACCGTATTCAATAACTATTGGCTTTGGAAATTAGTTCCGCAATATCTACCACTTTTATATCGTCTTGTTTTTCTTTTCCTTTTACGCCATCCGTGATCATCGTGTTGCAGTAAGGACACGCTACTGCAATAATATCAGGATATACTTCCATCAATTGTTCGGTGCGTTCTTCGTTGATGCGTTTTCTGCCGGGCTCGTCTTCCTTCCACATCTGCGCGCCGCCTGCGCCGCAGCATAAACCGGTGGTCCTGCATTTGTTGATCTCCACAAGATCGGCATCTAGCGCTTCAATTACGTCACGCGGCGCTTCATAAATTCCGTTGGCTCTTCCGAGATAACAGGAATCGTGATAGGTAATTCGCTTGCCTTTAAATACTCCTCCTTCCACTTTTAATTTTCCTTCATTCAGTAGTTGCTGCAAGTATTGAGAATGATGAATCACTTCATAATTACCTCCTAATTGCGGATATTCATTTTTGATGATATTGAAACAATGCGGGCAAGTGCATACAATTTTCTTTACGCCATAGTTATTTAGTGTCGCAACATTTTGCTGTGCGAGCATCTGGAAAATAAATTCATTTCCCGCACGTCTTGCAGGATCGCCGGTGCATGCTTCTTCCGTGCCGAGCACAGCGAAATTAATTTGAAGCTGATTTAGAATTTTTGTGAAAGCAATGGTTACACGCTGTGCGCGCTGATCGAAACTGCCTGCACAACCGATCCAGAATACTACATCAGGAATTTTTCCTTCCGCTACCATTTCACTCATCACAGGAACTTTGTATTGCATGTTTTATAATTGTTGAATTGGTTAATTAGAGAATTGTAGAATTAAGGCTTTAGTTTGGATGAAACAGTACTCTTTGAAACAGATAATATTCTCATGAGTTCATCTGATTCTTTAAGTAAGGATTTGGATTGGGCAATATCAGATTCTTCCATTATTTCTAACCATAAAACGGTTTCATCTATTTCTTCAACGACGATACATAATTTTGAATAGAATTCCGCATCGCTTCTTGCCCTGCAGACTGCCCGATAATTTGCTGCAACTGATGTCGCCGATCTTAAAAATTGTTTTCCTATTATTCTTGCTTCATCTGTTTTTGGCAGCTTTCTAAAATGATGAATTGAATCCACGGCAAATTTCTTGGTTCTTTGTTTTAACTCATCCGCAAATTTTGATTTAGTATTCATGTCTAGTATTCTATAATTCTACAATCATCCAATTCTCTAATTCATTTCATTCGCCCAATTCAATCGGTCGCTTGGAGAAAATTGCCACGGTGCCTGGTTGTTTTCCATATTCGAAAACATATTATTCCATTCAGGAGGAGAATCCGCTTCTTCCATGATCATATTTCTTCTCAGCTCTAAAATGATCGTCAATGGATTAATACTCACCGGGCATTCTTCCACGCACGCATTGCAGGTTGTGCACGCACGCAATTCTTCCTTCGTAATATAATCTCCGAGCAAACTTTTATTATCCGTAAAATCAGGTCCGTGTAATTTTCTTCCCCTTGTGAGATCTTCCATTCTGTCGCGCGTATCCATCATAATTTTTCTCGGAGATAATTTTTTGCCCGTAATATTTGCAGGACAAGCTGCAGTGCATCGCCCGCATTCCGTACACGAATATGCATCGAGCAAGCTTTTCCAGGAAAGGTCGTACACGTCTTTCGCACCAAATTTTATTTCGCCGTCAGTCGCAGGAACTTTATAACTCGGATCGATCATCGATGTGACTTCATGCATGATCGCCGGCATATTGTGTATTTCACCTTTCGGTTCAGGTCGTGTGAAATAAGTATTCGGAAAAGCTAACAGGATATGTAAATGCTTTGAATAAGGAAGATAAACCAGGAACGTCATTACCATACATAAGTGTCCCCACCATCCTGTTTTTTCTATGAAAAACAAAGCACCATTTGGCAAACCTGTAAGCATGTTTCCAAAAAGTCCGCTCAACAAGAAACCATAATCTTTGCCGTGTTCTTTCATTTCCAATGCGCTGTCTCCCGAGTTCATCATAAAAATAAAAATGATCAATGTGAGCTCAAAAGCAAGGATCAGCAATGCATCTTTCCATGGCCATCCTTTTAATTCAGGCATTTGAAAACGTCGTACTTTAAATGTTGTTCGCCGTAAAATAAAAAGAATAGTAACAAAGAAAGTTAACAGCGATAAGATCTCGATAAAATTGATGACAAATACATATAGCTTTTCTAATGCGTTTCCTTCAAATGCGTGGTATAATATTCTGTGATTGCCGGTGAATCCATCAATAAAAATTTCTATCAGCTCAATTTGTGTGATCACGAATGAAACATAAATTACAAGATGCAGGAATGCAGGAAAAGTAAGCTTGAACATTTTCTTTTGTCCGAATGCAATCAGTAGCATGCTTTTTAACCTGAAGAAAAAAGTAGATGGAATGTGTTCGGGTCTTCCTTTATTTACGTTGTCATAAATTTCTTTGAATTTACGGATCGCTACAAAAAAAGAGCCGCCAACTAAGCCAATAAACAGGAGGATCTGGATTACGGTTAAAAAATTCATCATTATTTAGAATTATTGCGAAAATACACCAATATCTACTTATTTTTAATTTCTGATAAGAAAAATACAATTTATTTAAAGATAATCTAATTTTAAAAGTGATGACGATTCCTGCAACAGCACATACCATTCTCGATGCTTCAAAAATTGAACTCAAGCTGGACAGGATGGCTTTCCAGGCATTGGAGATGACTTATGGAAATGATGAGCTCGTGATCCTCGGAATTGAACCCGGCGGCGGAATAACGCTTGCAAAAATTATCGCTGCAAAAATTCTGCAATACGATATGAGCAAGAAGATACAATTTTCTTCCATATTTATTCATAAAGAAGAACCGCTCAAAGAACAGATAATTATAAAAGATGATATTGATCTTACAGGAAAAACGGTGCTTGTTATAGATGATGTTGGCAACACGGGAAGGACTTTATTTTACGCATTAAAACCGATCACAGCTTTTTATCCAAAGAAAATTATTATTGCGGTGCTGGTGGACAGGACGCATAAGACATTCCCGATAAAGGCTGATATTGTTGGTTCTCCCATTGCTACCACACTTAATGAGCATATCATTGTGCAATTTAAAGGTGAAGTTCCCGAAGGCGCCTACTTATTCTAATGGCACAGAAATTGAACATTATGCAGTGCAACAAGTTATTTTATAACACAGTTTCCGGTCAATAAAATATGGTCTTATGAAAATTAAATTCTTTACTTATCTTTTTCTGCTGATCATTTCTGTTGATTTAAAAGCGCAGATCCTTCAACCTACACAGGAAGAAAAACTGATCACCGAAAGATTTGAATATATCCGCCAGATCAAAAAATATGTTGGTGAATTATACTGGAAGAATTTTTCAACCAATGATTTTCCGGGAACCATTGTTTATTTTTCTGATTCTGCTTCATACTTCATCAACCCATTGCCGGAAATGAAGGATAAAGTAAGCAAGTACAGTATTCTTTATAATGATTATGACTGGAATATATGGAAACTGCGTATGCCGCTTGACAGTGCAAAGTTTGTAATGGAAACTACTTTTCAATTCGATCCAAAAACAAAAGGGTATATCAATTACAGGACGCCGGTATTGTTTTGCAGTTCGCCGGAACTTACAAAAAAGGAAAGAATAAAGATCAACAGCACACAGGAATGGTCGATCGCATTAATGCATGAATTGTATCACCAGTTTCAATATTCCAATGAAGCCATACTTACTTATGTTTTGCGGCTTTACCAGGAAAAGAAGATGATCGACATGGACAGTATGCAAACCATTTATTTAAAAAATCAGGAATTCCGCGATACGCTGCAGCGGGAAAATGAATTATTGAAAAGAGCTGTAAAAGCAAGCTCCATTGAAGAGGAGAAAAAATTGTTCACCGATTTTTTAAGGCTGCGCTCGAAGAGAAATCTCGCATATTTTAAAAAGAAAAAATTCTGGATAGAAACACCTGAAAATTTCTGGGAAAAGCTGGAAGGCACATGCCTGATGATGGAGAAGCAGCTGAAAGAGAATTTTAAAAATATAAAACCTACGGAATATATTGTAAAAAATGATCCGATGTATGAACCGGGTTTTGTGTTTAATGAAAGCGATCCATCGGAAAAGAATTTTTATACGGAGTTAAGCGATTCAATCCCGTATGTGGGCGCAACAGGCTATAATATGGTACAGCTGCTCGAAAAAAATAAAGTGGCTTATAAGGATAACTTCTTTAATTATGCATCGCTGCCGCTGGATCTTCAGCTGAAATATTTTTATAAGATAAAATAGTATTTAGTACTTAGTAATTAGTATTTAGTAATTTTATACTAATGAAAAAACTTTTCAGCAAAAAATTATTTCTGCGGTTATATCTTCCCATTATAATTTTATTTATTGCATTTATTTTCTATTGCTCGTATGCTGTAGAAAAAAATGCGGAGGGAAAAACATACAACAATATTTCTGATGTTCCTTACCATCATGTAGGTTTATTATTGGGGACATGCAAGACCACACACGACCGTAAAACGATAAATCCCTTTTGGAAATACAGGCTGGAAGCAGCTTACGAATTATGGAAAGCGAAAAAGATAGACAAGATCTTAATAAGCGGCGATATAGGCTGGCATGGTTATAATGAGCTGCAGGATTTTTACGAAGCGTTTATTGCACTCGGCGTACCGGATTCAGCACTCGTATGTGATTTTACAGGTTTCCGTACTCATGATTCCGTTATCCGCTGCAAAAAAGTTTTCGGTCAGAAAAGCGTGACCATCATATCTCAAAAATTTCACAATGAGCGTGCTTTATTTATTGCGAAGTATTATGGATTGGATGCGGTAGGCTACAATGCAAAGGACGTAACTTTTAAAGAAGGCTTGTATAATGTTGTCCGTGAAAAGTTAGCGCGGCTGTTGATGTTTGGAGATCTTTATGTATTTCATACGAAGCCGCATCTTTTAGGAAGAAAAATCATTATTAAATGAATTAGAACGCTGCATTCTCTATCATCCTGAAAATTTCTTCCGTGTCTGCATCTCCGACTTGCAGCTTTGCTTTTTCATAAAAATGCTTTCTTTTTTCAAGCAATTCATCATAATAATTTTCAAGCTGTTCACGTGTCATCGAGGCAACTAAAGGGCGCTTGTGCTGTCCGCGAAGTAAATGCTGAATAACAAAATCTTTGGTACGGTTTAAATATATCGTTAGTCCTTTAGCATTCATCACCTCCATATTGTCATAAAAACATGGCGCTCCGCCGCCCGTACTTATTACAAGCTGTTGCTGCGGAATGAGGTCATGAAAATATTTTTTTTCCAGTTTGCGAAAATGCTCTTCACCTTTTTTTTCAAAGATCTGCTTCACGCTCATGTTCTCTTTTTGTTCAAGATAATGATCCAGGTCGATATGCTCAACACCGAGCAATGGCGCAAGATTCCTGCCAGTGTATGATTTACCGCTGCCCATGAAACCGATGAGGAAGATTAACATGACAATGTTGAATGTTTAATGATGAATGTTGAATTATAAATTACTTACTACTTATACCTTATTACTTACACCTAACCATTATTTACCAATCCTGATCCTCGGATCGAGCAGCGCGTACAAAATATCTGCCAGGAAATTCATAATGATAAATACAGAAGCAGTAAATAAAACAGTTCCCATTGCAACAGGAAAGTCAAATTTCTGCAACGCATCAACAGCAGTGTAACCTAAACCCTTGATGTCAAAAATAACTTCCACAAAAAATGCACCGGCGAGCAGCGATGCAAACCAGCCGGAGATCGTTGTAACCACAGGATTCATCGCATTGCGCAAAGCATGTTTAAATAAAATTTTACCAAACGAAAGACCTTTTGCGCGCGCAGTACGGATGTAGTCCTGCGACAACACATCGAGCATTGCACTTCTCGTTAATTGAAAAATAATACCGATTGGTCGAGTGCCTAATGCGATTGCAGGTAAAATCAGATTTTTATATGCGAGCACTTCGTTGCCGTAGTCATCTATTACAGTTAATCCGCCTGTTTGATCGAGTCCTGTGTACTTATGTAAAACGATTCCGAAAAAATATCCGAGCACAATCGCGGAAAAATAAGAAGGAACGGAAATTCCTAGAACGGAAAACGACATCGCAAGGTTATCAAACCAGCTGTGCTGCTTCACTGCAGCGATCACACCTAAAAAAATTCCCGTAACACTTGCGATCAGCATTGCAGCAAATGCAAGGAGAATTGTTTGCGGCAATGCTCTTTTTAAAATACTTAATACATCTTCACGTGTTTGATAGGAACGCCTTAGATATGGCGGCTTGATCACCAATGCTTTTTCCTTACTTACATTGAACAATTTAATGTAGCGGTATTTTTCCTTGCTTGCCGCATCATTGTAATGAATAGCAATCGGAGAGAGGTCGTTGAGGTATAAAGCGAACTGTACATATTTAGGCTTATCCAAACCGAGTTCCTTGTTGATGGCTTGTACGGACTCGACATCTGCACGCTGCCCGAGCGTTAAGCGTGCCGGATCGACAGGTAAAATGTTGAACAATGCGAAGATCACAAATATCACCCCGAGCAGCACAAGTATGCCGTAAAATAATTTATTGAGAATGAATTTGTACATAAAGAGTCGTAAGTTGTAAGTCGTGAGTCGTAAGAATTTCTGCAAACTTATTTCAATACTTCTTTTTTTAAATTTTCATAAGTTGTCAGATCGTGGTAATGATATTTGCCTGCAATAATTCCTTTCTTCAAAATCAATAATCCGGGATTAGACCGCATGATCGTTTTTAAAGGTGTTGCATCGGAATTGTACACTTCGAAATGCAAGCCATGCTGTTTTTCATAAGCCTGCATGTCGGCGATCACACTTCCCGTGAGAATATACACGTACTTACCATCTTTTTCCGCAGCTTCCCCAATCGCTTTCATTTTTTCAAAACCTTTATCATTTGCTTTTTTCAATTCCGGTACGATAATAAAGAATACATATTCCGTTTCTTCAAAGAACGAAGAAGAATTATCGCTCCCGTTTGCATCGCGTATAGCAAAATCCTTGCATTTCGGATCATCACCTTTTTGGATCATCACATCCTTGCGATCCACAAATGTCCAGTTATCGAGATCCTGGGGCCATGTATTTTTAAATTCCTTTACTTCACCGCTTTTTTTATTCTTATAGATAAAGGTGTTCTCATATTTATACGGTTTCGCATTTGGCGGTAGCTTTAAACAATCGGGAATGGAAGTGCCAACGACGTAAGGTCTGAAATCCTTCACCGGCTCGTGGTATACATTTAAATAAGTAAAACCAATTGCAGCCAGAGTTAATATGAGTAATACTGCACGGTTTATTTTTTTCGGAAATATTTCACGGATAGATCTTTTACTGAAAAAGATCACCAGGATCATCGCCGATAAAAAAAGATCTTTATAAAAAGATTGAATAGGAGCGAGCTTGAGGAAATCTCCGAAGCAGCCGCAGTCCGTTACTTTTCCTGTCTTTGCAGAGAAACCGGTTAAGAAAGTGAAGAAGGCGATCAATAATATCAATAACCATATGGTTACTTTTTTCCATGTTCCTAACAGCAATGCCAGCCCTAGATAAATTTCAAGGATGATCATCAGCGCAGAAACGATCAGCGCATGTTCTACCAGTAATTTCCATAAGAAGGTCAACGCAGGAATATATTTTTCAAAGATCTCGAAATATTCTTCCATCTTGATCGAGGTTCCTGTGGGATCGATCGCTTTTACAACGCCTGAAAATATGAACCAGATCCCGACTACGTTTCGAATAAAGTTGGCAGGCAGATTGGTGATCTTAAAAACAAATTTTTCTAAGAGCGTCAGGACAAATGCGCTTGCGAAAAAAATCCCTATTAACGTTATCAGATCCATAAAATAAATTTTTGTTGATTAATAAATTTTCATCTAGCTTTTCAAAGTGGTACAGACGGCTTGTAGCCGTACTGACCACACACTTCACCTTCACTTCATTCTCACTTTATTAAGCTTCACTAAGCTTTATGATCGCAAAAATAGCATAATTCACTATATCCATATAATTAGCATCAATGCCTTCAGACACGATCGTTTGTCCTTTGTTTTCTTCAATTTGTTTAATACGATGTAATTTTGACAGAATAAGATCCGTGTAAGAACTGATCCGCATATCCCGCCACGCTTCACCATAATCATGATTTTTCGCCAGGAATAATTTTTTGATCGCGTTACATTGCTCATCAAATAATAATTCCGCTTCTTCCGCTTTCAACTCAACAGCAACCTCTTTTTTATCTTCGAGTTCCAACTGTACCATTGCAATAATTCCATAATTCACGCAGCCCACAAATTCAGATTCTATACTGTCGCCGATCCTTTGCTCTCCGTGTTCATCGATCGTGCGTATCCGTTTTGCTTTAATATAGATCTGGTCGGTAATAGAGCGGGGGCGCAATATTCTCCACGAGGTTCCGTAATCCTTTGTTTTTTTTACAAATACATCTTTACATTTGGCAAAAGCCTGTTCGTACTGCGTAATAGTTTTTTCGTTCACAAGAAATGCGTTAGTTGGCTCGCCAAAAATACATAACTTTACCTTTTTTTCTGCGAAAAATGGTTCAGCACATCTTTTTATGAAAATTTTCACTTTAAACTGCAATGGTAAACTCCTGACTATCAGCACTCCAGTTGTGATGGGGATTTTAAATGTGACGCCTGATTCTTTTTATGATGGAGATAAATATACGGATGAGAGAACCATGTTATTGTATGTTGAAAAAATGCTGAATGATGGTGCTGCTATTATTGACATCGGCGGCGTTTCTACAAGACCCGGCGCAGAAAGCGTTTCAGAGGAAGAAGAATTAAAACGTGTGATCAATCCCATTAAAAGAATTCATCAGAGTTTTCCCGATGCTATTTTAAGTATCGATAGTTTCCGGAGCCGTGTCGCGGAAGAAGCAATACAAAACGGCGTTGCGATCATCAATGATATTTCTGCGGGAGAAGATGCAAATATGTTTAACATCGCGGCGAAATATTCTTGTCCGGTAATATTAATGCACCGCGTTGGAAATTTTGAAACCATGCACCAAAAAATATCCGCCGGTAATATTCTTGTCGATATACTTGATTACTTTATCCAAAAAATTAAGGTCGCGACGGAAGCCGGCGTAAAAGATGTTATAACAGATGTGGGTTTTGGCTTTTCAAAAACGATCGAGCAAAATTTTTATTTGCTGGAGCACCTGGAAATATTTAAACAGCTCAATAAGCTTTTATTGGTTGGTTTATCCAGGAAAAGTATGCTGAAGAAATTAGGAGGAACCACGCCCGATGATGCGCTGCATGCTACAAATGTTGCAAATACAATGGCGTTGAATCACGGTGCAAATATTTTACGTGTTCATGATGTGAAAGAAGCGATGGAATGTATAAAAATTTATGAGGGAGAAAGAATTGTATGAAAAAAATTACCGCTATCCTTTCTTTCTTTTTCCTGATCTCCATTTCTTTTGCGAATGACACGCTTACCGGTAACTGGAGAGGAACAATCATTGGACATACAGATAATAAGGATTATTTTTTAAATGCTGAGATTGAGTCTTCCGGGAAAGATGAATACGCGATGCATTTAAAAGTTTTCAGCGGCGATTATATCGGTGAATTTTTATTGAACTTATCGCTGAAGAATCAGAACCGCCTGTATCTAGATAGCTTTCGCGTTGTCAGCGAATTTCCTTTTTCTATTCCGCATATCAGCGATTGCTTTACCGGATATTTTTTAGTGAAAAGAGATGATCATCTTTGTGAACTGGATCTGTATCGCAATGCATTGTACCGCAAAACGCAGGATTTTGTGAACCGCGATACAGCCGGAAATTATATTCCGAATTTCGAATGTTTTACCACTGTGCTTTTACACCCTGTAAAAACAGATACAACATTTGCAGAGCTGGAAAGAAGAACGGATTCGATCATCACGGAGAAAAAAAATAAATTAAAGGAAGTCGCAAAACGAAAGGTGATTTCTTCAAAAGAATGGACCGTGCAACACGAAAAGATCACGCTGCTGGTCTGGGATAATAACAAGGAAGATGGAGATATTATTTCGTTGAAGTTTAACGACACATGGATCCTAAATAATTTTCACCTGAGAAAAGAAAAGTACACGATACATTTGGAGCTGAAGCAAAAGGATAATGTGTTGTTGCTGTTTGCAGAAAATCTGGGCAGCATACCGCCGAATACAGCAGCAATTTCTATTGATGACAACGAGCATGTGAGGACTTTTATGCTCAACTCCGATATGAGCAAGAGCGAATCCGTGAAGATCATTTTACAGAAATAATTATTTCAGCGACTTCAGGAGTTTTTCTATATCAAAAGTTTCCGCTTTTTCCTGTTTAGCCAACGCAAGCGCATTTTCTGCGAATAATCTTGCATTTACTTTATCACCAAGTTTGTTGTACAATTGTGCAACAGTTGAATTATTATCGAAATTGCTTTTCAATTCTACAGATCGCAATGCCATCTTCAGCGCTTTTTGCAATACGGTTTTATCTTTATAATATTCGAGAAGGTTGGTTGCAATGCCATCAAGACGATCGAAATCATTCTGGCAGTATTTGTCAACGAACGCCAATGCTTTCGGTAAATACTCTTTAAAATTGCTCTTACGCCACAATAAGCTCATTTCAAATTCTGCAGACAGCATTTCCGTTTTTTCAGGAATATATTGCTGGATCACTTTTTTGAATGCTTCGGGATCTGTTCCCTTCTTACTTGCTTTACGGGCTTCACTCCAGACTAGCTCTTCAATCCTGTTGTCTACTTCATCCTTACCAATCACTTTATAAAATTCTTCTTTATGATGGAGTAAAATATTAAAACTTGTATCTCTTACACTGCTTGTTAAAGCGAACATAAACTGGATGGTATTGCTGTTGAGCTGGTTATTATTCGCTTTGAAATATTTCATCATTGCGATCTTAGATAAACTATCCTGCGCATTTTCAGCAACGAATGCAAACTCGCGCAAAAACAAGCTATCCTGTTGCCCCTTTAAATATTTTTGCCTGAGCGTTACATATTGCTTTGTAGAGTCCAGTGCATCTTTGCAAACCCGGATAAAATCTTCCGCGGGCATGGAGCCCAGACTGCGATGTACTAAATTTCCATTCGGATCAAAAAATAAATAGGTGGGATAATTGCGCACTTCATATTTCTTTGCCAGTTCCAGTCCTTCACCTTTTTCCATATCAAATTTTGTAGAAACATATTTTGGATTTACAACGGCGCCCACTTCCGGTTTGGGAAATACTTCCTTTGTCATCCACTTGCATGGTCCGCACCATGTAGTATATGCATCGAGCAAAATAAATTTGTTTTCCTTTTTTGCCTTGTCTAAAATTTGCTGCCACGAAACATCGTGTTCAAAAATGATCCCGCTCTCTTCCGCCATGCTCAACAGCGGAATAAACATCAGCATAAAAATTATTTTTTTCATTGTTTACTCTTTTATATTTTACGGGCAGTTCACAGAATATTCTAATTGATACGTACGCCGGTGCTAATTGATACGCACGTCGGTGCGTATCTACTTTTAATCCTGCAAAATATTACTGATATCAATTTTAACCGGCATCTTATTTACACCGATTGCTACAAAAATAAATTCACCGCTGATCGCGCTGACACGTTTGTCGCTGTGCATTTCCTCCATAAAAATATCCACGTGTATATGCAAACTGGTATTGCCCATCTTTGTTACCTTGCCAACCAACTCAATTATCGTACCACTTGGAATAGGAACGGTAAAATCAATACGATCAGAAGAAACAGTCACCATTTTCATCCTCGCAAAACGCGTAGCCGTAATAAACGCGACTTCATCCATAAGCTGCATGGCGCTGCCGCCAAAAAGCGTGTCATAATGGTTGGTGGTATTAGGAAATACCGCTTTAAAAATATGCGTTTCAGATAACGCTGCCCGTTCTTCAAAAGTCATAACCTGTTTTTACAAAAGTAATTTAAATATCGATTTCATTTCAAAGATCTTCTAATTTTTTCACGTAGTCATACTGCAGGTCTTCATGAAAAGTGCTGATAGCAGCGTTGATCTTTTTTACCTGGGTTTGAAAAATGTTAAACAATACTTTATTGGTTGTATATGGAATCCCTGAATCTTTCAATAGCCCGCAGTAATGCAATAACAGCTCTGCTTCTGTTTCCTTGTTGCCCGAATATTTAATGTATTTATTTGTGATACGCAGAATTCTGCGCAAACTCTTTTTTGCGAGATATACATTTTTAAAATTAATTTCTTCGAATTGCTCGTTCATCAGCTGCTTTACATTTTCCCGGTATTGCGGTTCGTCGTGCGCTTCAAATAACAGGTAGGAGAGCAGTTCCTTGTTTTCTTTTTTGTAACGCGCAAGTCGCAAACATAACTCCACCACTTCATCGCGATGCAGGTGAATCAATTCATTTTTGAGTTCGTTAATGGTTGCAGCTTTCATTTATAGTCTGAAGTTTTCCTTCTATTTAAATAAGCGTGAATAAAAACAGCAGATGTGATGATCGTCGTTCCCAGATAAAATTGCCAGTTCAGTTCCTTGTTCTCATGTAAAATAATTACTGCTAAAATAATGCCGTAAACAGGTTCTAAATTGTTGACCAATGCTGTTGTAAAAGCATCACTTTTCTTCAGCGCGTAAAGAAACAAATTGTATGGGATCACTGTACATACAACGGACAGTATCACCAGTAGTATCAGATCCTGTGTTGAAGGAAAATAAAAATTTCCGGGGTTATTCAGGATATAAAATGGCAGGCAAACCGTCAGAAAAATAAATCCGCATAACATCTGTATAAAAGTGATGGAAGAAGGTTCGATATCCTGCGTATATTTTTTATTGAGGATAGTAAAGATGGCACCTAACATAGCCGCGACCATGCCTAAAAAAAATCCGAATTTATATTGCAGATCCAGAGATTGGTTAATGAGCATAATTCCGGGGATGACGATCAATCCTAAAATAATATTTGAGCGATCAAAAGGAACGCGGTTGAATATGGGCTCGAGTATGGCGATAAAAATTGCGATGCAGGAAATGCAGCTTACTGCAACAGATGCGTTTGCATATTTAATGGCGCCATACCATGCCACCCAGTGCATTGCGATCAAAATGCCGATGCCGCATAAAACAGGAATATTTTTTTTATTTACTTTTTTTAAAGACGAATATAAAGAAGGCATACACAACATGAAAATGCATACGATCAGCATCCGGTACCACACCAGCGGAAATTCCCTTATCGAGATGAGTTTGCCTAATATCGCAGTGACGCCCCATAAAAATGTTGCGCAATGCATTTGAAGATAAGCCTTGCTGCGGATCTGCATGAAGTAAAGATAAAAAAGTGAAGGATGAAGAATAAATTGATCGTATTATATCTAAATTATGATTAAATTTATATTCAATACTTCGATCATGGAAAGAAAATATCATACGCTCAAAGATTTTTACCTGTACTATTTAACGGAACACAGCGATCCGACCTGCAGGCTTTTTCATTACGTTGGCACTACGCTCATCATCGGCATATTTATCTGGTTTATTATTGATCCGATATGGTGGAAGATCCTGTTGATACCGGTTGTGGGTTATGGTTTTGCCTGGATAGGACATTTCGTATTTGAGAAAAACAAGCCTGCTACTTTTCAATACCCGTTTTATAGTTTCGCGTCCGACTTTATTATGTACTTCCATTTTTTAACGGGACAAATCGATAAGAAACTGGCAGAAGCCAAGAAAGTAGTGGGTACAACGACGGTGTAATCTCACAGATTTTTCAACAACTCATCATTCGCGATCCTGCTGCGATCGACTCCTAATTTTAGGGCTTCCTGTAATGCCGCACGCGCAAGTTCAAATTGGTTTCGCAATACATACATCTTTGCGCGCATAAAAGCATGCTCAGGATTCGACGGATCTGCATACCTGTAGATAAATAAGATCTGTTGTATCTCGTTAAAATGATTTTCTTTAAATGCGCGGTTCGCAAATGAATAACTCATCAGAGAAATAAATCCAAGCAAACGGTCGTACATGCCCGATTGATCGGTTTTTGCATTCGACCTTAATCCGTCGATCGTTTTTTTCCAGTAAGCAGAATCTTTTGAAAAGAAATCTGCCTGGTACTTGTTCTTTAATTCACTTTCTGTTTGAACCGTTTGCTGCAATTCCTGCAATTGCGTTTTGTATTGCGGCTGTTGCAAAATAAAATCTCTCCTGGTTTCAAAATTACTCACATCACTTAAACCGGATAAAAAATAGATCGCTTTATTACAAGCAAGCAATGCATCGGTATATTGCTTTTCATCAATATCTTTTTCAATTTCTTTTTTATATGTCGAAGAGGAAGCAGAAATAATTTCCTTATTTTCCCCAAGTTCTTTATGCTGCATTTTTTTCAGCAGGAACCAGCGGAAGCCTTCTTTTGCAGTGGTTGTGTCTGCCCATGCATGTTTACCGTTGAATTGCAATTGAAAATGTCTTGGATTATTTCTATTCTGCATAGAAAAAGCTAGCAGGTCCGTATAGTTCATGTCCTGTTTTCCGTTAAAGCCGAGATAATCGCAATTCATATTTTTTATTTCCATCACCGAGCCGCCGTAAATACTGTAGCCAATATTATTTTGCGCGCCGGCATTATAGATTGCGCCCTTTGCCCCACCGGAAAATCCCCACAAACAAATATTTTTTTCGTCCAGCTTATACTTTGTTTTTATTTCTTCTAGCAGCATTAAAAAATTATGATGGATCTCCATGAATTCCGTGTTGTTCGAAGAATTATTATTTCCAATCAATATGATCCCAAATTCATCCGCAAGATCTTTGTACATGCTCACCGGCAATTCTCCGCTGCCATGCGGATCAAAAAAAATAAAAGCGAGCTGCTTCTCCGCGTATTTATTTTTTGGTATGTAGAGCGCGTAAGATAAAGTAGTGTCTTTTGCAAGTGTAAGATGATTGTAAATTTTACCTTGTTCCGCAGTAGTTTCAGAACTGCATGCATTCAGAAACAGGAAGGCGAAAAAGTAGCAGCAAACGATTGTTTTTTTCATCTTTCGCAAATATATTTTAAATCCTTTGGAAATAATGTAAAGTTTAAATTTTGTATTTATATAAATGATTGATTTTCAATTAATACCATAAGTATCAATACATTAAGAATTGTTAACATCTCGCAACTGTAACCCGATGTAATTTTGTTTAGTGAATAAGAATCTACTCCTTTTTACTTCTGTCTTGTTATTCCTCGGATTATTCGGTGTAGGGATTGTCCAGATATTCTGGTTACAGGGTGCAATCAAATCGCGAGAGCAGGATTTCGATAAAGCAGTATTCGAGGCGATGAATGAAATGTCCACGAAGATCGAAGATCTTTCTTATCACCCGATCGTGTCGCGCATGCTTCAATCGCGCAAAATACACACTAACGAAAAAGGCGAAGTAATTATCGAAATGTATGATACGGCAGGGAATGAAAGTGATTACAAATTAAAAGCCGAAGCTTATCCTCCGCTGAGCAATTGCTACACGGAAAATAATTACACGGCGGAAAATAATTATCCCGCGGAAAGCAGCCCGCTGATGCAAACTCAAAATCCAAATGATGCTTACCCGATAGAGATCGATAACCTCCAGGAATTTATGGCGCAGCAGATGACGAGCTTGCAGCCGATCACGGAATTGCTGGATACTTCTAAATTAAAACAGATCATCAACGATGCATTGAGATCACACGGCATAAAAACAAGAGTTCATTATGGTGTTACCGAATATGCTCCGAATAATTTTGTTTTGCTTTCTAAAAATGCGCCGTTATCGGATCTGTATCACACATCGTACACCGTAGATCTTTTTCGCAGGAGTATGTTCGATGATAATAAATCATTAAAGCTGTTGTTGCCCGACCGCAAGAAATATTTATATACTTCGATGTCGCCGATGATCTTATCCTCTTCGGTTTTCTTTTTAATGGTGGTCGCGGCTTTTATTCTTTCGTTTCAAATTATTTTCCGGCAAAAGAAATTATCGGATATGAAAACGGATTTCATCAACAACATGACGCACGAGTTAAAGACGCCCATCGCTACTATTTCTATTGCAAGTGAAATGCTGAAAGACAATACGATCTCTGAATCCAAGGACAACCGGTCGAAATACGCAGGCATCATTTTTGATGAGAATAAGAGGCTGTACAATCATGTTGAACAAGTGCTGCAAATCGCGCGTTTAGAAAAAGGAGAATTACAGTTAAATCTCGAGGACTGCGACCTGCATTCTATTATTACGATGGCTGCGGCAAGGTTTAACCTGATCCTGGAAGAGTTGAATGGTCGGATACAATTGAACCTGGATGCACAGAACCCGATCATTAAAGTAGATGAGATGCATTTTACAAACGTGATTAATAACCTGATCGATAATGCCATAAAATACAATAACAAGATACCGTCTATTAAAATCAATACTTTTAATTTTTCAGGCGGGATGCAGATAGAGATTCAGGATAACGGTGTTGGCTTGTCGAAGGAAGATCAGCAAAAAGTATTTGAAAAGTTCTACCGGGTAACAAAAGGAAATGTGCATGATACGAAGGGATTTGGTTTGGGATTGAGTTATGTTCAGTCCATCATTGCAAAGCACAACGGGAAGATCTGGGTAGAAAGTAAATTAAAAGAAGGTTCAAAATTTATTATTCAATTGCCGTCAACGACATAAAAGATTTCATCACATTAAATTTTTAAAAAAATGAACACAACAATTAAAAAGAAAGTTTTACTTGTAGAAGACGACCCGAACCTGGGGATGTTACTGCAGGAGTACCTCAAGCATAAAAATTTTGAAGTGGAACTGAAGCGCGATGGCGTGGAAGGATTATTTGCATTCAGAAAAAATAAGTATGATATTATTTTGCTGGATGTGATGATGCCGAAGAAAGACGGGTTCACCGTTGCTGAAGAGATCAGGAGAGACGATAAGGAAGTTCCGATTATTTTTCTCACGGCGAAATCGCTGAAAGAAGATAAGATAAGAGGATTAACATTGGGCGCGGATGATTATATTACCAAGCCGTTCAGTATGGAAATTTTAGAATTGAAAATGAATGCAATCCTTCGCAGAACGGAAAAGCACGAAGTGCAGGCAGCACTGGATGAATACACTGCGGGAGATACAAGGCTCGATTATAAAAATCACAAATTATATGTGAAAGGAAATGAGATCAAGCTGACAACAAAAGAAAATGAATTGCTGCGCTTGTTTTTTGAAAAGAAAAACCAGATACTCGAAAGAGAGTTGGCGCTTAAGCACGTTTGGCAGGACGATAGCTATTTCACAGCGCGCAGCATGGATGTATTTATTTCAAAGATCAGGAAATACCTGAGGGATGATGAGCGCTTGCAGATTTTGAATATACACGGACAAGGTTACAAGCTTGTAGAAAACCAGATGGCGTAAAAGGTTCACGGATGACGGTTCACCGTTCACGGAATATTGTGATTAATTATACATGTGAATAATGAATCAATATCTGTGAATTCTTACTGTGAACTGTGATCCGATAACTGTGGACTTTTTTCTTACTTTTGCGCCATGATATTAACGGACAAAGGAATTCTGAATGAAATGGAAAAGGGCACGATCGTCATCGAGCCTTTTGACAGAGACTGCTTAGGCACAAATTCATACGACGTACATCTCGGCAAAGATCTTGCGATGTACACCAGCCCTGAACTCGACGCTAAGAAACACAATCAGATAGCACCGATCCTCATTCCTGAAGAAGGTTACGTGCTTCATCCCGGGAATCTTTACCTGGGCGTTACCGAAGAATATACTGAAACACATGCACACGTTCCGTTTTTGGAAGGCAAGTCTTCGATCGGAAGGTTAGGCATCGACATTCATGCAACTGCAGGAAAAGGCGATGTAGGTTTTTGCAACCACTGGACGCTTGAAATTTCAGTGATCCATCCTGTGCGCGTATATGCAGGCATGCCCGTGGGACA
>JAQBNI010000009.1 GCA_028288625.1 Bacteroidota bacterium | reverse complement strand
TCCTTCTGTTGACAATGTAACCGCACTCGTAAAATGATTTGTAAATACTGCAGGAATATCGCTGCTTGTTCCTCCTGTTGTGGCTACGAACGAGATCTGCGGACCGTAACCCGTACCCACGCTGTTTGTCGCATACGCTCTTACATAATAAGTAGCTCCTGAAGTTAAACCGCTCACGGTTCCGATGAATGCGCCCGATGTAATGACAGGGCTAGTAATTGTTTTTGTTGACAGCGCAATTGTTGGGTTTGAAGTTGTACCCCATACAATCCCGCTTGCTGTAATTGTTGCACCGCCGTTTGATGTAATTGTTCCGCCTGAGATAGCGGACGATGTTGTAATAGATGATGCAATTGCAGTTGCAGAAAGCGTTGGTGCAGTAGCAACACCGCCTGTTGTTGGGATGCATGAAGTAAGAAAAAATGCCGCAGTTATCATAACTGCTAACATCTGGAAACCTGGCTTTTTCATTTTTCTTTTTTTATTAGGTGATCAAAAACATAAATCTCTGTATACAATATTGCGTCATTCTTTTTTAATAAATGTGTAACATTTCTTTTTTATTGTATAACTTTTTGAAATAATGATCACTCCAAACTATCAATAAATACTACCCTTGCAGGGGAATTTAAATTGGTAAAATTTTAGAATAAATAACATTCATGGTCACACCTGTGTGTAACCATGAAAATAATTATGAAATAAAAAGAAAATTATTGTTTGCGCATGATCAATACTGCCTGGCTGTATTCCCAAGTATCATCACCTGTATTCTGAACATCTAATCTTGCATTTAATGTTCCTGCTGCTGTTACGGTTCCGTATTCGAGGTAAGAAACTGGTTTATAATTATCATGATCGCTTGCACTTTCATCCGGAGTGTATAATAATTTATAAGGAGAAGAAGTAGCGTTACTAAAAGCAACTGTTGCAGTGCCGCTCATAGTTGGGTAAATAAAAAAATCATCTGTACTATCTCCTGAACTGAGTTTCAACACAACATTAGATTGAATAATGATAACATCTCCTATAGAAACATTCATGTCGGCTGTTACAGGAACTACTGAAGTTGTCGTACTCCCCGCGGCTTGCGGCGATGAAGCAGGATGATTGCTGTTCATCACTACGCTGGCTGATGAAACATTTAAATTTCCGCTGGCATCAGCATATACTATCCTGTTACCTGTTCCGGCAAGATTAGTAATGTTTACTGTTCCGTCTCCTTTAATTTTCATTTTTTGCGATGGCGATTGATCCGCGGAACTGCTTGAACCCAGTGGAGTAGCTGTTTTGAATATTATATTTGAACTTCCAGCTGCATTTCCATTTCCCGTAATTATACCTGCAGATAAAATAAGATCACCGCCACCTTTATCTGTTTGTCCTGATTTTGCTCCTGCTGCCTGGAGGGTTAATGCAGGTGCATCTGCAATTAAAGTAGTACGCTCCATTCCTATGGTGCGTGCCGCATCTCCGCCAATTGCAATTATCGTGGATGGAGAAGACGCTGAAAAACCAACGTTGCCATTTTTAAAAATTGTAAACGCATCAGAACGTGAAGCACTGCTCGATCCGTTTCCAATGTTCAGCAACCGGTCTGCAGAATTAAACGATGTTGTACCTATGGCTGTGTAGCTCGTCCCATTTGCCCCCATAGCAATTTCACAATAAGATGCTGATATATTATTCTGACCCGATGCAAAACCGCCATCACCATTAACATTATTTGAAAAGCCGGAAGAAAATGCATTTTGTCCTCTTACTTTGTTACGGTCACCCGATGCAAATCCTGTGAAGCCCGAAACATTATTTCCATACCCGTAAACGCCTGTTGCGCTGGCTGTAGAAGTGTCTGTATAACCTGCAACCATGGAATGATCGGCTTCCGCGCGCGACTGCGTTCCCACTGCATAACAATTTGCTCCCAGTATAGTATTTCCATTTCCTATAGCAATAGATGTGGTGCCGCTTATTGTATTGCCTGTACCCACAGCAAGTGAATTGGTACCGGATACAGAGTTTGAAGTTGTGCCAATAATCCCGTTTCCAATTACAACAAGGTTTGCGCCCGGGGAACTTGCTGAAAAATTTCCTATTCCTACATTACCGGTTACATATTGATTATCGGATTTACCTGCCATAACGGAAGATGTAGCTGCTTTCGTCCAACCTAATGTATCCGATCGGTTACTCGTATTCAACCTTTGCCATACGGGAGAACCGCTTGTTCCGGAATTATAATAAAATCCCGGTATAACATTATTCGGCGATACACCCGCTGTGGCAGTATTATATACGAGGAGCGACAAAGGCGGAGTTGCAACAGTAGCTGCGTCTGTTGTTCCTGTTAATGCTACATTCGGCAAACGAACACCTTTAGATGTGGAAATTATATCGAGGATCGCACTCGTGTTTGGTGCATTTGTTCCTATGCCAACGCCTGTTGCAGTAATGCTCATCCCATGCACAGTACCCGCGGATAGCGTGCCCGCGGAATTTAATCCTGTTGATGCCGCTGAGCTTACACTATTGTTCAAATAAAAATCAATCGCATTTTTATTGCTACTGACTACATTATCATGTCTTGAAACAATAAAATTTCTCCAGCCTGCACCTGCAGTTCCTGCATATTGAAATGAAACATCCGCAGATGATTGTCCTGCTCCCATTGCGCTATTACCTCCTCTTCCTAAATAAAGATCTAATGCGGATGTTGCAGCTAAAGGTGTATTCGTATTTATTCCGCGTACCAATACATTTCCCTTTACATCCAATTTACCGGATGGAGAACTTCCTGAAAAATCTCCCGCACCGATATTACCTGTAACATATTGGTTATCCGTTTGTGAAGCTTTTGTTGATGCCGTAGTTGCCTTTGTCCAGCCAAGTGTATCTGTACTTGCGCTGGTGTTCAACCGTGTCCATACAGGCGATCCACTTGTCCCCGAATTATAATAATAACCGGGTATTACATTATTCGGTGATACACCCGAAGTAGCAGTGTTATATACCAGCAACGAGGTGGCGGGCGTTGTAATAGTTGCTGCATCTGTTGTGCCCGTTAATGCAACACGCGGCAATAAAACACCTTTATCCGTTGCAGTGATATCTAATTTTGCGCTGGCGCCGGGCGTATTCGTACCGATTCCAACATTGTTTTGTGCATCTACCATTACATGCATCAATAACAAACCGGCGATGAAAAATTTCTTCATGGGAGAATATTATTTTTTGACTAATCTTTTAGTGTATTGTTGTTCCTTGTAATTAAAATTCAGCACGTATGTTCCTGCAGCAAGAGATCCCGCCTCAAGCTTTATTTTATTCCAGCCTTGACTTAATTGATACTCGAGCTGCTGCATTTGCTGACCAAGTATATCAATAAATTCTATTTTTATAATTTCCGGTTCTGGCGCATAAATATCGATTGACGCTTCATCGTTTACAGGATTTGGATAAACAGGAGAAATTGAAAAAATATTTTCTCCTCTTAACCGTGAAGTGACAATTCTTGAATAAGTTATCTTTCCTTCCTTATCGATTTGCTTCAAGCGGTAGTAATAATTCTTTTCAACAACAACATCTTTGTCATCAAACTGATATCTTTCAATCATAGAAGAATTCCCATGTCCCTGTACCCAGCCGATCTTAGAAAAGTGTAAAGAGTCATCACATCTTTCCACTTCAAAACCCGCATTATTATTTTCTGATGCAGTCGCCCAGTTCAGCAGGAAATACTGGTTGTTGACAGCAGTTATAGCAAATTGCATCAGTTCCACGGGCAGTGTTGTATTGTTGTCTGTTGCACCGAATAACCTGAAGCGCGAAAAGCCGGTTTGATTTTTAATTGTATTTCCTGTTGGCGCCTGGTACAAACCTGTTACTCCCGGGAATGAAAAATTAGTGGTCGGTCCAACTGATTGGTCGCCGCCGATCCTTCCATCTCTTGCCAGATATTTTGCCTGCGTATATAAGCTGTTGCATGCACTTCCAATTGCAGCATAAGAAATATTATCGAGCAGCGGTCCCGGAAAAACAGTCATGTCATAATCGACGGAAGAAATTGCATCAGGAGTAACCATCCATTCGTGTGTAAGCGCCATATTTATTTGTGCGGCATCATCATGTCCATCCGCTCCGCCCGTGCATTGCGAAAAATTATTGTTCGGACTGATATACGCTCCGATATCATAAAATAAAATATCGCCGTTGGTAATGAGATCAGAAAAATAAGCCGCTGTTGCCGCCGGTCTTATGTAGCCAACAATACCTGTTGATGCAGGCGCAGAATTAAATTTGATCTTGTAAGGCTCCATGCCATCTTTGTCTGCCGGTTGAAAGCCTACCGGAAATTCATAGGTGCCTGCACTGTTCACCTGGCGTTTTAATTTTCCTTCTATATATTTAGTTGTGCCCGATGGAAAATTGTAACCTGTTAGCGCAGCTGTTGAAGGATTTTGGACATACAGTATATAAGTATAGTCCCCTGTATTGGAAGAGGAAACAGTGGCTGTTCTGATTATTCCCCCTGATGATTCAAATGCCACTGCTCCTGCCCCGTTAACATAGGTGTCTTGTGCTAAACTTACATAACCTGTTGTCTTATTTATTTTAAGATTATAAAATTGATTGGTGTTTCCCGAAGTGCCGTTCCATGTTCCGGTGATCAATTGATTTGCTGTTCCGCTGAAACGTTCGATACCTGTGGAAACATAATTTGCAGAAGTAATTGTATTGTTCCAATTTCCAGTAAGCTCAATAATGCCCGTATAAATTCCGGTCGTATTATTTGTTACAAGACCGTTGTTGTTATTTATTTCCCCATTAACATAGATCAGTGCGCCGTTATTGTAAAACTGGTCGACGCTCTTGATGTATAATTCATTCTGAGAAAACATTCTGCCGTTGATGAAGCAAATGCAAACCGAAAAAATGTATGTAAACCAATGTCTCATATACGCGAACAGAATTTTAATAAGTCGAAATTAATTTATATTTTAGTAAAATATGTGTAAGATTGCCTGTATGTTGTGTAACTTTTTGCCGGGTGAAGTGGGTATTTTTCTGATGCGGGAACATCAAAGCAGGCGAATCAAAAATTTCGCGTAGTGACAAAAAATTATTTTTTTTTAAAAGTGTAAATTTATAACCATACTTACTTCTGCTTTACAAACTTGATGAAAAAGAATTCAAATTCTTTCACCTGCGAGGGTATGTTGAAAAATGATAAATGTTGAATGATAAATGTTGAATTGGATCATTAATTATAATAATCCTTCCTTCCTTATAAAAGATGCAACTTCTTTCGTGGTAGAAAAAGGTCGTGAAAAATAATCGCGTGCGAGAGGCAAAATATTTTTCGCATGGGTGTGTACTGTATTTACCGAAATAGACAATATCGATCCGACTTCGTCTTCCTTTAATTCCGGGTTATAAGCAAGTATTCTCAGGATGCGATATTGCTGCGTGGTAAAAGGTAAATATTCTTCGGAATTATTTCTTATGGTTTCTCTGACGTCACTTTCTACTGTACTCTCCACACCATGGGTATTATGGACATTTGCAGAACGCGGGTTAAAAGTCTCCCCATCATAAGCACCCAGCAAATAAAACTCATTCAGGTAAGCTGATAATTTTTTATTCTTGTCCCATTGCCACGGGCTACTAATTCGTTTAAATAATAAATAATTACCATCTGCATGTTTCAATACGGTATTACTGATAAAGCGGTGCGTCAGGTATTTGATGTCGTAATCATGCTTAAATAAAGTCTGCAAAATATTTCCGCCTATCTTTCCTAAAGTCATGTATTGGCTTGGATGCATAATGTAGATGTAATTCTTAAACGTAAAGCTATTATCGGGGTAACCAAGCCAGCGGCTGATACCATGGGCGTGTTCAATTTTGTGTTTCGCAAGATTTACAACAAAGAAAAAATATTCATTCTTTAAATTTTTTTTCATTTGAGATACATCTTCCTTATGTTGACTTTCCGGAATAACACTTTGCTCATCTAATACTAATGAAAAGTTATACATGTTTTGCATTGCTTCATTATATATCAATTCTGCTGTCATCTGCTTTTTAGTTATTACAATTTTTTTTCTTTGCGTTACGTTATACATTCAAATTTGCATAATCATTTTTAAAATTTTGTGTAACATTCTTTTTATTGTGTATAATTTTTTGGTGAGTAAAAAACATATTATTCATTATTGACTAAATGCAAATCGAACAAAAACTTTGAAGAATTTTTTATAACTTACACAAGTTAATAACACTGCAAAGTTTCTTTTATTTTTATGATGAAATTGCCTGAAAAGAAGACTTATATCATCTTTAAAAGACAATCTAAAGAGAATTCAGTATAGAATGGATACTGTTGATGAGTATATAGAAAGACATTTCATATTGAAGAATATGATCTCTAAAAGCTGTATCCGCCTGATAGAGCTTTATTTTAATACTGTTGAATTTGTCCATATCAAAAAAATATTTTTAGGAGAAGTAATCCTTTCTTATGCTCCGGGTAAAATTTCGGAAGCAGATATTATCAAACATTTTACACAACTCGGTTTTACTGTGGTCAGCGATCCCGATATTGTGATCACTGAAAAAATTAAAGTTGCTGCGATCGAGCTCATACATTTTGCAAACAACACGAACTCGCTTATCCGCAATTCCGACTACATCAGCGAGCGCGTGCAATTGCCATATGACAGGATCAGCAAAGTATTTTCAAAAGTGACAAATACGACACTTGAAAAATATATCATCTTACTAAAGATCGAAAAGGCAAAAGAAATGATCACCAACAATGAATTCAGCTTAAGCGAAATTGCTTTCACCCTGGGATACAGCAGTGTGCAATACCTCAGCAATCAATTTAAAAAAACAACAGGATACACCGTTTCGCAATATAAAGAACAGCCTAAGCAGGATCGCGTGCCTTTAGAAAATCTCATTTAACATATTTTAATCCTCTTTTCAAAATCTTACACAACCAAGCCGAAATTGTATACACTATTGTTTTTTATTTATCGTTAACTTTATCAAAAGAAATAATATGAAATATCGCTGTAGCATCTGAATTAAGAATACAATAGAGCGATATTCCATATCCACCTTTAAAAAAATAAACAGACAGATATGAAGATGAGAAAAAACATAGCCTTAAGTGATTCAGGCTTTATATTTAACCCTTCCACAGGCGATTCATATTCCGCAAATCCAATCGGACAAATGATCATCCAGGCTTTGCAAAATGGAAAAACAGACGAAGAGATCACAAAATCCATCGAAGAAGAATATATGATCGATGCTTCTACGGTAGAAAAGGACCTGTATGATTTTAAGAATATGCTGAAGAATTATAAACTCACAGAATAATGAGCAAACCCAAATATACCATTGCTGTAACAGGATTAAATGCAGTTGATAGCCCGGGTCCGGGTATTTCAGTTATCCGCGCTTTACGCGATGCAAAAAGTTTTGATGTTCGAATTATCGGCTTATCGTACGAATCACTGGAGCCGGGAATATACATGCATGATCTTGTAGATAAAACTTACCAGGTGCCGTATCCTGCAGCGGGACAATCCATTTTATTTGAACGTTTCGAATATATCAATTCCATCGAAAATATTGATTTCCTGTTTCCGAATTTCGATGCTGAGCTCTTTAATTTTATCGCGATACAGGAACAGTTTGAAAAAGAGCTCGGCATCACTATGGTGCTTCCGACACAGGAACAATTCGAAGCGCGCCATAAAGTGAATTTATTTGAATACGGTGAGAAGCATGGCATCAAGGTACCGTTTGCAAAAATGGTTTATAACATGAGTGAGATCCCCGCCATTGCAAATGATATCGGTTATCCACTTGTCGTTAAAGGAAAATTTTACGATGCAAAGATCGCTTATACTACCGACCAGGCGATGCAGCACTTTAATAAGATCAGTACTCAATGGGGATTGCCCGTGCTGATACAGGAATTTGTGCACGGCTCCGAAGTAAACGTTTGCGGCATCGGCAATGGTGAAGGTGTAACGTTGGGCGCGGTGCCGATGCGTAAGCTTTACATTACAGATAAAGGAAAAGCATGGGCAGGTGTAACACTTGATGATGATAATCTCATCAATGTGACACATAAATTGGTGAAAGCAACGAAGTGGCGCGGACCGTTTGAACTGGAATTTATAAAGACATCGGATGATGAATATTTTCTCATAGAAATCAATCCGCGTTTCCCTGCATGGTGTTATTTAACTGCCGGTTCTGGACAAAATCAAATCGAAGCATTGGTAAATTTAGGAAAGGGAAATAAGGTAGTGCCGTTTGAAACGTATGATGTCGGCAAGATGTTCATCCGCTATTCTTATGACATGATCGTCAACCTCAGTGAATTCGAACAAATATCTACAATCGGAGAAATATAAAAATAAAGGAATGGAAAAAAAGCAATATGAACGTCCAATCATTAAGCCGCTGAATACAGGGCTGATGAATAAATTCGGAACACGAACCGAATACACGCCTACAACGCATATCGATGGTGTCGCGGTGAGTGAGCTGATAAAGGAATTCGGATCTCCGCTCTTTGTTTTATCGGAAAGAAAGATCCGCGAAAATTATAAAAATGCAAAACGCATTTTTGAAACCCGCTATCCGAAAATTCAGTTTGCATGGTCGTACAAAACAAATTACCTCAATGCGATCTGTAATATTTTTCACCAGGAAGGATCGTGGGGAGAAGTGGTTTCTCGTTTTGAATATGAAAAAGCTTTGAAGAACGGCGTGCCGGGAAATAAAATATTATTCAACGGTCCTGATAAAACAGATGATGATCTCCGTGTCGCAATAAAAAATGATTCTCCTATACACATTGATCATCTCGATGAATTATATCGTTTGATAGAGATCGCGGGAGAGTTGAATGCAAAGCCCCGCGTAGCCATCCGTGTGAATATGGACACCGGTATCTACCCGATGTGGGATCGCTTCGGATTTAATTATGAAAACGGACAAGCCTGGGACGCGATCAACAAGATCATCGCAGGAAATAAATTAAATTTAGTCGGATTGCATTGTCACATCGGGACGTTCATGCTTTCTCCGGGCGCGTATGGAATTGCTGCAACAAAAATGGCAGACCTCGCGCTGAGCATAAAAAAGCGATATAAAAAGACGATCACTTATATTGATATGGGCGGCGGCTTTGCATCAAAAAATACTTTGAAAGGAACATACCAGCTTGGCGCGGATGCGGTGCCCGAGATCAGTCAATATGCAGAAGCAATTTGTTCTGCTTTACTAAACGCAGGATTTGAAACCGAAGAGCTTCCTTATTTATATTTGGAAACAGGAAGAGCGTTAGTGGATGATGCGGGATTTTTACTGGGCTCTGTCATTTCCAATAAAAGATTATCCGACGGCAGAAGAGCAACGATCATGGATTTTGGAGTGAATATTTTATTTACTTCGTTCTGGTACGATCATAAAATTTCTCCTGCACAGGAATTCGGCTTACATACGGAAGATTGCGTGTTGTACGGACCGCTATGCATGAATATAGATGTAGTACGCGAAAATATTTCACTGCCGCCGATGAAAGCTGGAGATCATGTTGTGGTCCATCATGTCGGTGCTTATAACATTACGCAATCCATGCAGTTCATCGCAATGCGCCCTGCAGTAGTGCTGATCGATATGAACGGCAAACCGAATGTCATCAAGAAAAAAGAAACGCTGGACATCATTGAGATCAATGAGGTGCTCCCCGCTTACCTGAAAACATTCAATCTAAACTCAACACAGGAAATTGAAAAGTAAAATAAGCTTATACGCAGAAGGCTGCTTCAATAGCTATTCACAGATCTTCTTTTCGAAGAACAAGCTCTTTGCTTTTTTATTGATCGTTGTCAGCTTATTTGATATTAAAGCCGGTGTTAGCGGGTTGATTGCCGTTTTCATCGGTCAGCTGATCGCAACACTTTTTAATTTTAATAAAGAAATGATCCGCGATGGATCGTATACATATAATTCTGTTTTAACCGGCATTGCCGTAGGTACGTTTTATGAGTGGAGCGGGTATTATTTCATTATACTCGCAATTGCATCGATACTCGTTTTTTTTGTAACCGTTTGGTTTTCTCTTTCCTTTGCAAAAAAAGGATTGCCGTTTTTAAGCATGCCGTTTTTGATCGCGATCTGGATCACGATATTAGGATGCGGCAGTTTTTATACGCTCGCACCAAAAAACAATATCATTTATCTTTACCCGCAGGCATTGACATTTGTGACTGATTTCATTGCAAAGCTTCCTTATGCGGATGTTTTATATCTCTATTTCAGATCGCTTGGTGCCGTCTTATTTCAATATAACGACCTCGCAGGTTTAATTATAGCCATAGGCTTATTGATCTATTCACGGATCGCATTTACACTTTCAATTATCGGTTTTTTGATCGGCTATTTTTTCTACTTCTATTTAAAAGGGGATTTTACGCAGCTGATCTATGCATATATCGGCTTTAATTTTATTCTCACAGCTATTGCTTTGGGAGGATTTTATATCGTCCCGTCTAAAAAGTCCTATTCTCTTTTATTCTTTACGATGCCGATCGTTGCACTGCTGATCAGCGCGCTGAATAAATTCTTTACCATATTAAACCTTCCTTTTTATTCACTTCCATTTAATATAGTAGTGATCTTAACCATTGCGGTCTTATCAGCCCGAAGCAGTTCTTTTGGCTTGCAGCTCGTCAGACTTCAACAGTATTCTCCGGAAAAAAATCATTACAAACATTATAATACTTTAGGAAGATTCAGTTCTGAAACGTATTACCACATTGCATTGCCCGTAATGAGCAACTGGCATATTTCTCAGGGACAAGAAGGAAATATTACACATAAAGAAGAATGGAAATACGCATGGGATTTTGATATTGTTGATGACGATAAAAACACTTTCAAATTACCCGGATTTTCTTTAAAAGATTACTACTGTTACGATCTACCTGTGATTGCTCCTGCAGATGGTATTGTGGATACGCTTCAAGATGGCATTGATGAAAACAATGTGGGACAAGTAAACATGGAAGAAAACTGGGGAAATACGATCATTATAAAACACAGCGAATATCTCTATAGTAAGTTATCTCACCTGAAGAGAGATACTTTTAAAGTAAAGACCGGTGATTATGTAAAGAAGGGCGATGTGCTCGCTCTTGTAGGAAATTCAGGCAGATCGCCGGAACCGCATTTGCATTTCCAATTGCAAAGTACACCGTTCATCGGTTCTAAAACTATCCTGCATCCGATAAGCTATTACCTCACCAAACAGGATAAAAAATACCGGTTTCATGCTTTCGATATTCCTAAAAAAGATGAGATCGTTTCCAATATTATTTCCACACGTTTACTTACGGAAGCATTCGGATTTATTCCGGGTAAAACTTTTACTTTCAAGGTAACAGAGAACAAAAAGGAATATGAAGTGAAATGGGAAATATTTACAACGATCTATAATCAATCCTATATATATTGTCACACGACAAAATCAACAGCATATTTTGTAAACAACGGAACAGTATTTTATTTTACTGATTTTTACGGCGATAAAAATTCACTCCTCCATCTATTTTATTTATCGGCATACAAAGTAGTTTTAGGATATTACGATGGAATTTTTGTGAAAGATAAAATGTTGATCGAAGGATTTTTTAATCCATTGATAAAGATCCTGCATGATTTTACAGCCCCGTTCTTTCATTATTGCGAAGCCGAATATGAAATGAAATTCGGCGGCGTAGACCATACGCATCACCCGACAAAGATCGTGATCCGGTCTGATTCAAAAGGAAGTATTTTTGGAAGAATGACAAAGCAGGTACATAGCAAGCTGACGATTGAAAATAATAAGATATCAGAAATTGAAATTCAAAAAGGAAACCATAAAATTTCAGCGATATGTTTAAATTAAAACTCTTCCTTGTCTTGATGATCGTGTGTAGTGGTTACCCATTGTTTGCACAAATGGATTTTGAACAGGCAGACTCCACAACTTACCGTCAATATTTAGATCACCAGTGGAAACCGCTGATCAAATTCGGAAAAAAAGCAAAAAAAGCAGGCTTTGATAATTATTACCTGAACATGCGGATCGGTATTGCTTATTACAACAAGCTGCAATATTACAAAGCTGCAAACTATTTTAAAATGGCGCTGAAGAATGATCCCGGCAGCGATGATGCGAAAGAATATTTGTTCTGGTCGCAGTTGTTATCAAATGATGAGAGAGCTGCTGATGATACGTACCGGACAATATCCGATTCAACACAAAAGAGAATTAAATACAAAATAAAAAGACCGTTGGAATCCATTTATGTAGAAGGTGGTGTAAAGATCTCCAACAACACAAAGATTGCAAATCATATGGGATACATGCAATTGGGTGTCAACGAAAAATATTCTTCTGTTTTCAGCCTTTACCATGCTTATACATTTCAGGCGCAAAAACAGGTTTGGGGACATTATATGCAGCACCAGTATTATATAGCACCTTCGGTCAAATTCAAAAAAAATATGACGTTGAATATCGGATTACATTATGCACACTACAAAGGAGTGATGGATTTTTCCGATGCCTTTACCCAACATAGCCGCCCACCACAAAATCCCGGACCCACAACTGTATTCAGCGATACACTGTCTTCCCACCATGTCTTAAAAAAAGGGACTTACAAAGAGAATCTTTTATTGATACAGGCATCACTTTCAAAAACAATTCAAGGATTTACTATTGCTCCGCATGCGGGAATCTTTCTTGATTTTATTGCGCCTAATTATATCGATGGTCATACGGATACGCTTCATATAGATAACCATGTGGGACCTACAATAACCAGCAGCAGCGATGTTGTGCCGGCACCGGTGAACAATTTACTGAATACAAAAGAAACGCGTTATGAAGCATTGTTCGGATTGGGCTTGTCTTATAACTTTGGACGATTAACGATAGGCGCGGATGTGACTGCAGTAATCAGCTCACGTGTAAAAACAGCTGTTGTTACGCCGTGGTTCCGTGCGTTGCTGTGTAAAAGAGTAGGCATTAATGCGATGTACATGTACAAAGGCAGTTACCCGCTTGCCCTATTTGACGGCTCACAACTATACAACAGTCTTGATAAAATTAAATACAAAGCCAGCCTGACGGGTGAGTTTTATGCCACCAAAAAAATAACTTTGTATCTTACGTACCAGTTTGAAGGAATAAAGGACAGCTTTAGCAACCAGGATTATCAATTACATACATTATTAATAGGATTAAATTTTAAATTATGAAACGCTCAACATTTGCACTCGTAATAGCTATGACTATTACCCTAATCTCAAAAGCACAAACACAAGACGACAAAATTCTATCCGCTTTTTCCAGCAGTTATTTAGGTGAAAGCAACAAAGAATATTTAGCTGCAATTCTGAAACTGGAAGATGTTTACGATGCCAATTCTTATTCCATCAACCTGCGATTGGGCTGGTTGAATTACCTGAAGAAAGAATACACGAAATCACAAATGTATTACAAGAAGGCAATGGCGCTGGAGCCGAAAAGTATTGAAGCCCGCTTTGGTTATGTAAATCCAACGGCTGCGCTGCAGAACTGGGATGATGTACTTGCAACTTACAAAGATATATTGACTATAGACCCGAATAACACCATCGTTAATTACCGCGTTGGATATATTTACTACTACAGGAAAAATTATGACGAGGCGCAAAAATATGTAAGCAAAGTGTTACAGCTTTATCCTTTTGATTACGATTCAAATGCATTGCTTGGTGCAATTTATGTTGGGCAGGGAAAGATCATGGAAGCCAAAAAATATTATAAACTCGCATTGACATACAATCCACAGTCAAAAGAAATTGCAGAAGCATTGAAAAAACTGTGATGAACTTTGTGAAGGCTTTGCAGTTATCATTAAAATAAAATTATGAAAAGAAAATCATCTGCCGTATGGCACGGCACCGGAATGGAAGGCGGAGGCGCACTCACGACACCAAGCGGTGTATTACAGAATACACCGTATTCGTTTGCAGCACGCTTTAAAAGTGAAGACGGCACAGCCGGGACAAACCCGGAAGAACTGATCGCAGCGGCACACGCAGGGTGTTTCAGCATGGCGCTGAGCTTTGGGCTAACGAAAGCCGGTTTCCCGCCGAATGAATTAAAGACCGATGCCATCCTCAATCTTGAGAATAAAGACGGTGGTTTTTCTATCGCGAGTATTCAACTGGATGTTGTGGGCGATGTACCGAATATTGATGAAGCAAAATTCATTGAGCTGGCAAAGGACGCGAAAGAGAACTGCCCGGTATCTAAGGCATTGAAAGCGATAGAGATTACGATGACTGCGAAGTTGAAATGATTTTCGTTTTGGATCCTGAATCAAGTTCAGGATGACGGTACACATGCGAAGGGATGACGGCGAAGCCGTCATCCCTTCGCATCTCGGTATGCATCCCAAACTTGATTTGTCCGAAGGACTCCTTCGGAGGGATCTGAAAGCTTGAACAAATATAGAGCTTAGACTGACCCGAGCGAAGCGAACTGGAAAAGCAATCAAATTCAGGATATTGGATTACAAGTGAGCCGGGCGGTGAAGCCGTCCGGCTCACCTAAAACAAGGCATCCCAAACTTGATTTGGGATCTGAACAGTAGAAAAAAAACCTGTCTTAATATAACTTCATCGATTCTAAAAAATCATTTATATCTTCTTTCGTATACCAATCTTTTGCAAGATCTTCCATTGCATTATTTTCTTTCTTTATCAATTCTATTTTCCATTCTCTGTTCCAGGCTTTTAATTGCTTTTCTCTGTAAAGGGCATCTTCCAGGCATTCGCATTCTTCAAAATAAACTAAATATTTTATATTATACTTTGAAGAAAAGGTACAACCGTAGCCGGTTTTATGTTCCAGTATTCTGTTCCATATACACGATGTAACTCCGAGATAAAATACACTTCTTGTATAATTAGTGATGATATAGACGCAGGATGCATTCATTATAAGCACTTCTTCTATTGAGATACATTTTGATTGCAGATTCCATAAAAAATGAGAAATATTTTTTGACTAAGCGAACTGTTTAGATTCTGAATCAAGTTCAGGATGGGCTGTATGCTATGCAGGTGGGCAGCAGAGCTGCCCACCTGCAACAACTAAGGCATCCCAAACTTGATTTGTCCGAAGGGCTCCTTTAAAGGGATCTGAAAGTCGAGAATAAAATGTACCGTAAGATCCTGAATCGAGTTCAGGATGGTAGTGCTATGTAAGGGGAACGGCAGCGCCGCTCCCCTTACATTATCCAATGCATCCCAAACTTGATTTGGGATCTGAAAAGTTGAATAAAATGTAATTAGACGTTTTTATAAAACACCAGGCTCTCTAATATTTCTTCCCTTGAAATAGGAATATCATACCCGCAATTTCCAATAGAAGAAAGCAAGGAAGCATTTACCACATCACGGTCATTCTTTTTATCTGCACTGATAATTTCCAGCAATTTATTTTCATCATAATTTGAAATATCATGTTTAGGAAAATAATTAAGGATCAGTGTTTTAATTTCATTCAACTCCTCTCCTTTCAGTCCGCATTTTTTTACGGATAAATATGCTTCGCAGATCATGCCGATAGCAATCGCTTCTCCATGCAGCAAATGTTGTTTGTCATTCTCTAAAGAATATGCTTCTATGGCATGACCAACGGTATGACCGAAATTCAGAATTTTCCGAAGACCTTTTTCAAACGGGTCTTCTTCCACAACTGCTTTCTTGATCAACAACGATTCATAAACAATGTCACTAACATCATCCTTTAAAATATCAATGTCCTTATATTTATTCCATTGATCTTTATTTTTTATCAGCGCATGCTTAAATATTTCCGCCCAGCCATTAATTAACTGGCGTTTCGGCAACGTCTTCAAAAAAACAGGAGAAATAAAAACAGCTTTCGGATTTCTGAATAAGCCGATCAGATTTTTTCCGTATTGAAAATCTACTCCTAATTTTCCGCCAATAGAAGAATCGACCTGCGATAATAAAGTTGTTGGAATATTTATAAAGTCAATTCCTCTTTTATAACAGCTCGCTGCAAACCCGCCCATATCTCCTATTACGCCGCCACCGAGGTTAATGCATAAAGCTTTACGGTCTGCATTCCCAGTGATCAACTGCTGCCAGATCATTTCACACCAGGCAATATTTTTATTCTCTTCACCGCTCTTTGTTTCAATGATCGCAACATCACTTAAAATATTTTGCAATAAAGGAAGACAATGCAGGTTTGTATTTTCATCAACAAGAACAAAAACTTTAGAATATTTGTGGTTGGATAAAAAATCATTCAGAGATGATAATGTATCATCAAAAATAATTTCGTAATCGTGCAGCTCTATTTTTTTCATACTCACTTACGGTAAATCAACAATCTTATTAAATGTCCACACTTCAGCTTTATCTCTGAACCACGGTTTCACAGTTTTCCAGAACTGAAGAAAAAATGCGGAATTCCTGTACGCTTCCAAATCATCTTCTCTATCCCAAATACTGTATGTAAAAAAAATATCAGGGTTGTGGATATCCTGCCAAGCCTGCAGTGAATTGCAGCCGGGCTGTCGCCGGATAATATCGCAAACAGTTTGAAAATAACCTTTGAAAGATGCTATATCGCTTTCGCGCATCGTGAGTTTTACTATTCTGATGATCATTGATATTTTTCTTTCAAGACATTATTCAAATAAGATCTGTATGCCGTCTCCCTTAGATAAACCAAGCAGATCGGCAGCATGACCACAATTAATACATAACTCCAGGTAACCTAAAGAATTGAAACGCGCCAGGCTATATGTTTGCGGAACATCGCCATAATTTTGTACGATCCTGTCTATATAATCATGCTTTCGATAATTGATACGCATTTGTTTATCCGGTTTAAATCTTTCAAGATCACCGAGATGAATATTCGTAATTGCATTTCCGAAATTATCGACATGAATCACATTTCCAACAATTTTATCTTCCTGCAACACAGGGATCATCGATTTTTTTTCTACATATTTCGAGGTCGCCATTCCGATAGAGCCAATATTATTATTGAACGTGATCTCTTTAACTACCCTGCAATAATATTCTTCCAGCGTATTGAATTTTACCTGCTTCATATCCACTTCAACAATGAGATCCGGCTTGTCCTCAAACACCATCGTCAATAAACCGTTATCCGGCGCAATAAAATAATAATTCTGATATTTTGCAGCTAAGATCTTTTGCTTCCCGAGCCCTTGTTCAAACACTCTTGCAATATGTATCGTGCCTTTCGGAAAGTGCGCATATACATTTTTTAAAAAAAAAGCAGCGGTAACTATATCGTAAGGAGGTATCGAATGTGAGATATCCACAATCTTTGCAGAGGGGCTGGAGGCGTATAGATCCCCTTTAAATAAGCCTACATAGTAATCTTTGTCTCCAAAGTCTGTTAATAACGTTATTACCGCCATTTTGAAATAAGTACTATTTTCAATTTGATAGAAAAATTATTAATGCACACGAAATGCAACCAAACCAGCCGCAAAACCGTTTTATAAAGGTGAGAGAGGCATTTCACGCGTAAAAATAAGAAAATAATTGAGCGAACTAACTATTAAATTAGAAACAGTAGATCCGGTAGAGTTCTTCGGTTTCAACAACAACAAGCTAAAGATTCTTAAAAAAGAATTCAACAGGCTTAACATCAGCGCAAGAGGCAACAAGATCATCGTTGCCGGCTCCCAGGAAGACCTAGATATTTTCAGTGAAAAAGTACACCAGCTCGTGGAGTACCTCGAACGCTATGGAAAAATTTCCGATCAGCACATCGAGGAAATTCTGCATGGTCGCAATCCGTACGAAACACATTTTCCGCAGTTCAAAGATAATGTTTTGGTACATGGAAATAATGGTATGATGATACGTGCGCGCACTGAAAATCAGCAGAAGCTCGTAGATGCTTCCGAGGATAACGATATTCTTTTTGCTGCCGGACCTGCGGGTACAGGTAAAACCTACACTGCGGTTGCACTTGCCGTACGCGCGCTGAAAAATAAATGGGTGAAAAAAATAATTCTTACAAGACCTGCAGTGGAAGCCGGCGAAAATTTAGGTTTTCTTCCCGGAGATTTGAAAGAAAAAATTGATCCGTACCTGAGACCGTTATACGATGCATTGGATGATATGATCCCGGCAGATAAATTAGCATATTACATGACAAACCGCGTTATTGAAGTGGCACCGCTCGCATATATGCGCGGACGAACACTCGATCACGCGTTCATGATCCTCGATGAAGCACAGAATGCGACGCAGCTGCAATTAAAAATGTTTTTGACGCGTATAGGTCCTTCTGCAAAATGTATCATCACCGGTGATATGACGCAAATCGATTTGCCGAAAAATCAGCAGTCAGGTTTAAAGAAAACCATGCAGATCCTGGAAGGAATACAAGGAATAAGCATGATCCATCTTTCTGCAGAAGACGTTGTTCGTCACCGCTTAGTAAAAGATATTATCAAAGCGTTTGATAAAGAAAGCGAGCGTGAACAAAATTTTCGCGATAATAAGAATTAAGTAAAGAGGTATAAGTATAAAATCCTATATTCTTCATTACCTATTTTACTTACACCTTATACCTTTTTACTTACACCTTTCCATTTCATATTGCAAGCAGTCCACATGGACTGCTTTTTTTATGCAATTCGATGATAATTTGCTATTTTGCTTTTAAAATAAATTTATGAGCAACTTCACGATCAAAGGTAATGGCGGAAAGCATTACAAAACAGATTTTCTTTCCTGGTTTGACGGCATTGATGCTATGCTGAAACCTACACCGGATGCGCCACTGCCGAACGTACTCGTGCACGTTGCGAGGATTACGAACACACCTTTGGGAATGACGCCCGGCGGTATGCTGTTAATCAACCCGGATAATAAAGAGATGCCGGATCTGTTTGGTTTTATTGCCGAAGACGAAGAACTTGGAAAATATTACGGACCTAAAATTTTTAAAGGAACACCTTTTGAAAATGCGCCCGTCCTGAAAGCAAATATTTCTCTGACCATTGATTTTCCCAATAAAGTAAGTACGAAAATTGAAGCCGGAGGACATACGGTTGAATTGGAATTAACGGAGTTCGATGAAGCGCAATATTACAACCGCGCCGGAGGCATGCCTTTCACACAAAATGTGATCGAAGCTTTAGCGCACAAGGCAATATTTAAATTTGATGGAAAAATACTGGAAGGAGAATTGCCTCCAAGTGGCATTGGCGGCGCATTACCTGCAGTGTATTCTCCTGCGGGATTGTATTACATGTAATTATCAATTATTAATTTATATTTCAGCAGCTCGTGAGGGCTGTTCTTTAATATGGCGTGTATTTATTTTATTAATTTTAATGCCCCTCGTATAACACGATGATAAAGCAGCTTGAATTATTTAAGGATACTAAACCTGCTTTAGCAGAGTATTTTTTTATTATTCCCCCGGATACCCCGGTGATCAGAAATTTTAATTTCCTGAAAAAGAAAGTAATGGATATAGTTTTATTGCCGGATCATATACGTTATTCAAAGGCTCATATTTCTCTATTTGCTTGCAGTATGCGGTCAGATCTTGACTCCTTTATTATTTACCATGCAGAAAAAGCTTTGGCAGGCATCAATACTTTTATTGTAGAATTAGGTCATTTGGAGTTATGGGATCATGGGAACATCTCACAATCACTTGTATTAATTGTAGAAAATGCCCAACCAATAAAAACTATTAATAACTTGCTTATTGATGAATTCAAATTTAAACATAACAGCATTCAACCCCATTTATCCATTGCCCGTTCCATGCCCATACGTGATTCTTTAAAGCTTACACCAATTCTACATGAACTTAATTATAAAGGAGAATTCCTTTGCAATAGAATTACTATCTTAAAAAAATTGATAGACAATAATATGCCTCAGCAATTCAAAATTCTTCACGAAGTGCTATTGAAAAATTAAATTTCAATTATCTTCACCCCATGAAAAAAAATTACAGGAAAGGAGCCGTTGGCGCACTGATGGATGAATACGAGCGCGCTGTTGAAGAATTAAAAAGTTTACTGAATACAATTCCTTTGGAAGAATATTCTGAAATAAAAGATCTCGATACAATCGATCCCGATTGTAAATCTGTTCAAACCATTATGAACCATGTAGTAAGAGCTGGATACGGATATTGCAATTATATCCGTAAACAATTCGGCGATCCGTTTACGGAGAGAAAAGAATTTTATGATGTAGAAACGCCGCAATCAGCCTGCACACATCTCGATGAAATGCTGGTTTATACGGAAGAAACTCTTCAGAATAAATACGATATTACTTTTGATGACATCCTGAAAAATATTATCAAAACAAACTGGGGACAGCACTACGATTTCGACCAGCTCATGGAACATGCTATCGTCCATATCCTCAGGCACAGAAGGCAAATTGAAAAATTTATGGTTAAAGCTTGAATTAAAAACTTTTGTCAACAAATTTTTAAGCCGGAAACAATCAATGTATTATAACTGTTGTTTATATTAACAGCAAAAAATACTCATGTCTAAATCAGGACCGATCATAGTAATTGAAGATGATAAAGACGATCTCGAGCTTTTCCAGGAAGTGATCGGTGAATTAAAGATTAATAATAAATTGATCTCCTTTGTAAATTGCCTCGACGCTTACGATTACCTGCAGACCACCAGCGATCAACCGTTTATCATATTTTGCGATGTGAATCTTCCTCAACAAAACGGCATTGAATTTAAACGAAACATCGATCATGATCCGCATCTCCGCAAAAAAAGTATCCCCTTTGTTTTTTATTCTACGTCCGTTGCTCATGATGTCGTTAATGAAGCGTATACACAAATGACTGTCCAGGGATTTTTCCAAAAACCCAACAGTTACAAAGAGATCAAACACCTTATTACGCTTGTAATAGATTACTGGAAATTGTGCCATCATCCTAATGGATAGTATGGAAATGTTGCAATGTTTTTACACAATTGTATAAGCCATCTCAGTTAAAGAGTTACCAGTTTTGTATTGTAAACACTTTGCGATATTGCAAAATATTTTTCTCATTTAAAACAACTGTCATGGAAAATAATAATGAAAAAACTGTAGAAGTATTGAATACACTTATCGAGATCAATAACGATCGGATCCAGGGATATTTAACTGCAGCAAAAGAAACCAGGGAAATGGATCTGAAGGACTTATTCGGACACCTTGCGCACGATAGCCAGAAATGCAAACAAGAGTTGGCAGACGAAGTAACAAAACTGCACGGCACACCAACGGAAGGCACTAAAACCACAGGAAAAATATACAGGGCGTGGATGGATGTTAAAGCAGCCTTGACCAATAACGACCGCAAAGCAATTATTGATTGCTGTGAATATGGTGAAGATGTTGCCAAGGAAACATACGAGAATGTTTTAAAAGATGACGGCGGAACGCTCACGGCAACTCAGCGGCAAATGGTTACTGAACAATATAACCTGATTAGGAATGGACATGATAAGATCAAAGCACTGAAAGATACTTTGGTAGAGCACTAACGCTACCCTTAGACGAAATAATAGATGAAGCGGCTTACCTTAGAAGCAACAGGTGAAACTACGACGTTTCTTAAAACTACAAAAGAAACTGATGGTAAATACCTTGAAGTAGTGATTGATCAACTGCCGGGACAAAAGGGTCCTTCATCACACAAGCATACACAGCAAACAGAATACTTTGAAGTGATCGAAGGATTGGCGGAAGTGATATCCGGTAACAAAAAGGTTATACTTCAACCCGGAGAATCTTTCACGATTCCGGAAAATACTTATCACACTTATTCTTCTGTAGATCAGAAACGGTTAAAGCTAAAGGTAAAACTGAAGCCTGCTTTCGATATGGAATATTTTCTTGAGCAAACTTATGTTTCTGCCAATGCGCATCATTCTGAAAATGCCTCGTTTTTAGATAATTGTTATATGATCACTGAAATGAAGGGACAATATTTCCAGGAAAGTATTCCCATCTTTATTCAAAAAAAGGTGTATCCCCTGATCGCGAAAATTGCTAAAAGATTAGCCTTAATTACAGTGAAAGGAATTAAAGATTATGAGTTATAACAGATGTTTCTTTCTTTAGGGTTGGACAAAAAAAACTTAATACTGCCATTAATGTTTAACATGTAATAATTCATCTTTTAGACACTTAGTATGAAAATATTTGTAATCGGCGGATCTGCCGGCGCCCTGGAAAGTGTGAAGGAAATAACTGCACACCTCCGGCGATCTCTGGACGCCGCAATCTTTGTCGTCATACATTTTCCCGCAGACAAAAAAAGTAATCTCCCGGAAATTTTAAATGTGAACAGTGTCTGGCTCGCACAGCATGCAAAAAATAATACGGTGATGAAGGCGGGCAGAATTTATGTTGCGCCGCCCGACCGGCACATGATACTCGAAAATGGAAAAATGTATTTAACGCAGGGACCTAAAGAAAACAGGTTTCGTCCGTCAATAGACGTTTTATTCCGGTCTGCAGCAGTATCGTACGGAGCCCTTGTTACAGGTATCGTCTTATCCGGTGTAATGGATGATGGAACTGCCGGCTTAAGCAGTATAAAAAAACTCGGCGGTATTACGATTGTCCAGGATCCGTCGGAAACCATATTTACGGGCATGCCGCTTAATGCTTTAAAACAAGTGGAAGTTGATCACTGTGTTCCGGTGTCCGGCATTGCGCCCCTGATCAATACAATTTCTGAAACAAAGCTTAAAGAAAAAGTTATGAAAAAGGGAAAGGAAGAAAAGCTCCAATGGGAACTCAACATTGCACAAGGGCAGGGACCTAATCTTGAAAACATGTTAAAATACGGAACACCAACACGATATATTTGTCCGGATTGCGAAGGACCATTATATAAGATGAATGAAGAAAAATTTCCGCGTTACCGTTGTCTGTTCGGGCATGCTATGTCAGGCGAATCTCTTTTAAATGGAACTGCAGATAAAGTGGAACATTTGCTTTGGACTGCGTACAGGACATTGGATGAAAAGCGTGAAATGTTAAAGAATATAGAAGAAAACGGTGAATTGAAAAAGCAGCACGAGAAGATCCATAAACAAATGTCAGCGGTAAAACAGGCGTTGGATTTAAACACCGAAAACCACTAACACAAAACGCTAAGAAATATTATTTGTGGATTAAGTTCGCACCGCATTTTCAAATCCATATTTTTATTCTGTTATATTTATTCCGTAATCAATTTCATCACCATAACAATTAAAAAATGGCTATCAGCGAAACTCATTTTAATTTTCCTAAGCAAAAGAGTTTTTATAAAGGCAAGGTCCGCGATGTATATAATATTGATGACAAATACCTCGTCATGGTCGTTTCAGACAGGATCTCTGCATTCGATGTAGTACTGCCGAAACCCATTCCCTACAAAGGGCAGGTGCTCAACCAGATCGCATCTTCATTTCTATCCGCAACAAAAGATATTGTTCCCAATTGGGTGCTGGATGTACCGCATCCGAATGTTACTATAGGAAAAGTGTGCGAACCATTTAAAGTGGAAATGGTGATACGCGGATACCTTGCGGGATCTGCATGGCGCGCTTATAAAAATGGGATCCGTGAAATTTGCGGTGTTCGTCTTCCTGAAGGATTAAAAGAAAATCAAAAACTGGATTACCCGGTGATCACGCCAACCACAAAGGCTACTGTCGGGCATGATGAAGATATTTCAAGAGAGGAGATCATCAGTCAAAACATTGTTTCTGAAAAAGATTATTCTGCGTTAGAAAAATTTACTCAAAATATATTTCAGCGCGGAACGGAAATGGCAGCGGAAAGAGGATTGATCCTTGTAGATACAAAATATGAATTTGGAAAAATAGGTGATGATATTTATCTTATAGATGAAATTCATACGCCTGATTCATCGCGGTATTTTTATGCGGAGGGTTACGAAGAGCGATTAAAAAATAATGAATCTCAGAAACAACTCTCTAAGGAATTTGTGCGCGAATGGCTGATGGAAAATAATTTCCAGGGAAAAGAAGGGCAAACGATTCCTGAAATGACGGATGACATTATCAATTCTATTTCTGAAAGATATATCGAGTTGTACGAACACATCATGGGCAAAAAATTCATTAAAGCTGATGAAGCGGGAAATGAAAAAGTCATGAAGGATGCCATTGAAGCATCGCTTCGGAAAATAGACGAATACTAACTCATTTCTCCCTTATACTCATTCATAAAAATGTTAATTTAAATATTGTCTAATCTTATTGAACAAATAAGCATTAACTTAATCTTTAAATTAAACACTATGAAAAGAATTATCCTCCATTCATTTCTCTTTCTTCTTGTTACATGTATTATGTCATGCTCGAAGAACAGCAGTACGAACCCCGCTACATTCACTATTCCTTTTGCTAAATGTAAACTGGTGAATTATGAATATTATAACAGCATTGTTGGTACAACCGACACCGGCGTGACTACTTATCATGGCGACTCGATCATTAATGTTTTAAATTCATCCGGCAGCACTTTTTATAGCTTCTTTATAATTGATAAGACTCATAAAAGGATAGTTGAAAACGACTACGATAATTCTTTATCTAACCTTGCCTATACGAGCACATATTACCTCAGCGGCGGCGGTCTTATCGATTCTATTATCCGGGTACAGATTTCTTCGGGCATGGTAGATTACAAGGATTATATTACACGGAATTCAGCAGGGAAGGTTGTCCATGAGATCACGGATTATATCACGTACGGTTACGATGATACCTACACATATGATTCAAATGGTAATGTTGCTTACAAGATTGAGGTAAGCACACATCCCGGCGGCACATATAATGACTCTATTCTATATACCTATACTCCGCAGGTTTATTCAGGAGAACCTTTTTATATTACTGATGATATTGATGGCTCTACATCAAGGAATTTACCTGCATCACGAACGGTTTATAACCGTGCGACCCTGGCAGTTAAGCGCTACAATACTTTTATATATGTTTTCGATTCGCAAAACAAAGTGGTGCAGCGGGCACAAGTAAATACAATACCTTCATCATATACTTTAGTGGAAAATTTTCAGCATGATTGTAATTAGTATAATTAAATAGATAAGGAGAAGGATTCAATTATATTGGATCCTTCTTTTTTTGTAATTTTGTTCCATGATCCACAGACCAAGAAGAATGCGTGAGCAATGGCGTTAACAGTTTTATTTTATTTCCTGCTGTGGAAGATGCTTTAAAAGATAACAAAGCCAGCTACAGCTGTCAAAGGAGTTTGTGTGCGAATGGCTGATGGAAAATAATTTCCAGGGAAGGAAGGACAAACAATTCCGGAAATGACAAATGATATTATCAATTCTATTTCAGAAAGATACATCGAGTTGTATGAGCACATCATGGGCAAAAAATTTATTAAAGCGGATGTTGCAGGAAATGAAAAACCTATGAAGGATGCGATTGAAACTTCACTTCAAAGATTAGATGAATAATAAGTAGTTTATCCCATATACTCAAAGCGTTAATTTAAATATTATCTAATTTTATTGCGTAATAAGCACTAACTTGATATTTAAAATTAAACGCTATGAAAAAAAATCTCTATTTAATATTGCTGCTTGGTTTAGCATGTATCATTTCATGTAAAAAAAATAGTAGCACAAATCCCGCACCCTTTTTTTTCCCTTTGTCAAATTGCAAACTCGCATATAACGATCTGTATCAAAGCGCGGGAGGCGGCAACACAGATACTACGACAACCAGCCGTACAGGGGATTCCATCATCAGTATGACCAAGTCTTACGGATTGACGTATTATAGTGTTTATATTCTCGATGAAGTACATAAAAGTATATCCCAGAAAGATTATGATGGTGACCTTTCTCATCTTTCCGAAACTTACGCGTACTACCTGGACAACAATGGCTATATCGACTCTTTATTCAGGACAGGTGCCGGAACAGGATTGATCAATTATCGGGATTATATTACCCGTAATAGTGTCGGACAGATAATCCACGAAATAACGGATTTTATAACTTACGGCTATGATATAACGAATCATTACAATTCCTCCGGCAATATCGATTACCAGATCACTAAAAGCCTGTACCCCGGAGGACCTTACAATGATTCTGCAGTTTATACTTTTAAACCGGAATTCACTTCCAATGCCCCGCAATATGTATTGAACGAACTTTATGGGAAGGGCTCTAAAAATTGGGTTGCCACAAAAACAATTTATGACCGGAATACAATGGCATTGAAAAAAACAATCACCTATGACTATATATTTGATTATGATGATACGAAGGCACTCCAGATTTCCCAGACAAGCGGAACGAATACTGTAGTACAGAATTTTATTTATTACTGTGCAATTCCTTAAGTAAGAAGAATCCCACATATCGGATCCTTCTTTTTTTGTAATTTTGCAGCATGATCCACAGACCAAGAAGAAACAGGGCGAGCGCAGCAATCCGTTCGCTCGTTCAGGAAACAAGTTTACATCCGTCGCATTTAGTGCAGCCATTATTTTTGGTGGATGGAAAAAATAAAAAAAACATCATCAAATCCTTACCGGGAATTTTTCAGGTAAGCATTGATCATGCACTGAAAGAAATAGAAGTTTGCGTTAACAATGGTGTAAACAGTTTTATTTTATTTCCTGCCGTTGAAGATGCTTTAAAAGACACGAAGGCGAGTTATAGTTATGCTGCAAAGAATTTTTATTTAAAAGCTATAAAAGAATTTAAAAAGAAATTCCCGGAGATCTGCCTCATCAGCGATGTGGCTATGGATCCTTACAGCAGTGATGGACATGATGGATTTGTAGAAAACGGAAAAATATTGAATGATAAAACATTGCCGATTCTTGCAAAGATGGCAATTGCCCAAGCAGATGCAGGAATCGATATAGTTGGTCCGAGTGACATGATGGATGGACGCATAGGGTACTTGCGGAATACACTTGATGAAAAAGGATTTACGGATACCTCTATCATGTCGTACACCGCAAAATATGCAAGCGCATTTTACGGACCATTCCGTGACGCGCTGGAATCGGCTCCAAAATCCGGTGATAAAAAAACATACCAGATGGATCCCGCGAACAAGCGCGAAGCCTTGTTGGAAGCAGAACTGGATTATGCAGAAGGCGCTGATTTTTTAATGGTGAAGCCTGCAACTATTTACCTTGATATCATCCAGCAACTGAAACAAAATTTTCCAATTCCCATTGCAGCATACCATGTAAGCGGCGAATACGCCATGCTGCAGGCTGCAGCAAAGAACGGCTGGCTTGATTATCATAAGTGTCTCGAAGAAACATTGCTGAGCATCAGGCGCGCAGGCGCCGATGTGATCATTTCTTACGGCGCACGTGATTATGCTATTTACTGCAAGAAATAAAATTGTAACACATCGTGTATTTAGATCCTGAATCAAGTTCAGGATGACGGTGCGCCAGGGAAGAGATGACGGCTTCGCCGTCATCTCTTCCCTTCACGGCTAACATCCCAAACTTGATTTGGGATCTGAAATGTTATTCTTCAAACAAGCTAAAATTATTCGGTAATAAGCAACTGCAAAGTTGAGCGAGATTCCTTCACTCGGGATGCGCGTTAGCGATGGAAGCGGAAATACTTTTTGTAATGATTGTAGATGTTTTGCACACTGATAACAAAAAGATTGCAGCGAACAGCGCGGCGGCAGTATAGCATTAACGCGGTGCCGCAACGCCAAAAAACAAAAAAAAAGGGAAAGCTAAACTTTCCCTTTTATATTTTACTTTGAAATTTATTATTCAGTTGCGCGTTTCGGTTTTTCTTCCGCCTGGCTTTTACCTAAAGAATAAATATAACCTACACCGATCATAACCCTGGAAGGCGTAAGTTTCACTTTATCCGGATCTTTAAAGTAGCTTGGTGTGCCATTCTTGAATACTTTATATAAACCAAAATCATAATTTACATCAAACGTAACGCAATGCTTTAAGCCTTTATCTACATATACCTGTATGCCTCCACCTACTCTTACGCCAAGATCGATACGGTTATAGTCTCCAAAATCAGACTTACCCTCTGAAATCACAGTTTCAGAACCGTCCTTTGTCATTCGTGATAATTTATCGTGTGCACTGATGATATATCCGAAATAACCTCCGCCGTTAAAAAATATTCTTAAACGTTCGTTACCCCAGCCTATCATAGCAGTTAAAGGAATAGTCAATTGATTCTCTTTATGAACTTCTTTGGTCAGTGTGGTAGTATTACTTGGAAGAGTATATCCCTGAAACTTATTGCCGCCCATGTTGAATTCCACACCAAGATTGATACCGACAAATTTGTTGAACCACACTCTACCGTTTATACCTGCGTGAACACCAACTTCGCGGTTTAAAGTACCACCGGCTGAAGATAATTTTGAGTGTAGAAACTGGTTATTCCACCTTCCGAAGCAAGGACCTACGGTAATACCTACGCCGGCTTGAATTTTTGCCTCTGATTGACTAATAATTGCCCCCAATAGCAATAAGATCAGTAATAATTTTTTCATGTTTGGTTGATTTTTGGTTTGGTTGATCTTTGAAATCGAGGGTAAATTACGAAAAGGATTTTAATTCTCGTATATTTGTGTGTAATTATTAACCCAAAAAATACAAAGCATGCAACTTTGGAATAGGGTGGATAAGCGTATTTTGGAGAAAAACCTGCTGGAGAGCAACGAAAATCGCGTCACCATTTCATTTTATAAGTATGTCAGAATTGACGATCCCACAGCCTGGCGGGATGAACTTTATTTAGCCTGGGACAAGCTGAATGTGCTCGGCAGGATATACGTTGCGCACGAAGGAATTAATGCGCAGCTTTCCGTTCCCGGAAATAATATACCGGCTTTTACAGACTATTTATATTCGTATCCTTTTTTAAATGGTATAAGGTTGAATTATGCTGTGGATGATGACGGGAAATCTTTTACCAAGCTGAAAATTCTGGTTCGCAATAAAATTGTTGCCGATGGCTTGCACGATGAAACGTTTGACTCGAGCAACAGCGGCATTCATCTCAATGCAAAAGAATTTAATGAGCTCACAGATCAAAAAGATACGATTATCGTAGATATGCGCAATCATTATGAAAGTGAGATCGGGCATTTTGAAAAAGCGATCACACCGGATGTCGATACCTTCCGCGATCAGTTGCCGTTGGTTGTTGATATGCTGCAGGAAGAAAAAAACAAGCCTGTAGTGATGTATTGCACGGGAGGGATTCGCTGCGAAAAAGCAAGTGCGTGGCTGAAGCACAACGGGTTTAAAAATGTGTACCAGCTCAGCGGGGGAATTATTGAGTATGCAAGACAAGTACAGGAACAGGGGTTAAAAAATAAATTCCGTGGGAAAAATTTTGTTTTCGATCGCCGTTTAGGTGAAAAGATATCTCGTGAAATTATTGCACAGTGCCACCAGTGCGGAGCGCCTGCCGATACACATACGAACTGCAAAAATGAGGCGTGCCATTTATTATTTATCCAGTGCGAACAATGCGCGCAGAAATATAAGGGCTGCTGCTGCGAAGATTGCATGAGTATTGCTGCATTGCCGGAAGAAGAACAAAAAGAATTGCGCAAGGGAATTGATCCGGGAAGAAAAGTTTTTAAGAAAGGAAGGGGCGATCAACTGACCTTCAAAAAACACGCTTCGAATATCCGTTCTTCGGAAATTAAATAAAATGCGCACGTCATTTCGACGACGAAGGTCCGATGGATCCCTTCGGAGAGAAAGAAATCCCGACTAGTTTCTCAATTGCGTAGTATCCACGGCATCCATTCAATTTATCAGACTGCTAATATCGTGAGATTCCCGCCTGAACGGGAATGACATTTTTTACAATAAACATTTTAGCCCTAATACCTGTTATCTATATTCACTAATACCAATACCTTATGAAACGTTTGATGATCATCGCATTTGTTGCATTTACATTTGCGGCATGCACGACAAAAGAAACAAAGGAAACGAATACGGAAACCGTAACTCCCGCTACTCCCGAAACACCTCCTGTTGTAGAACATACGACCACTGTTGTTAAAGAAAAAGCTGCCCCGGCACCTGCTGCAAGCGAGCCCGGATTTGAAATGTCGGTATCCGATACAGGTTCAGGAATGAGGATCAAGGTTCCAATTAAGAAGAGATAAAAGTTCAATCTTTCAGGTTAAAAACCCGGAGATTCAAATGGGTAGTTTACGTATATTTGATCCGTTATCAAATATGAAAGTATTACTACTCATTTTTTTATTACCTGTATTAAACTCCTATTCCCAATCTGCGTTCGGCGAAAAAAAAATTAATCCCAATATCTCGCCGAATACATTTGGTGCATATGAACCGGGCATATACACATCACTCGGAAATTTCTTAAATTTTACACCATTGCTTAGCGGCGTACAATTTGATACTTTATTGAAGAAGATCCGCATGGAAACAAACTGCGTATCTTCAAAAAAGAAAGATGACACGATTGTAAATAACTTCCTCCCGGAATATCCTTGTATCCATACGGAAGCAAATATAAAAAAATTGCTGTTGAAGGAAGCTAACCTATCGATAGATTCCGTTTGGGGATTTTACGACGGAAGATATGCCTATTACAAGTTTGATGGCAATTTTTATCCGATCGTAACGTGGGGAACTTATTCCGTCATCAATTATTACAATAACCATAGATCCAATAAAATGGATAATAAATGGATGAGACTTTTGGTCATCGGTATTCCCCCATCGAATGATGTGGATGATGTATTTAAAGAAACAGGTTCAGGAGTGCATATCGGAAAAAAGGAGCGCCTGATCTTATCGCTTAAAACAGGCGAGATCTTGCCATTTAATACTTCGGCAATACTTCTGATACTTAAGGAAGATGCGGTATTGTATAATCAATATATAAAAGAAAAACACGACGAAGAAAACAATGCTTATTATTTGTTCAAGTTTAATGAGAAGCATTCGTGGAAATTTTGACATCGGTCAGAGGGTGGATAAAAGTCGGAAGAAACATCTATCTTAATTGTCTAAATTTTAAAATGGAAAAAAGAGTAAGCGCATTCAGTAACGATGCAATGGGTAATATGGATGCTACCGGCATTGCAGAAGCTATAAAGCGCAAAGATATTAGCGTTGAAGAAGTAACGGAAGCAGCGATCAGCCGTGCAGAAAAAGTAAACGGTGCGTTGAATGCCATTGTACTGAAGACCTATGAAGAAGCGCGGCAGTACGATAAACTTGCAAAGGATGGCGTGTTTTACGGCGTCCCTTCATTTATAAAGGACAATGAAGATATCAGAGGTTATCCGACTCAAAAAGGAACCGGCTCCTTTACAGCCAAACCTTCGAAGATCCACGGCAAATACATTCAGCAGTTTTTATCGACAGGTTTAAATTATTTAGGTAAATCATCACTTCCCGAATTTGGATTTATCTGCAGCACGGAAAATGAGCGCTGGGGAATTACTCGTAATCCGTGGCATACCGACCACACTACAGGCGGTTCTTCATCAGGTTCAGCAGCGCTTGTAGCCAGCGGCGTGGTTCCCATTGCCACTGCGAATGATGGTGCGGGGTCAACACGTCTGCCGGCTTCGTGTTGCGGGCTCGTGGGATTAAAACCTTCACGTAACCGCCTATATCCCATGGGAGGGACAGAATCGTTGCCCATACAAATTGTTTATTCCGGCGTATTGACGAGAAGCGTACGCGATACCGCTGCATTTTATGGCGCCGCAGAACAATATTATCACAACCGGAAGCTGCCAAAAATCGGGCATGTACAAACGCCTTTGAAACGCAGGCTGCGCATTGTTTTTTTCGAAAATTTACCGGAAGGCGAGCAAGGGCATATGGACGAAGATGTATGGCGCGTACAATTAGAAACCGTTCGGTTACTCGAATCACTCGGGCATAAAGTGGAAATGATGAAAGTTCCGATTAAGATCGAAGAGGTCACATTGCATTACCTGACGTACTACGGATTTTTATCTTACATGACTACAAAATTCGGACGTATGGTTTTGGGATCGAAAGTGGACCGGATGCTGCTTGAACCGTTTACAGTCGGACTGGCAAATATCTTCCGAAAAAATAAACTACGCCTGCCTAAAAGTTTGCGCACACTTGCAAATGTGGCGACTCAAACTGAAAAAGATATTGAGAAAGATTTTGACGTTATCATGAGCTGCACGACCACAAAGGTGACGCCGAAGATCGGATATTTTTCCCCCTCGTTAAGCTTTGAAGAAATATCAGCACGCGCATCTGATTTTGCTACTTTCCTGCCGTTGTTTAATATATCAGGATCACCTGCAATCTCATTGCCATTAGGCGAAGCGGAGAACGGGTTACCGGTGGGCGTTCAATTTGCTGCACCTTTCGGGCAGGATGCTTTATTGCTCGAATTAGCGCTAGAGCTGGAAGAGGCAAAGCCGTTTAAGGGTTTGTATTCTGAATGATCTGGTACATTTAAGAAAAGCCCCGAACAGGCGTTTTGGCGTGAAATTATTTACAATATTTTTGGATGAGAATAAGCGCGTCTTTAACAATACCAAGTGTTTTAGCTTTATATAAATCCAAGCATCCTTTATCTTTTTCCGTTCCTCCAATAGTTACCCTTACCAGTCCTCTGTCAAAATAGTCTGCTGCATAATTCGGATTAATCTCTAATGATTTAGTATAATCAACTATAGCACCCTGGTAGTCTTTTAAATAAAATTTTGATTGACCTCTTGAAAAATAAGTTACATACAAGGTTGAATCTATGTTTATAGCCTTATTGTAATCATCGATAGCACCCTGATAATCTTTTAACTTACTTTTTAAAACGCCTCTATTTTGATATCCACTTTTATAATTTGAATCTATTTCTATTGTCTTGTTAAAGTCAGACAAAGCTTCCAGGTAATTTTGCAGGTAAACATTTAACTTTCCTCTGTTATTATAAGCATCTAAGTATTTTGGGTTAATCTCGATTGCTCTATTATACGCAGACATTGCGCCTTTAAAATCGTTAACAGAAAATTTATCATTTCCCTCTTCAAAATACCTTTTTCCTTTTTGGCAGTAACAATTTTGCAAGCAGTAAAAACTAAAAATCAATAGAAATATTTTTTTCATAATAATATTTATCTCTTACCTTTTAAAAAATGCCTTATCTCAATGATTATTTGCAATATTCTTTGATTAAATCATAGGCTTGTATGTAACCTAATTCACCAGCTCTATTCCAGTCAAAACAAGCACCCTTTATGTCATTTAGGAAATACCTTGAAAGACCTCTATTATTGTATGCTATTGAATCTTTGGGTTTCAGTTCTATTTCTTTATTATAATCCTGGATCGCACCATAATAATCATTAAGTGTATATTTTATAAGACCTCTCTCATTGTAACTCCCAATTTCCGGGCTTAGTTGAATTGCAATATCAAAATCTTTTACTGCATTTTTATAATCTTTAAGCCGATCTTCAGCTACGCCTCTGATTATGTAAGCTTTTGGAAAATTTGGGTTTAATTTAATTGCTTTTGAACAATCCTTAATTGCCTTGATAAAATCACCCGAATAATAAAAAGAAATGCTTCTATTAAGATATGCATTCGAATTATTTGGATCGAGCTCAATAGACTTATTTAAGTGCTCTACAGCAAGGATGTATTCTCCCGCTAAATTCATTGAATTGCCTATGTTATTATAAACCGAAGCGATTGTTGTATTTTTGTCTGCTGCCTGTGTAAAATTTAAAGAATTATTCGGGTTAATGAAAACCCCACTGGTATATGTACTTTTAAAATTAGTTGAATACAATTTTAACGCTCTATAGAAGTCTTTTATTGCTCCTTTAACATCTCCTATTTCATTTTTTGACAGCGCTCTATTGTTATATGCATCTGCATAATTGGAGTCTAATTTTATGGCTTTATTATATAGCTCTATAGCTCCATGAAAATCTCCATTTCTGAACTTTATAGTACCATTTTTTAAATAATCTTCAGCCGTTTGAGAAAATGTATAATTATATACACTGGGAATTACAATTAATAAAAAAAACGTGACTATTTTTTGCATATCAGTAATAATTGCAGGGATATTTCAACACAAGATATATACTTAAATACAAAATAAGTGATTAAGAATTTACTAACAAGTTTATTTTTATAATTTAATTACGATAAATAAAAAAAGCTTCACAAATCATGTGAAGCTTTTTTTGTACCGCGGGTGGGAATCGAACCCACACACTTTCGTACACGAGTTTGAGTCGTGCGCGTCTACCAATTCCGCCACCGCGGCAAGAGAGTCGTAAGTTGTAAGTCGTAAGTCGTAAGAAAGAGTACTGAGTAGTTAGTACTTAGTAATTAGATTACTGAATTCTGCCTACTGTATAATTCCGTGGACTGTGGACCATCGACCGTGGACTATTTCAAAAGAACGGACTGCAAAGTTAGCAGAAAAAATAAATTAAACAAAAGAAGTTGACGGTTAACAGTTCATAGTTCACCGCTCATTCAATAAGAAATTTACTGAGTCATTTAATTTAAAATTCAAAATTTATAATTTATAATTCCACGCTAGTGGAAAATCGCTCGTACTACATCCATTCCATTCGCAAACAATAGTAAGCCGAGGATAATAAACAAGCCCACACTTTGCGCGTACTGCTGCACTTTTTCGCCTACCGGTTTTCCGCGCACCATTTCATACAGCAGGAAAATTACATATCCGCCATCGAGCATAGGGATCGGCAGAATATTCATGAATGCGAGGATCACGGAGATCACTGCGGTTAACGTCCAGAATGCTTCCCAATCAAAAGTTTCCGGGAACATTTTCCCGATAGAAATAAATCCGCCCAAGCTGTCTTTCACTTTCACTTCTTTTGAAGTGAACAGCATCTTCAAGCTTTTAAAATAATTGGCGAGCGTGCTGAATGCTTTTTGAATTCCTCCGGTAATTGCAGCAGGCAGGTTATAATCTACACGTTCCGTCTTTAATATTTCCGGATATAATTTCGTTCCGAAACCAAACAATCCTTCTTTCGAAATATTTCCCTGCAGTGCAACAACTTGTCCTTTTCTTTCCACGGAAACTTTTACCGGCTTTCCTTTATTGTCCATGATCATCGCTTTTACCTGGTCGTAAAAGGGAGTTGGAATATCATTCACCGCAACGATCATATCGTCCTTCTTCATCCCTGCTTTATCAGCGCCGGAGCCTGCCTGCACCTCTCCCACTATACTCGGCACCCGCGGTAAAATAACAGTCGCTTTTTTCTGCTTGATAAGTTTTGAAATGAATCCTGCTTTCAACGGAAGCTCAACCTGCTGTCCGTTCCTGTTAACTGTAATTGACTTTGCATTATTGAGCACGAGGTCTTTCTGAAACTCTTCGAAATTTCCTGCAGGCTGATGATCAACGGCAATTATTTTATCTCCGTTCTCCAAACCTAACTGGTATCCTAAAGAATCAATGATCATCACACCATTCACTGCATTCTTCATCGGCAAAAATTCTTCGCCGTATTTCCACAGCAATCCGGTAAAGATCACCATTGCAAGCACCATGTTTACCGTTACGCCGCCAACCATAATGATCAAGCGTTGCCACGCAGGTTTGCTTCTGAATTCCCATGGCTGTGGTGGCGTGTTTTTCAGTGTTTCCGCATCCTGTGTTTCATCCGCCATACCCGCGATCTGCACATAACCCCCGAAAGGAAACCAGCCGATCCCATATTCCGTATCCCCAATTTTCTTTTTAAATAAAGTGAAGTTCGCGATGTTCGGGAACGGAAATAAAAAATCGAAGAACAGGTAAAATTTATGAACGCGCGTCCCGAATAATTTTGCCGGAATGAAATGTCCCAGTTCGTGCAAAACGATAAGGATCGATAAACTGAGAATTAATAAGATGATTTTTGTTGCAGTACTGCCTAATACGAATAATAACATAACGAGGTTTTAAATTTAGCCGATTCCGGCACCTATTAGTTTGAAAATGAACGGCAAAATTACAAAAATGATTCCGCTTTACCACTATATTGATATTTGTTAACACCAGCATGCCGTCATCCCCGACCTGATCGGGGATCTCATGAATAAAGTTTACTGCTATTTGGTGGATCGAACTACAAATATCATGAGATCCCCGCTTGCGCGGGGATGACATCAGCATCAACTCGGATGTATAACCGTTTGCATTTCTTTTGCGAGTTTTTTGCGGGTTTCCATCAATTCCATTTTTTTGAGGATAGCTGCGATCATTTCTTCGAAAGTACCGGATTTTTCCGCGGTTTTTATTTTATCATCCAGGATGCGAATCACTTCCATCATTTTAAAATAACTGAAACGCTGAAGCACGGAGATGACATCGGTTTTGTAAGTCCTGTTTGCATCTTTCACCACGATCTCATGCTTATCAAACCAATTTGGACTTACTTCATATGGAAACGACATTAACTCCACCAAACAATCTTTAATTTTCGGGTCACTGATGTTGTTTAAATTTTTCAATTCTTCAAAAGGAATATTTTCCTGGTAAGCATCAATAAATAATTTCATGATCTTTCCGAATACATCGTTTTTAAATTCAATATCCACCAACTCAAAAATTATATATTCTGCAACGGTTTGTTCTTCCGTCATTTGCTTATCACCATGCTCCAGTAAAATCCTGATGATATCTTTTTCCTGGTAATATAATTCCGGTGTTTTGGAAATGACCTGCGAATGTGCTTCATCAGTTTTTACATAATCCGTAATAGATTCCGCTTCACTTTGATTGAGTTCCTTCGTCTTTTTGAAATACTGCGTGCGGATCTTATTTGTTTCATTCACCAAAATATTTTCAGGAACCTCCACGATATCCGCGCAGTGCTTAATGTATAATTGTCGCTTGATGTTATCCTGTACCAGCGCGATACTTTGCACGATATCTTTTATGACGTCTGATTTGCGGATCGGGTCGTTGCCGACTTCCTTTATTCCCAGTGTCGCTTTAAATAAAATAAAATCCTGTTGATTTTTTTGAATGAAATTCAGTGTCTGATCTGTACCATTTTTCTTTACAAAGGAATCGGGATCTTCTCCATCAGGCAATAAAACCAGCTTTACGTTCATGTCTTGTTCCAGTACAAGATCCAATCCACGCATCGCAGCTTTGATACCAGCAGGATCGCCGTCATACAGGATCACCATATTTTGTGTAAACCTTTTTACGAGCTGCACTTGTTCCTTAGTCAGCGCTGTTCCGCTTGATGCGACGACATTTTTAATTCCCGCCTGGTATAATGAAATGACATCTGTATAACCTTCGACTAAATAACAAACGTCTTCCTTTCGGATATCATTTTTGGCGTGAGAAATTCCGTACAACGCCTGGCTTTTGTGGTAGACTTCCGTCTCCGCCGTGTTGATGTATTTCGGGTTGTAAATGTTGGCATCTGCTTTGTTGTTCTTCAGCATCCTTCCGCCGAATGCCACTACTTTTCCCGACACATTGAAGATGGGGAACATCACGCGATCGCGGAAAAAATCATAGTGTTTCCCGTTCTTTTCCTTGATCAAACCCGCTTTCATTAAAATTTCCGGGTTATAACCATCCTTCGTTGCCTGGTTAAAAAATGTATCAAAGCTATCCTGTGAATATCCTAATTGAAAAGTGTTGATCGTCTCTTCTAAAAAACCTCTTTCTTTAAAATACGTTAACCCGATTGCTCTGCCATCTTCCGTTTCCGTGAGTTGCGTCTGATAAAATTTTGCCGCATAACCCAAAGCAATTAAAAGACTGTCTTTTTCATCTTGTGTTTGCTTGTCTTCAACAGTAGTATGCGTTTCTTCAATTTCAATATGATATTTATTCGCGAGATAGCGCAGCGCTTCGGGAAATGAAAATTTCTCATGTTCCATAATAAAGCTGACGCTGTCGCCGCCTTTTCCGCAGCCAAAACATTTGAAAATATTCTTATTCGGATTGACGACAAACGACGGTGTTTTTTCCTGGTGGAAAGGACAATTTCCTTTAAACACACTTCCCGCTCTTTTCAGATTTACGAAATCGCTTACTACCTGCTCAATTTGTGCAGTATCCAGAATTTTTGATATCGTTTCTCGGGTGATCAAAGTAATTGTTGAATTGTAAAATTAGAGAATAAGAGGATGTGAAGATAAGGAATAAAATGAAGTCTCGACAAACGATTTAGTGTTTTGCATTAGGTTTCCAGTCTATATTAAATGAGATTCCAGTATTGCAATATATTTTGATTGATCGATATCGATATCTGCAGAAAGTAAATAAACCAGCAAGGTATTCATTTGCAGGAAATAATGTTTTGATGAAGCGGAAGTATCACCTTCTAAAACAGAACTTCGAAATGTAGATCGCAGTATTTCTACCGCATCTTCTTTTTTGTTGAATGTGTGCATGTTTTGCGAAATGAAATTTTTGATAGAAAAATTCATTTCATTTAAATCTTTATTATCCATTTTACTTGCAGTTTCATGCGCATAATTCAGCAACTGAAAAAAATGCGTTTCGAACTTTTGAATGTATTGCAGGTTATTTGAGCGAATAACACGGTTTAATATCCAGAATAATAAAAAAGCATTTAGCAATAAAACACCAACACCGAAACAAATAAAAATGTAATGAAAATCTACAAGGAAAGATTTACCCGGCTCCTTGTAATGGTACAGCAATAAAGCAAAAGGAAAAAATATAAAAACAAGCGAACTGATTAAAATAACCAGCGAGTATTTGAACAGATCAAGATTTTTTATTCCGGTGATTTTCATTTCGCATTTCTCAACTGCTCATAAAACAGGTAGAAATACGGAATTGTTTCAATGCCTTTGAAATAATTAAACAAACCATAATGCTCGTTGGGAGAATGGATCGCGTCGCTGTCTAAACCAAAGCCCATCAACACGCTTTTCAATCCTAATATTTCTTCAAACAATGCAACGATCGGAATGCTGGCGCCATTGCGCATAGCGAGTGGTTTTTTACCGAATGTTTTTTCCATTGCCATTTCCGCGGCTTTATATTCTATAGAATCCGTGGGCGTAACTACCGGTTCGCCGCCATGATGTTCAGTGACTTTAACTTTCACTGTGTTTGGTGCTATCTTTTCAAAATGTTTCGTAAATATTTCAGCGATCTTTTTTGAAGACTGATCGGGTACGAGCCGCATGGAAATTTTTGCATGCCCTTTTGCCGGAAGAACCGTTTTTGCGCCTTCTCCCGTGTATCCACCCCAAATGCCGTTTACATCCAATGTCGGACGAATAGTCAATTGTTCCATCATCGTATATCCTTTTTCACCAAAGGTTTTCGGCAAGCCAATGCTTTGTTCAAACTGCTCTACGGTAATCGGGATCTGGTTGATCTGCGCCCGTTCTTCCGCACTCACATCCTGCACATTATCATAAAAACCTTCTATAGTAATGTGTCCGTTATCATCTTTCAAACTACCGATCAGCTTGCACAATACATTCAGTGGATTATCTACGCCGCCGCCATAAATTCCCGAATGCAGATCGCGGTTCGGACCGGTTACTTCCACTTCCATATAACACAAACCACGCAAACCATTTGTAATACAAGGCGTGTCGTTGTTGATGATGCCCGTATCCGAAACGAGGATCACATCCGCTTTCAATTTTTCCTTATATTTTTTCAGGAAATCTCCAAGATGAGCAGAACCAACTTCTTCTTCACCTTCAATAATTATTTTAATATTGCACGGTAAGTTATTTTCCGACAACATGATCTCCAAAGCTTTTACGTGCATAAATACTTGACCCTTATCATCGCATGCACCGCGCGCAAAGATCGCTCCGCCGGGATGTACAGAAGTTGTTTTTACAACAGGATCAAATGGCGGGGAAGTCCATAATTCATAGGGATCAGCGGGCTGCACATCGTAATGTCCATACACCAAAACAGTTGGTTTTGAAGGATCCGTAATTTTATCCGCATACACAACAGGATTCCCTTCTGTAGGCAACAACTCCACATTTTCCATTCCTATTTTTATAAACTGATCTTTCAGATATTCAGCAGCGCGCATCACATCCTCTTTAAATTTCGGATCAGCAGAAACCGAAGGAATCTTCAGCCAATCTATGAGTTCCTGTATGTACCTGTCTCTGTTTGTTTCTATTGTTGAGTTGATGTTCATGATAATGATGAATGTTGAATGATAAATGTTGAATATAATTATGAGTGATAAATTTAGTTGAAAATAATTAAACTATAGAATTCGAAAAGCTAAGCTATAGTCTTACCAAGTTTTAAAAACTTTGTTAGACAAGCAACCAAACCTGTTAAAAAACATTATAATATTGTAAAGCGTAGCATTAACGGATTAATGGTATTATTTTCGGTTTTTGAAAATTACTTATATGAAGCGTATTTTGGTCCTTTTACTATTGAATACTGCAGCTTTTTTAGCTGTACAAGCTAAAGATGTTATTCAATTTTCGGGCTATGTACGCGATGTCGAAACCAATTCGCCGATCCCTTTTTGCGCGGTATATATTCAAGGTGAAAATCGCGGAACAATTACAGGTATGGATGGCTTCTTTACGTTTGTTGTTGCAAAAGGCGATACCATTCTTGCAAAATCCCTCGGTTATAAAACATTTAAAATTGCAGTGCCGAAGGACCTCGATGTGACGAGTTTTACAAAGGAAATAACACTTGACAGGGATGTTGTGGAGTTAAAGGGTGTAACGATCAGACCGCTGCCAACTCCAAGCCAGCTGCGCCAGGCAATGATCAATTTAAAAGTTCCGAACAACATGCAGGAACTTGCACAGCAAACCATCGAGAACTCCATCTTAACAGACCAGATCTCAAAAAATATGAGGTTTGACGGCAAGGAGAATTTTAATCAATACGTGCAGTCGCAGGTCGACTATTACTATAACCGCAACGGGAACCAGCATCCCGGAATTTCTTTAACGAACCCGTTTGCCTGGGCACAATTCATTAAGGATATCAAGGCAAAGAAGAAAAAGAAAGAAGCGGATAAATATAAATGATTTGAAAATTTGAAGATGAGTAAATTTGAAGATGCCTTACATTTTCAAATTTTCAAATTACCACATCTTTCTCAATTCTGTTTGTCTCTATATGGTGTTCGTGAATCTGCGATTTCAAATTAAATTTATTTCTTGTAGACTTTAACACGATAATCGATGTCTACTTCACCGCGGGCAATTTTATTCAGCCGTGGCAGTAGCAATTTTCTTTTCAGCGGTTTTAATTTATCTGTAAATAAAATTCCCTCGATGTGATCATATTCATGTTGAATGACGCGTGCATTGATCTCATCATACTCTTCCGTAAATTCATTAAATGCATCATCGAAATAATGAACTTTAATTACAGGCGGGCGCATAACATCTTCCCTGATGCCGGGAATACTCAAACATCCTTCTTCATATTTCCATTCTTCACCATCCTGCTCGAGGATGGTTGGATTGATAAAAACTTTTTTAATGCCGTTCGTCTTCTTTCTTTTTTCAGCAAGCTGCATTGTATCTACCACGAAGATCCGGATCGGCAAACCTACCTGCGGTGCAGCGAGACCGATGCCTGAAGCAGCATACATGGTCTGCCACATATTCCTGATCGTTTCGGTCAAACCGGGATATTCCGGCATAATTTCTTCAGCACGTTTTTTAAGTATCGGATCGCCGTATAATGTTACTGGTAGGATCATTTTTAAAAATAGTAATTTGTTATCTGTTATAAGTTATTAGTAATTGGTACAAAAATAAAAAAGATTACTGACTTATTCTTTCGAGATAATTTTGAAGGATGATCGTTGCGGAGATCTGATCGACTGTGCCTTTATCCCGGCGCTGTTTTTTTGTCATCCCGGAATCGATCATGGATTGAAAAGCCATTTTTGAAGTAAAGCGCTCATCAATATCAACAATATTTATTCCGGGAAATTTATTCTTCAGCTGATTTTTGAACTGCTGTATCCTTGGAACAATATCGGCTAATTCATTATTCATATGTTTCGGGATACCGATCACGATCGTATCTATTTTTTCTTTTGGAATGAGTTGCTCAATGTATAAAAATGCGTTCTTCGTTTCCTGTGTCGACAAACCAAATGCAAAGATCTTTCCTTCATCGGAAATAGCAAAACCTGTGCGCTTTGCTCCGTAATCTATGGCGAGGATCTTTGACATGTTGAATAATTAATGTTGAATGATGAATGAATGAGATGAATAAAGAATATCGCTGATCACAAATAAAGCAAACACAACACTGGCAATACCGTTAGTAGTAAAAAATGCCATGTCGATTTTTTGTAAACCAAAGCGGATCACCAGCGAATGCTGATAGATCAACAAACTTATAAAAAATATAAACCCTATCCAGTAAGATAAATGGAAGTTGCCGTAAATTCCTGCTGCGAGAATGCAAGCCGCACTGCATACATGTAAAAAGCGCGAGATCCAATTTGCTTTCCCGACACCGAAATAAGACGGAATGGAATACAAATTATTTTCTTTGTCGAATGCTTCATCCTGCAATGCATAAATAATATCAAAACCGGAAACCCAGAATAAAACAGCAAAAGAAAAGAACAAGGGAAGCATTTCAAACTTGCCTGTTATTGCAAGAAATGCACCAATCGGCGCGAGTCCGAGTCCAATGCCCAGTATTAAATGGCAAAGAAAGGTAAACCGTTTAGTGAGTGAATAGCCAAGAATTACTGACAATGCCACGGGAGACAAATAAAAACACAATGGATTGATAAAAAATGTAGCGGTAATAAAAAGTGTGCAGTTAAAGATCACAAACAACATTGCATTTTTTGGCGTGATGATGCCGCTTGGAATTTCGCGGATTGCAGTGCGCGGATTTTTTTCATCATATTTTCTATCGGCATAGCGGTTAAAAGCCATCGCGGCGCTGCGCGCTGTCACCATGCAAACAAGGATCAAAATAAATTTCAGGAATAAGTTTTTTTCGGCATCAGGAGATGTTGCAATATGCTGCCATCCTAAAAAGAAACCGATCATCGCGAATGGCATTGCAAAAACAGTATGTGAAAATTTTACAAGAGAGAGATAGTTCTTCATCCAATGCTAATTAAACCAACCTTTCTTTTCCTTGCTGTTTACTTTTACGCTGAAAACAACCGTGGTGATAGGCGGATTGGTATTCGCTTCCACCATAACAGATTTTGTATTTGCGCCGGGTTTATTCGCGGAATTGAATTCAATTTCTATCTTACCTTTCTTGCCCGGTTGCACAGGCTCTTTATCATAAGTCGGAATGGTGCAACCGCAGCTTCCGTATGCCTGCGTGATCACCAGCGGCAATTTTCCCGTGTTTGTAAATTCAACGGTTTTCTTGATCACGTCGCCTTCGTTACATTGACCGAAATCGTACACTTCCTTATCAAACTTAATAGAGGTGATGGTTTTTTGCCTTTCTGCTTCTGTTGCATTAGTAATATTTGCCATTGAATCAGCCTGGTGAATTGTTTTATTTGTCGCTAAAAAAGAATCACGGTTGAATTTTTGTACTTCGATTTTTCCTTCGCTTTCCCTTTGCCTGCACTCTGCAACAAACAAGATGATAAAACAAATAATAGATAAAGCATAAATAATTTTTCGCATGTAGGATTTTTTTTCAAAGATAAGATATGCTAACGGCTATTCCTGCTTTTTATATACTTTTCAAAATTATCTTTTGTTAAAGTATTCAATGTATGCTGCTTCAGCAATCCGCCTTTTCGTGCTGCGTAAACGCCGTACTTAATATCGTGCACCCCGTGCAAACTATGGGCATCCGGGTTGATCGAAATCAAAACATTCTTTTCCCTGCAGTAATCGATCCAGCTGTAATCCATATCCAGTCTGCGCGGATTAGCGTTTAATTCAATGCATACACCATTTGCCGCAGACGCATCGATGATCTTTTTGTGATCCACCTGATAGCCAGCTCTCGACAACAACAATCGTGAAGTTAAATGCCCGAGTATTGTGGTGTATGGATTTTCTATCGCTGTGATCAATCGTTTCATTGCTTTTTCTTCGCTCATTTTTAACTGCGAATGAACGGAAGCAATAACCAGATCAAACTGTTTTAATACTTCATCTTCATAATCCAGGCTGCCGTCATTTAAAATATCCGACTCAATACTTTTAAATATCTTAAACGGCGCAAGCTGCTTGTTGAGTACATCAATTTCTTCGTGCTGTTTAAATATCTGTTCGATGGTTAAGCCTCCCGCATAAAATGCACTCCTGCTGTGATCAGAGATCACGAGATATTCAAATCCCTGTTCCTTGCAATATTGTGCGAGCTGTTTCAGCGTTGGCGCTCCGTCGCTGTAATTGCTGTGTGAATGGACGACACCTTTAATATCTTTCAATTCAACAAGGTCATCCAGTTCATTTTTTTCAGACAACTTCCATTCCAATTTGTTATCACGTAACTCAGGCGGAATAAAAGAAAAGCCTGCTGCTTCATAAATTTCTTTCTCGCCATTATAATTTTTCGACGGATCGATCTTATAAGAAAGGAAACCGAAATGTTCCGCATCGCTTGATAACTGTAAAAGCTTTACATAAAATTCATTCGCTTTACAAAAATGAAATACGACAGGATTACCTTTATATTTTTCTTCAACAGCAGTCTTCACAATACCCTTTTCATCTCCGATCAGAATATCTACATGTTCCAGCACAATTTCTTTCCTGCGAAAATCACCGGAAACAGAAACCAAAACTTCCGGGTAAGCTTCCTGCAGCTCTGCAATAATTTCGTTTGCGAATTCCTCGAGACTTGCCCACAAAAACTTATTGGAATTCTGGCTGATGAACTGCAGCTGCTGTAAAATATTTTCCTGCGTTTTCTTACCGAATCCTTTCAACTCCACCAACCGGTTTTCGTTACATGCGTATTCCAGTTCACCGATACTTTCTATCTCCAGTTCCTTCCACAGCTGCGCAATTTTTTTCGGACCGATGCCCTTCAATTTTAAAAGATCAATAATTCCCACAGGCGTCATTGCTGCATACCTTTCAAGCAGATCGAGCTTACCCGTGTGTGTGAGCTGGTATATTTTTGCCGCGATCGCTGCACCAACTCCTTCAATTCCCGACAGCTCATTCACACTCAATTCACCTAATGGCACATCGAGATTCTTTAAATGACGTGCAGCAAATGCATAACTTTTTATTTTGAACGGATTTTCATTATGCAATTCCATGAGATCGGCGAGCAATCCAAAATGTTGTGCGATGTCCTTGTTATTCATGCTTCAAAAGTAAAAATTCAATTTCTTTATTCCGAACAATTTCAAATTTCTATCTTTCACTTTATTACTTTTTGCTATATTTGGTTAATTCATCCTCATGGCAAAAAAAGTTACAGGCGTATTGCTCGCCATTTTACTGATTGTGCTTATTTATTTTTTAAACAAACCATCTGCAGATGCACCTGCCTTCGGCTTGTTTCTCTCCCCAACGCACGGCTTCTGGAAAAGTACTGCAAACCACGAAACGCGGAATAAAAGCATTGAAATAAATTGCTTAAAAGCGAAAGCCACCGTTGTTTATGACGAGCTGGGAATTCCGCATATTTTTGCGGACAATGAAGAAGATCTCACGTATGCACTTGGATATGTGGAAGCACACGATCGCTTGTGGCAAATGGAATTCCAGATGTTTGCCGCAGCAGGCAGGTTAACGGAATTGGTTGGCGAAAAAGCTTTACCGATGGACAGGTTTACACGACGTATCGGTTTAGTGCGCGCGGCAAAAACTGCGTTAGTAGAAATTGAAAAGAACCCGGTGAGCAAGCGCATCATGGATAATTTTACTTCAGGTGTGAATGCATACATTCAGCAATTATCCGCTGCAGATCTTCCCATCGAATATAAACTGATCGGTTACAAACCGGAATTATGGACCCCTTTAAAATGTGCGTTACTCACAAAATATATGGCGAAGGACCTCACTTATTATGATACGGATGTGGAGAATACAAATGCCCTGCGATTGTTTGGTGAGGAAGATTATAAAAAAATGTTTCCTGATTTTCCGCCGGATTTAGATCCGATCATTCCCGTAGGAACAAAATGGAATTTTAAAAACGTAGATTCACTTTCACCCAAGCAAAAAAATAAAATTGCTGATGTCTTGTATAAAAATCCATGCAAGGAAATGTATTCAAATCGCAACTATGGCAGCAACAACTGGTGTGTGAGCGGGAGCAAAACAAAATCAGGCAAACCCATTTTATGCGGTGATCCACACCTTGGATTAAACCTTCCTTCGATCTGGTATGAGATACAGATGACTTGTCCGGGCGTAAACGTTTACGGCGTTACCATTCCCGGCGCTCCCGGCGTAAT
>JAQBNI010000056.1 GCA_028288625.1 Bacteroidota bacterium | reverse complement strand
CCATCAGGATCGGTCAGCGGACGCATATTAATATTCAGAGACTGGATTGATTATTATCTTAAAAAAAAATATTTCTCCTCCCTTACTCATCTTAGTTTGCTTTAGTAAGCATATATCCAGTTGATTCGGTACTGTTTTGAACTACAACCAATGTGTCATTTATAAAACTTTCAAAGAACCATTCATCAAAGGCAGGCGCGGGTAACTCTACAACATAAGTAGAATCTGGTCCTGAAAAATGAAGAGCTTTATGATAAACAACCGGTCCATTAGCATAAGTTAGTGTATCATTATACCATTTAATACTGTCTTTATTCTGAACATTGAAAATAAATTCAATATAAGTATCTTTTAAATCAATTCTTTGATGACCTGAATAGCCACCAATAGCATAATGAATTTGCCATTTTCCCTGAATGTATCCCTTGATTATATATAACGGTTGATTATAAAGGATCATATTTTTTTGTTCTGTTGTTTTCCTGCAAGAAAATATTAACGACATAATAATGGATAGGAAAAATATTTTTTTCATTTTAATTATTAGGAATATTTATTCAGTATAGATTAAAGTTTTATCTTCTTTGTAAGTAAAAACGAAGATTACCAGCAGCAGGAATACAGCCACTACATTCAAAGCAAATATCTCATTTAAAATTCCGTGATGCAGGAATGCTGCAATACAAAGTCCAAAACAGATGATGCATAGTATTCCAATTAGTTTTTGAAAAAGATTTCCTGCAAGAAAGAAAGGAGAGATCAGCAGGAAGCAGGATGCAATTGCACTCCATTTCGACCACGTAAAAATATTCAGGCAGCTTAAGTTATTTGTGATGTCTGAAATTTTATATTTTTCTATGATCTGGTATATTTGAAAGTTTTCAAGTGCATCGCCGACCAACATCACCACACAAAGCAGCATCGCGATATAAAGTACATTCATCTGTGTAATTTTTTTTATCCCTGAAATGATGCAGAATAATAATCCGCTGTACAAAAACATAAATCCATAATCGATCCAGTTGCCGAGCAGCATTTTCTGCTCATAACATGGAATATTTTTTACTTCAAAAAAATGTTTCACTTCCTGTGGCGTTCTGATAAATTCAAAAGCGATGATCGGAGTAAAAAATTCTTTTGGTAAGTTATGCTGAGGCTGAGGATTGATGATGAGCAATGCGATAGCACATGCAAGCAACAATATGCCAAGGACGCAGGCGATCTTAAATGCAGTTGGTTTCATAGTGGTTTACAAAATTACAAGAAATAAATTAAAGGCATTACTGTCTTGCGGACTTTATAGATCCCAAATCAAGTTTGGGATGTCAACAGTTGTTGTGCTGTGCGGCAAAGCCGCACAGCACATTCCAGAACGTCATCCTGAACTTGATTCAGGATCTAAAATGTTGAATAATACAGATGCAAAGTTGAGCGAGGTCCCTCGCTTCGCTTGGGACAAGCGTTAGCGATGGAAGCGGAAATACTTTTTTTTGAAATTGCGGATGTAAGTAAACTGAAGAAAAAAAGATTAGAGCGGACAGCGCGGCGGCAGGGAAGCATGTGCGCGGCGCCGCAACGCCATAAAATTATTTTTCGCGTTTGTTCAATTCATCGCGGATGTGCGCTGCCTTTTCATAATCCTCTGCAGAAAGTGATTCATTCAGCATTTTCTCGAGTTCTTTATAAGTATAAATGGAATAATCCGTTTTTTCTTTTTCAACGCGTGAAGTGGAAAGCGATGAAAATTCTTCTTCAGCATTTTCTTCCTGTTCTTCCTCAACCAGTACAATGCCTGACGTTTCCAGGATCGACCCGTAAATATAGATCGGGCAGCCGAAACGGATTGCCAGCGCGATGGCATCCGAGGTCCTCGAATCTATTTCGTGTTCTTCGCCGTTGAAAATACAAATGAGCTTGGAATAAAAAACACCATCCATGAGATTAGTGATCACTATCTCGCTCAAAAAAACATTAAAGGTGTCCATTACGGTTTTAAAAAGATCGTGTGTAAGCGGGCGTGCGGGCGGCATATTTTCGAGTGCAACTGCTATCGCCTGCGCTTCCGCTGCGCCGATAACAATGGGCAGCCTGCGTTTTCCCTTCACTTCTCCCAGCACAACCGCATAGGAGTGATGCTGGGTAAAACCCTGCGTAATATTGATGATTTCCAGTTCGATCTTATTCATCGTTGTAAAGATAAAAAAAACACACAAGAATTGCTTGTGTGTTTTCTACATTGTGTATATCGTTTTGATTTTTTAAGGTTTATTGATCATTATTTTTTTGTTCCATGTTTGATTGTTGCCATACAATTGGATATTGTATAAGCCGGATGCTAAGACGGTTTCTGAAATTTCAATTTGCGACCTGTCAATATGATGCAAAGTTTTCATATATACGATTTCCCCTGTTAGATCATAAATGGTAATATTTAAAGGGAAGTTTCCTTTAGAAGAAAAATCAACGGTGAATTGTCCATCACCTGGATTCGGAAATACTTTTATATCACCCGCAACATTGTGATGGCTTATAGTTCCGGTTAAATTGACTACACTTACAAGCGCCGTATTAGTATTTACAGGCTGGTTATAATCAAAAATAATGTGTGCCGTATTTTTAATTGTATTCCCCGCAATCAATGAAGATTTTGGTTTCACTTTATAAACTACGAATCCATGGCTGAGATCCGGATCCTGCGACACAGGAAGTAAATTGATATTATCAAAACGGAACTCCACTATATTATTGTTGATAATAGTGGTTTGTAATCCGCTGTGGCTGGCTCCAATAATTTGAAGAGAATTCCAGTCGAGATTATTTTCGAGTGTATCGCGGATGCGAATATTCGTGGCTGTAAAATTCCCGGTGTTTTGAAAACGGATGCGATAGGTAATATATTCCCCGTTGCTGATTTGACTGGGCGTCATAGATAAATTTGCTTCCACGTCTTTGTCATTCGGATCGAATGAATTTCTTGCAACATCCGTAAGTCTGAAGATGTTATCTGCCTGCATAGTATCCTCGCTTACAGACGAGATAATCGCAGTAGTGTAAAGTGTATCGTTGCCATTTAGCAGCGGCGGAACATCCGCTGTAAAAGATACAGTGATCTGTCCCTGCATGGATGGATTTAGAGATCCTATATTCCAGCTTAAGGTATCTCCATGGATAGAAAACGGTGCAGGCACTGCGCTTTCATACGATAACCGGTGATCAAGTACGATAACAATATTTGCATTTGCGGCGGCTGTGCCGTTGTTTATATAAAAAGCCTCATAACTGTTTATAAACCCCGGTCTCGTGACCCAGGAATTTGCAAGGGTGACCGAGAGATCGTGAATAGTTGCGGCGGGATGTAAAATAAAATCTACGGTATCATGATTTCCATAGGTATCATGAGAAATAATTTTTGAAACAGGCGTAACAATGAAATAAGAATTGTATCCTGTAAAGACAGAAGTATACATTCCGGTATCCGTATTAACGGCATAAGTGCCGTTGTTTTGTAAGTAGGCGGAATAGACATAATTCGTCTTGCCGGTTTTAATAGCGCCTTGTGTATACAAATAATCGGTTGCAGCATCGTATACGTTGTTATTATTTACATCGATGTATACTTTTCCTGAAATAATATTGGTAGAATCTAAAACCTCTCCCCAATAAACATCCTTATTTCCGTAATTGCAGGGCATATTCCCATTCACTAAGATGTGCTCATCCATCCCGGTCTCTATATTGGTTACCAAAACCGCACTACTATCTTTTTGTAATTCTTCGCGCGAAATTTTACCTGTGGTCGAGTTGAATTTTTCCAATACATGAAAGAAAGGCGGATAATCACTCGAATATTCGTAGTATTCTTTCAGGATGTAGAACTCATCGGGATTTGATGGCGATTGTCTTACAAGTATATTCGTCGCGTAATATGCTTTTCCCGAAAACACGACACTATCCGGATGAGTATCGTCTGTATAATGAGTGTATAGTATATCGCCCGTATTTTTATTAATGACATCGATATAACTTTCGCCCCACGGAACTCCGTTCAGCTCATTTACAAAGCGTACAATATTGCCCGCGGAATTACGAAAGGTAACTGTATAATCGGAATACCCATATGGAACCGAGCGCTTCCAAAAAACATTGCTGTGCAACCCGATTTTTATAAATGTATTTCCGGCGGCTAAGCTTCCATAAAAACAATTTTCAATAGAATCGAAGATGACATAATTATTTCCAACAAAAGGAGTGAACGTGTCTCTTTCTATGATATTTAAATCATTGTCCAGCGTCATTCCCCAGCCGTCATAATCAAAATAGTAGGATCCCAACAGGATAATGTTTGAATCCATGGGTTGAAGGAAATCTATCGTTACGGTGTCGATGGTTTTTTGTTTTTCGAGAGCTCCCGTTTGCAAGTTGATTTTTTGAATGTTCGCCTTTAGGCTGAAACTACCATATGAATACAGGTAATTTCCTCTCGCAGCAAATTTTAAGGGTGTAGGATTCGAGTTAATCACTCTTGAAAAGGAATGATTATAAATTTCCGTTCCATCACTGCCGTTTAAGCGTGCTACTTCGAAGTAATTAGGCATGCTGCCGCCATGGCTGTCGAATATGACATCGATGCCGCCGTCGTCATGAATTCCGGATATGTACATTAAATTATTATAGGAGAGAATTCTGTGCTCCCATAACAGCCTTCCTTCAAAATCATATCGAAGTATTTTAAAGATTTTAGGCTGTCCCGGATTGACATAAAATGTTACGTAGTCGCTTAAATAAATGCCGGTTTTATCTATCACCACATTGAACGCCGAGTCGCTGGAAGGAAGATAACTTCTTCGAATCACATTATTTTTTTTATCCGTTTTTACAAGCCAGACACCGGATGAATCGCCGCTGCCCCAGGGATAATTCCATCCAACCGTCGAATACCAGGAGGAATCGTCGCTGTTGTAATACATATAATGTGTTTTCGCGTCGGGCTTTGCATGATACATGCGGTCTAGCATATTGCTGCGCGTGTAAATAGGTATCATCTCATCCTGGCGTTCGGATCCTTCACATGCATTAATGCTTAGCTGCCGTTGTGCAAAATTTTTTGAAGGGAAAACAGCACAAGCTAATAAAAGGATGAAAACAGATTTTTTCATAAGCATTATTTAGTTACAATAATTTTTTTGCTCCATGATTCTTTACCAGTGCTGATCACCACATTGTAATAACCTGCAGACAAATCAATTTCATTTAATTGCAATTCAGTTTGGTCATGATGTGATTTCGTTTCATTTAAAATTTCTTTTCCCGTTACATCGTAAATTTTTAAACGAATCTGAAAATTTCCTTTTGAAGTAAAATCAATCGTGAAATTTCCTGAATTAGGATTTGGAAAAACAGAAATATTCCCTTCAGTATTATTTTTATTGATTGTGCCTGTAACATTAATCACTCTGACGGTAGCTGTATTTGTTTTCACAGGAACATTAAAATCAAAAGTAATGTGCGCTGTATTTTTGATGGTATTGCCCGGTAGTAAGGTTGATTTAGGCTTTATTTTGAACACGACGTATCCGTGGCTCAGTGCTTCATTCACTGACGATGCAGGCAAGTTGATATTATTGAACCGGAATTCCACTATATTATTATTGAGCACTGATGTTTGCAAACCGGCATGACTTGAAGAAACGATTTGTAAGGAATTCCAGTCTAAATTATTTTCCAGCGTATCTTTTATAATTACATTGGTTGCAGAATAACTGCCTGTATTCTGAAAACGTACACGGTAAGTAATATAATCTCCGTTTAATATCTGTGCAGGAATTAACTGTGAATTGCTTTCAACATTTTTGTCATTTGGATCATATGAATAATGTGCGATATCGGTTAATGTGTAATCATTGTTGAGGGGAGTGGAGTCAGCGGAAACGGGACGGATATTCGCATAACTTAACAAGGAATCTTCTCCATTCAGGAATGGCGGTGTATTTCCTGTAAAATTGATTTTTATTTTTCCCTGTTGTGATGGATTTAAAGTGGAGATATTCCATTTGAGCGTATCGCCAACTGTTGATGCAGGCGAAGGCACTGCGGAATTGTAGATTAGACGGCTGTCTAAGATAACCGAAACAACTGCATTATTCATTACCGTTGTACCTTCATTGTTGTAAACCACTTCATAAGTATTTGGAAGCGACGGAACGGTAACCCATGTGTTGACCATGTTTACGCTAAGATCATTGATGTTTCCTTTCGGATGTAGTGCAAAATCTACAGTGTCCGTGTTGCCGAAAGTTGTGTATGTTGTAAGTTTCGAAGCGGGTGTTGCCGTAAAATAATCATTGTATGCATTAAATGACGTCTTGTACGAGCCTGTATCTGTAAAAAAAATATAATGGCTATTTTCATCTAAGTAATAAGCAGTAGAATTATCTTTCTCTGTTTTTACTACACCCTGTATAAACAGGTAATCTGTTCCCGGATTATAAATATTATTGTTGTCCGCATCGATATATACTTTACCGGTAATGCTATTGGATGAATCTGCAATGTTTGCCCATAATAAATCATCTTGTCCGTAATTACAAAGATCAGTCAATCCTGTTAAAAGAATACTGTTGTCAGCATTGAGTTCCATGAAGGATGTCGAGAGCCTGTAATTATAGGGCTCCATTTCTTCGCGGGTAACAACACCGGTTGCGACGTTAAACTTTTCCAAAGCGTGCAACGTTTCCGTAGGCGAATAAATGTCATTGCTGAATGTCTTTAACAGGTATAGTATATCAGGATTCGATCGGGACTGCCTTGCTGTTTCTCCCATGAGATAATAGGTATGCCCATTATACACCATGCTATCAGGCTGTTGAGGGGAGTTGTAATAAGCATACAACACCTGCCCGGTATTCTTATCTAATACATCAAACAGGATATTGGTCGCAGGGGAAAAATATGCATCATTCACATACCGCACAAGATTTCCATTAGAACTATGAAATACAGTTTCGCTCTCGGGTTGGGTGACGTACGTCAGGAATTGTTGCCAGACAATATTGCCGCTAAGATCTACCTTAGTGAAGAAATATCCATCATACGAGTTTAAATAAAAATAATTTTCGATGGTATCGAATTCATAATAATTGCCACCGTCAAAATTCCCTGCAAATGGATGCTGTTCCACGAGGTTTAAATTGTCATCAAGTGTTTGAATTTTCCCCGTATCCGTAGCATAATTCCAGCCCATCAGCCATAACCCGGAGCTCAACGGCTGGATCGTGCCTACAGAAAAAGAATCCAACACTTTTTGCGCATCGATATTACCTGTCAGTAAATTTATTTTTTTAAAAAGTGTTTTGGCAGTAGGCAAGTATTGGTTGAGATTCCCGTATGCATACAAATAATTTCCTTCTATTTTCACGGGCTTGGTACTGTCTTCGTTAATTTCATTGTTATAGATTTCAGCGCCCCCGGAATTCATCCGTATAATTTGAAAAGATGCAATTCCAAAGGAAGGTGATCTCTCGAGCAGTAAACATATATTCCCGTTATTGTCAATGCCGGAGATATAACCATACATATGCGAAGTGCAGATGGGATGATACCATTGCAAGGCACCGAAAAAATTATATTTGCTTAATTTGAATAAAATATGGAGACCGGAATCGCAAGTGCCGTAAGTATTTCCGAATAAATAAATACCGGTAGAATCCATCACCACGTTATATGCACTATCGCTTGCAGGCAGCAATATTTTTTGCTGCAGGTTATTTTTTTTATCGCATTTGAACAACCATACGCCGAATTGGTGAATGCTGCCTGCGATATCTCCTGCCCATGCCGCGTAATACCAGGAGGAATCGGTGCGGTTATAAAAAGAATAATGCGTTTGGAGATCAGGTCTGCCACTTCGAATACGAGCAAACATATTGTCGCGGGTGTAAATAGGCGCGAAATAATCTTCGCCGGTGCTGCCTTCACACGCAGTTGCATTAATTCTCTTTTGTGCGAAAAGGGAAGACGAAAAAGTAATAATGCACACTAAAAAGATATAAACTGATTTTTTCATTGCCTGTTATTTATTTACTACAATAATTTCTCTTCTCCACGATTCCTTACACGAGTTTATGTAATACCCTTAAGGACATTTCATACAATTTCATTATTTCTAAATAAAGATATATAAACTAAAGTAAATAAAAAAAACCATCAACGAAGTTGATGGTTATATTCTAAATCCTTAATATGAAATCCTTCAAGTCCCTTTAGGATTTAGGGTTTAATGCTGCGATGCCTTCAGCGCTTTCACCGCTTCCGTTAATTTCGGAACGATCTCAAACGCATCACCAACGATACCGTAATCCGCAGCTTTAAAAAATGGTGCTTCAGGATCTTTGTTGATCACCACAATTACTTTTGATTGATTAACACCGGCTAAATGTTGTATCGCTCCGGAAATTCCGATTGCGATATATAAATTCGGACGGATCGCAACACCTGTTTGTCCAACGTGTTCGTGGTGAGGTCTCCAGTGCACATCAGCCACAGGTCGTGAGCAAGCCGTTGCCGCGCCCAATGCGGCAGCAAGATCTTCTATGATGCCCCAGTTTTCAGGACCTTTCATGCCGCGTCCCGCAGAAACCACTATTTCTGCTTCGGGAAGAGGTGCAACATCACCGCTTTGTCGGATGACTTCCTTAATCGTTATTCTGCTTGCTACAGGCTCAACGGTAACTGCTTCTACTGTCGCAGTGCCTTCGCCTTTTTTCGCACCATAAGAATTCGGTACGAGTGCAATTATTTTCATTAGCGTATTTACTTTAACGTAGGCAAATGCTTTTCCTGAAAACGCTCCTTTTTTTACCACAAAATCCGCATCGGGTAAGCTCACTGCTCCGGAAACGATCCCTGCTTTTAATCGCGCAGAAATACTTGGAGCAATTGCCTTTCCTGCTAATGTTTGGGAGATCACGATCGTATCCGCATTGATCTTTGAAGCAACATCTGCGATCGCTCTTGCAAAAACATTTGCATCAAAATTATCGAATGCCGCATTATTTGCATGCAGTATTTTTTTTGCGCCGTATGCGCCAAGTTGCGTTAATTGTGCATCGTCAATTGTACCGAACGCAACGCCAATTGCTTCATTGCCTGAATTTGCGGCGTATTGTGAAGCGTAAGATGCAGCTTCAAAACTTGCTTTCTTTACTTTTCCTTCTGCGGTTTCTACAAAAAATAAAATTGCCATGTTATATAATTTTTGCTTCAGTGTGTAATAATTCAATCAATTGTTCCGGGTGATCTGCAGGGATCAGTTTAACTGCAGATTTTGGCGGCGGTAATTCATACTTCACTACGGAGGTTAAGGAAGCCACGCCTTGCGGTGCCACTACATTCAGCGGTTTTGATTTCGCGCCCATAATTCCTTTCATGTTTGGGATTCGCGCTTCCGCCATTCCTTTCGCGCACGAAACAACAAACGGTAGTGCTACTTCAAGAATTTCTTTTCCGCCTTCAATATCTCTTTCAATATGTGCAACGTTTCCGTTCAGGTCCATTTTGGATGCATAAGAAACAAAAGGAAGATCCAGTAATTCTGCGAGCATTCCACCCACATTTGAACTGTTATAGCTGATCGTTTCTTTTCCGAGCAATATCATATCGTAACCGCCGGTTTTTGCAACTGCAGCAATTTCCGATGCAATAGCAAAAGAGTCCACATCTCCACTGAGGTCAATACGTATCGCATCATCTGCACCAATGGCAAGTGCTTTTCGGATCACCTGGTCGTTTTCCGCAGTTCCAACGTTCACTACCGTTACATTTCCGCCGTTTGCTTCTTTTAATTCAAGCGCACGTACCAGTGCATACCATTCATCATAAGGGTTCAGGATCCACTGTACTTTATCCGTGTTGAATTTTGTGTCATTCTCAACAAACGAAATTTTCGTAGTGGTATCAGGAACTAAACTTATACATACTAAGAATTTCATAACTTTGCATTTAATTTTGAGACGCTAAAATAATTTATTTTACTCACTTAACGAATGACGAACACGCGCATACACCGTCTGGAGCAGATTATTGTTGATAACCCCAACGATACGTTCGGTTTGTTTGCATTGGCGAAGGAATATGAGAAGGAGGAGAACTTTGAGAAATCTGTCCAACTATTTGAAAAACTGCTAGTTGCAGATGAAAACTATATTGGCGCTTACTATCATTTAGGAAAGGTTTATGAACAATTGGAAGAGATTAAAAAAGCATTAAATATTTATGAGATGGGAATAAGTATAGCAAAAAAGTTAAATGATATGCATGCATTGAGTGAGCTGCAAAATGCGAAGATGAATTTGTTGATGTAGATACGCACCGACGTGCGTATTATACCCACGTTATCCAATAATATAACATGACATTATTTAAAAATAAATATCGTTCTGAATCGCATAGATTATATAGTTGGGATTATTCCCAGGCAGCAATTTATTTTTTGACTGTTTGTATTGAAGAACAGGAATGCTTGTTAGGAGAGATTGAAAACAACCAAATGATTTTAAATGGATATGGTCAAATTGTAGAGCAAGAATTAAAAAAGTCTATTGAAATTCGTGACAACATGAAATTTCATGTATGGGTAATAATGCCTAATCATATTCATATATTGGTAGAGATTATTCACCCAGTAGATACGCACAGCAGTGCGTATCCAAATAACACACCTGCCGATGATATGCACATAGTAGATATGCACAGCAGTGCGTATCCTAATGATGATACGCACGTTGGTGCGTATGTACGGCAGCGTAAATCGAAATCAATATCTTCATTTATTTCAGGAATAAAATCTACCACTACAAAACAAATCAATTTAAAAAGGAATACGCCTTTTCGGAAAGTCTGGCAAAATAATTATCACGATCATATTGTTCGCGATGAGAATTCTTTTTATAACATTTTTGAATATATTGAAGATAATCCTGCGAATTGGAAAATTGATGAACATAAAATATGATCAATCGTATACAGTCATACACTCAACAGCACTCCCTGTTCAACAGCGGAACTCCGGTTCTTGTTGCCTGCAGCGGCGGAGTGGATTCTATGGTGCTGATAGATATTTTATTAAAGCTGAAAATTAAGATCGGTATTGCACATTGCAATTTTCAGTTGCGAGGAAAAGATTCCAATGCAGATGAAAGTTTTGTTCAGCAATACGCTGCGGAAAAAAATATTCCGTTTTTCACGGAAAGATTTGATACAAATACATTTAAAAAAGAAAAAGATATTTCTACGCAAATGGCGGCGCGTGAATTGCGTTATGAATGGTTTGAAAAGATCCGCAAAGAAAATGGCTATCATGTTATTGCTACGGCTCATCATCTCGACGACCAGGCAGAAACTATTTTATTAAATATTTCGCGGGGTACGGGTATCAAAGGTTTTACAGGCATGCAGCCGAAAAACGGGTTTATTATTCGCCCGTTGCTGGAGGTTTCAAAACAGGAAATTGTTGATTACGCGAAAGAAAACAAAATAAAATTCCGTGAAGATGTTAGCAATGCGACCGACGATTATCAGCGCAATGCCATCCGCCACAATGTAATTCCCGAATTGCAGAAAATAAATCCCTCATTTTATAATTCCATCAAAGAGTTGATCTCCCGTATGAACGATTATATGGTCTTATCTGATGAAAACATTGATCAGTTGAAAAAGAAATGTTATTCGGAAAAAAATGGAATGGCAGAAATTAAAATGGGTTTTATTAAAACTCATAAAGCGGGAAAAACAATTTTATTTCATATGCTGAACGGATTCGGTTTTAATAGTGATCAAACCGGGCAGGTTTTCGAAAACCTTATAGGTTCAAACGAAAGCGGCAAACAGTTTTTTTCCGAAACGCATCGGATTGTTGTCGACCGCAAAAGTTTATTTATCGTTCCAAAAAATACGGAAAGAGAGGATTATATCGTCTTCGATAAAATCCCTCACCACATTAATTTTAATAATTACAAAATAGAATGTTCTGTTGTTCCAATTGCAGAAATGAATGTGAAAACTTCCGGACGCTTCGCATATATTGATCATGATAAAATAGAATTTCCGTTGTTGCTGCGCTATTATAAGGAAGGAGATTATTTTTACCCTTTTGGATTAAGCAAACCGAAAACACCCGGTAAGGCGGGAAAGAAAAAGCTTTCTAAATATTTTAAGGATGAAAAGTTTTCTTTGTTGGATAAAGAAAATACTGCGGTCCTTTTTTCAGGTGAAAAATTGGTATGGCTCGTTGGTCATCGCATTGACGACCGCTTTAAGATCACCCCAAATACAAAGACAGTATTCAAAATGTTGATAATTGACAAGAAATTATGATATAGGTTTTGAGATGATATATTTTTCTATCTTTATAAAAAAAACAAATTATGAGACGACTATTTACAAATTTTAGCATGCTTTTATTATTGACAATCTCAATAAGCTCTTGTAAAAAAAGCAGTAACTCCACCAACAACAATAATATCCCCGGAAACTGCGTAAATAATACAGGTTGGGTAAGAGATGGTCATTCCTGGGTTTATACCAATGAACCTATTTACATTTTTGCCGATTCCTTATTTGTTACTATGGAAAGTGCAGGTTCGGGAATATTTAAAAGTACCAGCACATTTGATAACGGCACGCCGTTTTCAGGTTACGCAAAACCTTGTGGAAATTATATATACCAGGCTGCAGATGCAGCAATGACAAATGCGCAGATCGCATATTATGTTGATGGAAATATAAACGATACATGGTCGAGCGTCGTAACTTCCACAGGTGGATATACGGTTACAAATACATTTACCATAACAGATAAGAATGTTTCTATAACAGTTCCGGCGGGTACATTTTCATGTCTGGTGATTCATATAACGTCTCACTCTACGCAACCGGGTTCACTTACTGTAGAAACAGATCTCTACATGAACAATACTTACGGTATGATAGAAACAGATGGCAATACATCGCATTACGAACTTGTCCGGAAAAATTTCTAATCGGATTAAACTTTATAAAAAAAAGGACTCATATCGAGTCCTTTTTTTATGATGATAATTTATGTATTTTTAGCTGATGCCTTCCTCTTTTAAATACGGTACAGATCTTCTTTCCATTGCAGGTTCAATTGACCTCTTAACTAAAAAAGTTAAAGGAACTATTGATGAAGATGCTCAAAAACAAATTATCCGTTCGCAGGAATACGTTAATAAAATCGTAGAAGCGCATGAAACCGTATACGGTATCAATACCGGGTTTGGAATTTTATCTAACAAAAAAATTTCTGAGGAAGATACGCGCACTTTGCAGTATAAAATTTTGCAGAGCCACAGCGTGGGTGTCGGTAATCCGGTGCCAGCAGAAATTGCACGACTGATGCTTATCACCAAGCTGCAGGCGTTATCGCAGGGTTATTCCGGCATACAATTATCTACGCTGGAAAGAATTTTATGGCACATTGAAAAGGATATCATTCCCGTTGTTCCGGAAAAAGGTTCTGTTGGCGCATCAGGAGATCTGGCGCCGCTTGCACATTTATTTTTACCGTTGATCGGCTTGGGAGAAGTTTTTTATAAAGGAAAGAAAGTTCAGACAAAGGAAGTTTTTCAAAAAGAAAATATTGAAGCAATAAAATTGGGTCCGAAGGAAGGATTGGCGTTGATCAATGGCACTCAATTTATTTTATCCTATGCGATAAAATGCGTGCAGCGCTTACATAATTGCCTCGAAGCGGCTGATATTATTGGGGCGATGAGCCTGGAAGCTTTGACGGGAACTAAGGCGCCGTTTGATGAACGCTTGCACAAACTGCGCCCGTTTTCAGGTAACCAGTTGGTTGCGCAACGACTACGCTTGCTGCTCGATCATTCAGAGATCATGCAGAGTCATGTGGATTGCGATCGCGTGCAGGATCCGTACAGCTTGCGCTGCATGCCGCAGGTACACGGCGCATCTCGTAACGCATGGCTGCATTTAAAACAGCTCACAGAAATTGAATTGAATTCAGTTACGGATAACCCTATAATTTTTAGTGATAAGGATACCATCAGCGGCGGAAATTTTCATGGACAGTCGTTAGCCTTGCCGCTGGATTACTGTTGTTTTGCGGCTGCTGAACTTGGAAATATTTCTGACCGGAGATGCTATTTATTGCTGGAAGGAAAATATGGCTTGCCGATGCTGCTGATGAATGAAGTCGGATTGAACAGCGGCTTTATGCTTCCTCAATATACTACTGCAGCATTAGTGACAGAAAATAAAACACTCTGTTTTCCCGCAAGCGCAGACAGTATTCCAACTTCTCTCGGTCAGGAAGATCATGTTTCGATGGGAAGTATCAGTGGTAGGAAATTATACCAGGTGCTGGATAATCTTGAATTTATTTTAGCGATAGAATTGATGACAGCATGCCAGGCGATAGAATTTCGCAGACCTCTGAAAAGCTCTGTTTTACTGGAAGCTGCGCATGATTTTGTCAGACACACTGTTTCTTTCGCCAATGAAGACCGGATCTTTTCCGACGACATCAATCAAGTAAAAAATATGATCGCAGATTTTTCTTTTGTGAATCATGTGAATGATGTAGCAGGTAAAAGATTAAATAAAAATTTTAATGAGTTTGAATTGTAAATTATGTTTAAAGAATTTCTCTCACAATACGCTTCACACCCACATTACAAAGCGCCGCGTGGAAACAAGCTCCATGCAAAATCATGGCAGACAGAAGCGCCGCTGAGAATGTTATTGAATAATCTTGACGCGGAAGTTGCAGAGAATCCCGCGGAGTTAGTCGTGTACGGAGGAATTGGACAAGCAGCACGCAACGTTGCATCACTTCAAAAAATAATAGAGCTTTTACTGGAACTCGACGAAGATCATTCACTCTTAATTCAAAGCGGAAAGCCTGTGGGTATTGTCCGTTCTCATCGGCAGGCACCGCGTGTACTCATTGCAAATTCGAACCTCGTCCCGAAATGGGCAACATGGGAACACTTCTATGAACTCCGTGAAAAAGGTTTGATGATGTACGGGCAAATGACAGCAGGCTCATGGATCTACATCGGCTCCCAGGGAATTGTACAAGGTACTTACGAAACATTCATGGAATGTGCACGGCAGCATTTCAACGACAGCTTAAAAGGGAAGTTGCTCGTCACTGCCGGACTCGGAGGCATGGGAGGTGCACAGCCGCTCGCAGCGACAATGGCGGGTGCAACATTTCTTGCAGCAGATATTAATCCTGCAAGTATTCAAAAAAGATTGGACACAAAGTATATTGATAAGATGACGCATTCTTATGAGGAAGCGATACGATGGATGCACGAAGCGAGAGAGAAAGGTGAAGCTGTTTCGATTGGTGTTGTCATTGATGCGGGAGATATGTTGAAGCGATTGTTACAGGATAATATCATACCGGATATTCTAACAGATCAAACATCAGCACATGATCCTGTGAATGGTTATATTCCAAATGATATGTCATTGGAGGAGGCGTTTTCTTTGCGACAATCAGATCCTGATCTCTATAAACAAAAAGCGATTGCCAGTATGGCGCGTCACGTAGGCTTTATGCTCGAAATACAAAAACGCGGCGCAGTTACATTTGATTACGGCAACAATATTCGCGCGTATGCAGAAGAAGGAGGCGTGAAGAATGCTTTTGATATTCCTGGTTTCACGCCTGAATATATTCGCCCGTTGTTTTGCGAAGGGAAAGGTCCGTTTCGCTGGGTAGCATTAAGCGGTGATCCAAATGATATTTATGTAACCGATCAGGCACTAATGGCGTTATTCCCGGAAAATAAAGGAATGATCCATTGGCTGAATGAAGCGCAGCAAAAAATTGCGTTCCAGGGATTGCCTGCGCGGATATGCTGGCTGGGTTTAGGTGAGCGTGAAAAAGCAGGGTTGATGTTTAATGATCTCGTGCGAACAGGAAAGGTAAAAGCACCGATCGTTATTGGTCGCGATCACCTTGATTGCGGCAGCGTCGCCAGTCCCAACAGGGAAACAGAAGCGATGAAGGACGGAAGCGATGCGGTGAGTGATTGGGCGCTGTTGAATCTAATGAGCAATACAAGCGGCGGTGCAACATGGGTGAGTTTTCATCATGGAGGAGGCGTGGGTATGGGCTATTCGCAGCATGCAGGTATGGTCATTTTAGCTGATGGAACTGATCGCGCAGATGAGTGCCTGAAAAGAGTTTTATTCAATGATCCCGCAATGGGAATATTCAGGCATTCGGATGCCGGCTATGAAAAGGCAATTGAAGTTGGAAAAAGTGCAGGTATCAATCTTTAAATTTTTCAAGATTATCCACAAAATCCTCCAAATTTTGGCGAATGATAATATAAAATTCATTCTTTTTTGAATTGAATTCATTAACTTCATAATATACATTCGAAATTTACTGCATGAAGAGAACTTTACATCTTCTTCTATTTATTGTGTTCAGTTATGTTTACGGTTACTCGGTACCCGGAACTATCCATCAATATCCTGCATCTTACAAAGCATGCAATGGTTGCAGTTATGAAACCACGGGAAATATATTTTATGATGATGGGGGAGAAAACGGCGCCGTAAGCAATACTTACCAGGCAACTACATTTACAGCTCGTCCCGGTTATAGCTTAAGTCTTTATTTTACACAAATTGATATACCGGCAGGCGCTGTAATTAATGTATATCGCGGTAACAACACTTTGCAACAAAATTTACTGGGTACTTTCAATGGACTGAAAAAACAGGCAAATATCAGGGGGGAGATATTAACTATCGAATATAAACCTGCCCTCAACACAAAAAACTCAAAGGGATGGGTAGCACATATAGATGATATGGTTTCTCCGTCTTCTTCAAATTTACGTCCGATGTCGCAGCCGGAAAGTGATTGTCCTTATGCTATTCCCTTATGTGCAAATAATACCGTTGTCGCACTTGGCGGACTATATACAGACGTAGGAAATATTGGTGACGATGATGGATCCTGTTACAGCGGAACAGGATCCGGTGGTTCAGTGTGGTATTCCTTCACACCACAATCAAGTGGTCCATTAGATTTCAGGATACTTCCTGCGGGTACTACGGATTACGATTTTGTTCTTTGGGATATTACCGCCGGATGTGCGGATGGTAAAAGATCAGAAATGGCATGTAATTTTTCGGTATACACGGGCTATACCGGTATAAGCGGTGCGCTTTGCAGTGAGAACTATGGGACTTGTTCCAGTAATGATTGTTCTAATCAAAGTAAATATTCAGATTGTAATCGATTTAATAATAGGGTGAATGTAACCGTAGGCAGGCAATATGCGATCTGTATAAATTTTTACAGTGGTTCTAATGATGGATTCACATTGAAATTTCAAAACGAAGCGGGATCAGTAGCAATTACTGATGCTACGCCGCCAACTATCACAAATGCGTTTTCCAATAACTGTGTAAGTGCATCTGCTTTTCATGTTATTTTTTCTGAATGGATAGATTGCTCCACACTTCAGAATTCTGATTTCACTTTAGCTGGTCACACGTTTACCGTTACTGCAAATAACTGTTTCAGCAACCGCACAAATAATATTGATATTTCAGTTTCGCCTGCATTACCGCCGGGAACTTATGCAATTCATGCACAGAATATCCTGGACCTTTGCGGGAATAATATGAACTCGGATTATAATGTAGTAATAGGCGCTCCTCCAATTGCTGCAATCAGTACACCTGCGTTGGTTTGCAAGGCAACTATTCCAACCGGCTATTCATTTACACCAAATTCACAGGTGCTGACAGCCAGTGGAGGGACATCTTATTACTGGATGGACGGTCAGCAAGGTTCAACGGCAACATTTTCTACAACAACACCAAAAACAATTTCAGTTACGGTGGTTAAAGGAGCATGCTCTGCGACCGCCAGTGTAAACATAACTATTGCAAATGTTACTGTTAGCCTGGGACCTGATCAATATTATTGCGGAACACCTGTAGTTTTAACAGCTGTTCCTGCAGGTGCAGGAAATACATATCAATTTTATAAAAATCCTGTTGGACTTCCATTTCCTTCTAACGGTACTTTAGTTCAAAGCGGCGCAAGTAATACGATGAGTGTTAGCCCACCGGGATATACAGTATACCGTGTCATCGTTACTAATCCGAATGGATGTAAAGCACAATCGGATGTGGTCGTGAAAACTAATCCGGGAAGTGCAATAATTAATTTGCCCGGGTTTAATTTTTGTTTGAATGCGAACCCTGCAGTACTTACCGCTACTCCGCCTGGCGGTACTTTTTCCGGTCCGGGAATGTCCAATGATACTTTTTATCCGATTAGAGCCGGTGTAGGAACATGGACAATTAATTATGTACTCGTCACCGGGTGCGGTACATTCAGTAATTCGAAGACGATCAAAGTTTCAAATGGCGCATTGCCTAATTTAGGGTTGAATTCAACTTATTGTGTAACGGACCCTGATGTCACGCTATCACCTACGCCTACTTGCGGAACATATAATGCTGCACCTGCCATTACTGATGGTTCATGTATAGTTTCTCCATTCTGGCAAACAACACCTAAGTTCAGCCCCTCTACTGCGGGAGTTGGAACGCATACTTATACCTATTCGGGGTCGGGTTGTGCAAATTCCAAAGTGGTGACAATTATAGGAGCAGGAACTGTGCCTACTATTAGCGGCGCTAACGGACCTTATTGTACAAGCGCACCTTCTGTTGGGTTGACGGGATTTCCCACCGGTGGTACATTCGCAGGGACCGGTATGACCGGAGCAACATTTAATCCTGCCGTAGCGGGAGTGGGTACGCATAATATTATATATACTGTTACAACGTGTGGCGTAACTTTAAGTACTACGACTCAGATACAGGTGATATCTGCTTCGCCATCTGCCACCATTGCTTATGCCGGACCTTTTTGTTCAAGTTTATCTATAGCACAAGGTGTTACACGAACGGGAACAACAGGCGGTACATATTCGGCTACTCCTGCCGGATTAACAATAGATCCACTTACAGGTGATATAATTCCCAGTACCAGTTTGGTAAACACATTCACGGTAAAATATACTATTGCGGCAACAGGTGGTTGTCCCCAATTTAATACCACAACTTCTGTTACGATAACGTCAGGTATTACACCAACGTTTACTGCGCTTGGACCATTTTGTCAGAATTCCGCAACACCTGCTTTACCGGTGAATTCTACAAACGCAACCCCAATTGCAGGAACATGGAGTCCGGCAATAATTAATACAACTTCAGTAGGAACAGCAACATATACTTTTACACCGAATGCGGGACAATGTGCCAGCACAGCGACTATGAATATTACTGTTACTTCGTCAATAACACCAACATTCACAGCGATCGGACCCTTGTGTCAGAATTCTGCTGCACCTGCACTTCCGTTGAGCTCAACAAATGCAACTCCAATTGCAGGCACGTGGAGCCCTGCAACTATTAATACAACAAGTAACGGAACGGTAACATATACATTTACGCCGAATGCAGGACAGTGCGCAAGCAATACGACAATGAATATTACGGTCACGGCGCTCACAGCCCCGACAT
>JAQBNI010000100.1 GCA_028288625.1 Bacteroidota bacterium | reverse complement strand
AATTAATACCCTGGTGATTTAATTGTTGTAGATCAGTCATTACATTTTTAATATTGATTTGGTTTTGATCTGCATACTCTGCTTTAGTTGAATAAGTAACTTTAACTATTTTCATTTTTTTCATTTTTATTTGGATGAATAAATATTTTTGTTTTTTAGAGTAATATTTTTTTATTGACGCATCTTGCATTACAGCTAACGGTTGCGGGCAGACGTAGGCGGCTAAACACAACTAAATAAATTTATGCATTTTAGCCGCTTGTGCTTGCCCGCTGTTATAGGCAGTGCTTTTGTTTCATGCGTGTCCATTATTTTTTTGTTTTGTTAGAAGCTGTGTCTTTTTTAGAGTCACTTTTATATTGTTCAAGCAATTCTTTATATCCTTTAATTACTTCTTCCTTCTGTTGTTGAATTACAGCGTTATCTTTTAGATAAACATTATTTGCGGTATCTATTTTTTGAAAAGCAAAATATAAAATGAATAGTGTTAAAAAGACAGGTAAAAGAATAGTACTTTTAAATAAACCCGTTAGAAATTTTGTTTTATCAAGTTTATCTTTAAAACTTTGTTTGACGGTAGGTTGCTGTTCCTGTATCTGTTGTCTTTTTATATTTTGAGGAAAGTCGTAATAAAATGATAATGGAATATCTGAATACTTATCTGGATAAGGATTATCATAAATTGATTCTATAAAAGCTGTTGGAACATAACTCTCAAAGAAAATTCTCATTAAATCAAAGTTGTTATCAAAGATGTCAAGTAACTTGTCAATAGGTTCAATAATAATTCCTAAACTTAAAGAGCCGTAGCCGATGTCAGTTGTCTTAATAATTATTTGAGAAGCTAAAATAGATTTGTTTATAGCTTCCCTATAAGATGGGTCATTCTTATATAATGTGTTTCGGAAATCATCTGGATAACCTTTATTACGATATTGTTTCCGGTAAAATTCTTCATAATACCTCCTGTCAACATTATCTATCCCACGACTGCAAAACCTTATTAGACTGTCAGAAAGTTCTCTTCCGAAATTTCTTTCTATTGATGTTTCATAGGATTCTATTGAACGAAAAGAATCACTGTTGTCATTATTTTCTCTTTGGCTTTTACGATAAGATTCTTGAAACGAAGCCCAAAAAGTTTCTTTCGCTGAACCACTACTTTCTTTTCGTTGAGTATGTTCAATCTTAATTCTGATAATGTTGTCCATAACTTTTGATCTTATTTGTTAGCGTTATTTATTGTGTGTCGTTTCAAGTTAGCACGTCTCCAAGCATTGCCTATAACGGTTGCGGCTAGGCGCAGATGGCTAAACGCAATAATTAAATTTACAAATTTTTAGCCATTTGCGCTTAGCTGCTGTTACGTGCTGTAAATAAGCTTTACATATTTCCGAAATGCTGAAGATATTTGCGCTGCGCTTTGCGGTTGAAAGCAAACTCATTTTATATAATTAAGTAGAAAAAAATTGCGGACAAACTGGAAGAACATGAAACCGCAAACATGGAAAACGATTAACTATTAGAAAGCTTATTTATTGCACGTAACTAGTAAATTGATGAAATTCCTCTCATATCTTCAGCGTATACCTTCCATTCTTTACGGCTTTTCGCAAGCGAGCCTTGCTGCCGTCATCCATAATTAATGACCCGGAAAAACACGCAAGACCACCGATAATAGCACCCAGGAATGTTGTGATGATGATCAATACAGGACTTGTTATTGCGGAACCTAAACTTTGAGAAAAAAGTAAAGCGATCTTTGTACTCAATATTTGGTCGTTGAAGATATCAAGATATAGCGTGTAGACTAACCAGAATAATCCAACCCCGAAAAATCCTGCCAGAAAATTATTGCCCGGCTTGTTGGATAAAAACACGCCCGTGAAAAAAGCTACAATGGCAACTGTGTACCACGGCAGGAACAGCGTAAATACAAAACTCAGTATGCCGATGATTAAAACTTTTATTGTAAACATCTTTTAAATTTTTATTTTGAATGTTGTATTGTATTTAAATCGTCTATTTATTATGATGAAAGTTTCCATTCAACATTCAACATACAACATTAATTTTTAATTCCTTTCTCCGCTTCCTCTTTGTTCGCAAAGAAATGCAGCTTATAATATTCACCCTTTATCCACTTATCTACAAATTCTGTATAGCCCCTGCTCGCCGGATTTCCTGATTGCCCGCCCGGATAAACGCCATAACACTGCGGTTTTCCACCTGTAAAATCAACGATCATCCGCCATGATGGACCCCATTTTGAAGATGCCGCATTTACAATATTATTGTAGCCCCCGATCGGAAGATCTTTTAATGAAAATGCTTCCAGTCGTGCCAAATGTGTGATGCTTGTATTTTTATAATGCTGCCACACCGTGCTGTTTTTATTTTTTGTATAATCTTTAAAGAAAGCAGTCGTTTTTTTGAAGGCGATATTGATCACATCCTTCGCCGTTTCAACACTATCGGTATTCATGATATCAAACAACTTAAATTTCGGATCGTTGGCAAGCAGGTTAACCGTAATGTACGGTTCAGGTAATCGAAAAGAAATATTCTTTGCATCCATCTCATCATAAGCTGTCGCTTCTATCTCATCCCATAATTTATAAAAATAACTGGGCGCATCTATTTTATAATCCGCATAATAATTCCAGGAGCTTAATGCATCCACCATCTTTTTTGCAAACGGATCGTTTTGAGAGTTGAGGTTTGCAAGTATGACCGGCATTGCTTCTTTCGCGAGCAAACTCAACGTATTGTTCTGCAGCTTGCCCATATCTTCCCAGGAAACATTGGTTGCAGCGGTTAAAGTTGAACTGATCACACGGTTTCTATAGTTTTCATATACACCATTTGTAAGGTACGGATAAGTTTCATCCACAGGATTCTGATTTGCACTGCAGCAAAATCCACGCTCCGGATTGAGTACGTACGGATTTTGTTCAGATGGAATCCGCGCTTTTAATTTACGCAAGTCTACAGTAGCCAGCGGCGTAACAAATGAACCGTCGCCGCTATTCGTCCGCAGTAAAAAATCCCCCTGCTGACGAATTGCGATATTATTGTCTTTATCCGCGTACACAAAATTCTGTCCGGGACAAGCATAAAATTCCAACGCCTTTAAATAATCCTCATGGTTTTTTGCATGGTTGAGATAATAGAACGCCATGGTTTCATTGGATGGCTCTTCCGCGCGCCAATACGTTGCAATATGTTTTTTGTCGTTGATCTCCCCGAAATTTTCATCATAAACAATTGCGCCAACTTTTGTGATGCGGATACTATCCACGAAATCTTTTCCACCTTTTATTTTAAACGTTTCCACATCATATTCAAAAGGAATATAGTCGTCACCAAACTTATAAGCCGTCCTGTTTTTATCGCGATATTCCACTGAATAATTGTTGATCACATCACGTTCTGAATTCGTCACACTCCAGGCAATATTAAAGTTATGCCCAATGA
>JAQBNI010000091.1 GCA_028288625.1 Bacteroidota bacterium | reverse complement strand
TATCCAGCGCAACATCATTCAACATGATCTTATCCAGGTGTATATTCATTATATCCTTTGAAGGATTCGGATAAAAGGAAATACCTTCATCTTTTAATTGAGGGCGCTGTACAATTGTAGCAGTACTAATTTCTTTTTTTACAATGATGCCGGATCTGCGTGTGCGCAATACACGGCGAATCATAGCCACCTGCTGCTTTGTAAATAAGTTATAACACGCATCCCCTGAGTAATCCATATAATCTTCAAACAGATCCGGGTAGTCAACACCGTTGTATGGTATGGAGCAAGTGTTTATTGTTGTATCGCACCTGTACCCGTGAATAGCTGAGGAAAATGGACTTCTTTCAAAAGGTGTATCATCAATTCCATCGTTAAAGAATAAAGCGGCAGTAAGAATATTGCTGCAGTCGCCGCCTAATAAATTGCCATAATCTCCCCAAGTATGGCGCAGCCCTAAGTAATGCCCGCATTCGTGCACAACAGTTCTGCCTTTTCCAATCACGGAAGCAATATTAGGATGTGCCTGCGCATAATAATTATTTTGTCCGAAGAACCTGTAATCTATGGATAATCCGTCTGCAGTATCGGAAGGATAACCAATTCCCAATGGCCAGTTAGATAAACCCGGAGGCGCATAAGCAAATCCACCTAAGGTGCCTTGAGAAACATCACGGAATAAATTCAGGTTAGTCACCCAGATATTCAGGTAATGCTTATTGTCCCAGCTTCTTGCGCCGATCGTGGTATCTTTCTTGCCATTTGTTATTCTTTCCGTATAACCTTTTTTAAACCAATCGTCAGTTGCACCAATTAATGAATCGAGTGCAGTAGCCGGAGCGATGCTCGGACCTTTTCCTGCAACACGATCAATTCCGTTAGTTGGATTTCCCTGTGGATCAAATTTTGCCAGCTCAAATTTTATTCCGGGGTTGCCGCGAAACCTTTTAAAAATACTTCGAAGGTTTGACGTATCCTCGTTCAGCATATTGTAATCCCGGTTCATCGCATCGATCTCAGAGTTAACGATAAAATCGGGAATATTCTGAACGGAATCATCACTTAAATAAACCATGTGGATCACCACTCTCACCGTATACACTGTATCATCAACTATGGCTGCAGCATTTCGATTTTTGTAGCTGTCGTATAATTCTTTGAACATCGCATCTACCTGCGCATCGTAATCAGGCAGCTTGCTCCTGAAGTATTTTGTAAGGTCGTCCTGACCGCATACTCTCGTAAAATTGTCTGTTGCCATGGTAGAGTGGCAGCAAATAAAAACAATAAACAATAGTAAAAGTGTTGAAATTCTTCTCATAAACAGCGCGTTTCCGCGAAGCTACGACTTTTTTGAATTAATTTTTAGCGTGTGGGAAATTAGTAGTTGATGTTGAATGCAGTGCTTTATGGTCAGACGGCTTGAGGCGTGCTGACCAGTAATTAACTAATTGAGAATTGGATCTTCGGGAAAAGTAGAGATCAGCTTGTTCTTGCCACCCATCTTCACCAATACTTCCTGCCACATATATTCGCTCATCTTAAATATCTCGGGATAATCCCTGCAAACGATCCAGCTTTCATCCTGCATTTCTTCATTTAGCTGACCGGCTTCCCATCCTGCATAGCCTGCAAAGAATTTAATATTATGCGGTAGAATTTGTTTCTCCTGGATGAGCTGTTTCAACTGGTCAAAATTTCCATTCCAGTATAAATTGTCCTTGATATGGAACGAACCTTCCAGCAGATCACCATAAGCATGAATATAATTCAATCTATCCATACCTACCGGACCGCCGTAATATACTTTTCCCTGGAAAGCAGGAAAATTCGGAATCATTTCATTAATGCGGAAAATGGATGGTCGATTTAAAACCAAACCTATGGTGTTTTCTGCAGATTGTTCGCAAATCAGGGTAACCGTTCTTTTAAAGCTTGGATCCTTCATGAACGGCTCGGCTACCAAAAGGTCGCCCTTTTCAATATTAAAGTCTTTCATTAGTACCTGTTTAATTGTGAGTTAATATGTTTTATAGCAATCAGCCTGTCATATCTCTCTCCAAACGGCGTGTAATACAACAGGATGGAATAATCATTTTCGGTATCATAATAATATCCTTCCGTCAAAAACTGGTCTGTTGCGTTCTCTTTCTCCTCTTTAAATATATACGAATAATTATAGGTTCCCTGTTTCAATAATATATCAGCAGTATAACTTCTTTCCAGCTGATCATATCTCATTTTCGAGGTTTCATCACACGTCCAGTTATTAAACGCTCCAACTACAAAAAAATTACCATTGGATATTGTTCCGGCAAAATCAAATGTGAAATGCACTTTGGCGTAATCTGCACCGGTATTGTAGTAGGGGTTATCCAGATTTTCAATAAAATATTGCCCGTTAAGATCCTTAAGATATTGATACTTACCCGGTTGTTGAGGAGCATCAAAGGTTAGGTATACGTCATTTTCATCGTCCTTTATATCAAACGAACGGATATTTTGTCCCCGGAAACGAAGTGAGCGCATATCAAAAAATCTGAATTCTCTTCCAAGACTTGGATAGGTGAGAACACCATTAAAATCGAAATTCAATTCATTTATCCCGATAAACTGGGGTTTAACATCTAGTTTTGCATTGTCCCACCGGTAATTTTGCAACACTGATGCCTTGATCTCCATTTGCGGATTATCGATCTGGAAACCTTTGTAGCCTACCTTAAAAACGACTTCCTGGAATTTATCCCTGTCATATAAACTGCGCGGGTAAGCTACGCCGGCATCGATTACTACTTTTGATTCCGTGATCATAAAACGCTGGGTAAAAATTGGATTATCCTTGTTGTTTTCATATACGATCAACGCATAATTTCCCGATTTGTTGAATTTCATATCATTGTTCGGAAGCTGTAATTTATAGTGCACATAAGGAACCTTCGTGCCGTTAGAGTAATCATAATCATTGATATTTGCTTCTGTGAAGCCATCTATGTATTCCATTACATTAAGGAGCGTCGGTGTCCAGTCGCTGTGGCATTGGACTACTGTGTAATAATATGTTTTTGCACTTGCAGAGAGATCGTCAAAATGGAGATCCAGTGTTTCATTAGAATTTAAATGGATGACCGGAAAAGCCATATCATAACCGGTAGGAAATAACTGTACCGTTTTTATGTGAGGTGAGTATACCTTGCTTTCATAAACCATTGCATCCGACACGCCGGCGGTAAAGAGGAAAACCAGTAAAATAACGCCCTTCAAAGTTTGCATAAACGAATAATAGCAAATATCTTTCCAAAAATATACTAAACGCTGAAATTAATGGAATTTAGTACAAAAGTGGACATTCCGTCGCCTGCTTTCCGGATCACACATGCCGATAAAATGCTGATGATGGGATCGTGCTTTACTGAAAATATCGGCGCTTATCTACTTCAAAATAAATTTAAGATTAATATCAATCCATTCGGAATTATATACAACCCTGTTTCACTGTTTTATAATTTAAAAAGAGTTATTGACCGGCAATTTTATACCGAAGGAGAGTTGCTGTACAGGAATGAATTATATCTTTCGCTTGATCATCATGGACGGTTTTCCGGTCATGATAAACAACAGGTACTGGAAAATATAAATAAAGAAATTGAAGCTGCGTACAATCACTTTAAAGATTCGCATTTCATTTTCATTACGCCCGGCACCTCCTTTGTTTACAGGCACATGGAACAAGATAGAATAGTTGCAAACTGTCATAAAATTCCAAATACAGCATTTGAAAAAAGATTGCTTCGGATAGAGGAGATCGTTTCAGCATTCGACAAAATTCAACCGCAGTTAAAAGATAAAAAGGTATTGTTTACTGTAAGCCCGGTACGTCACTGGCGGGATGGCGCGATAGAAAACCAAAGAAGCAAAAGCATATTGATAGAAAGTATCCATCAGATCATTTCAAAATATTCTAACTGTTTTTATTTCCCGGCTTATGAAATTGTAATGGATGAATTACGGGATTATCGTTTTTATGGGGAAGACATGCTGCATCCGAATGCAACAGCAATAAAATATATCTGGGAAAGATTTAGTGAAACTTATTTTTCGGGTGAAACGATAAATATCAACAAAGAAATTGAAAAGATAAATTTATTGCTGCAACACCGAATAAAAAATGAAAACACCCGTGAAGAAAAAGCATTTCAGGAACACATAAAAAAAACAATAGACGTATTCAGGAAAGATCACCCAGAAATCGACGTAGCTTCAACATCTTCTTCTTTCAGCAGGATCGGAAATTCCATGTGAAGCCTGAAATTCCATGCATTTATTAAATTGATCTGGAATTTTCCATTCAACAGATCGATAACGGAAGTAACAGACTTGATATATTCATCGTTCAGATTCATATTTGCGCCGGTATGCTGGATCCTTATCTGCGCCTCACGGATAGAGGAAATCACATAAATACTGATGGACAATTGATCGGGCGTATTCTCAGAAAAATATTGAATTAAATTTTTCAGGAAGTCATAGATGAGTTGCTGCGAAACGTGTGATAAGTTGTCGGGAATATTAAAATTATAGTGCGTATCCA
>JAQBNI010000052.1 GCA_028288625.1 Bacteroidota bacterium | reverse complement strand
GGGTTCCTGGTTCTTGCCAACGAGATAACCTGTTTCGTACAATACTTTTGTACCGCGATAACTGGTGTACAACATCGGCAGGCTTTTGCAGATCAATATCAGGAACATCGCATGACCGTACTCCTGGAAATAATTTGCAGCAAGATCTATTTTTTCGGGTTCATCTATTACAACATTACCTTCATTTTCCCGGTGAAATGCAACGATCTCCTGTGGCAATGCCTGTATATCGATCAATGAAAAGGTATGAATTAACTGGAGGTAAATATTCCTTGCTGTTTTATCACCATAAGTATCAAACAATTTTTGGATGAGCGCATCTGCGGGATCATCACAAATCTGTCTGTATTCAGGCGTTGGAAATTGCATCACTGTTGTTTAGAACAAAATACGTGTTTTTTAATCAATTTAATCTTTACTTTTTCTCTATGTTTTTATTTTTTTAATTATTGTGAGAGAGAACCTATTTCGGTGTACTTAATTTGAGCAAATTTGCATAGGTTTGTGAATAAACAATAGGAGTTGTTTTTGATATGGACAAGCTGGCTATAGAATTAAGTAAATTACCTTTTATAGAGGATATTAATGCTTTGAAAAAAGAAGTTGATAGTCATAGACCTATTGCCAAAGAGGTAGGGGATAAGGTTTTACAAAAACTAAGATTGGACTGGAATTATAACTCCAATGCCATTGAAGGAAATAAGCTAAATTATGGCGAAACGGTTGCTTTTTTAATGCATGGAATCACAGCCAAAGGCAAAACATTAAAAGATCATTTAGATATCAAAGGGCATAACGATGCGATTAATTTTTTATTAGATATAGTGAAAGAAAAACGTGACATTTCTGAATCCGATATTCGGTCATTGCATAAAATGATTTTAGTGGAAGAATATGATATAGATGCAATTACGGAAGATGGACAATCAACTAAAAAAAGAATTAAATTAGGAATATATAAAACCTCGCCAAATAGTGTAAAAACTCGAACTGGAGAAATACATTATTATCCCAGTCCAGAAGCAACGCCAGCTTTAATGGAAGAATTGCTAGATTGGTATAATGAGTGTAAACAAAATATTGATGTTCATCCATTAATTTTAGCAAGTTTGTTTCATTTTAAATTTGTTGCTATTCATCCATTTGATGATGGGAATGGGAGATTAGGAAGAATATTAATGAACTTGATTCTTATGCGACATTCTTATCCTCCGATTGTCGTAAAAAATGAAGACAAAGAGAATTATTATGGCGTACTGTCACAGGCAGATAGCCAACAATTTATTCCATTAGTAGAATACATGAGTAATTTGTTGCGACATTCATTAGAACTTTATTTAAGAGGAATAAAGGGTGAAAGTATTGAAGAAGAAAGCGATATTATTAAGGAAATCGAATTACTAAAGAAATCTTTTGATAAAAAAGATATACAAAGACCTAGTAAAAGTATTGAAAAAGTAAACGTGGTATTTTCTAACGTAATTTACCCTTTTTTTGAAATAATATTGAATAGGACGCAAACATTTGACGAATTATTTTTTACAACTAAAAATGAGTATTTAATCTCTTTTGAAAATGATAAGGATTTAAAACAAATTCAAAATCCCAAAATTGATAATATAGATATGCTCGTACAGTCTATTAAATTTCCTGTTGAATCATTGAAAAATTTACAAAGTATAGAGTGTATTAAACATTATATAAACTTCAAAGAGAAAAATATAAAATCCGTTCCAAAATTAAGCTTTAGTGTAAGGGTTAATTTTACGGATTCCAAATATGATATTAAATTATGTGATAATTACTTTAAAGAAGATTATTGGGGAGTTTCATATAAAGATTTTTATAGTAATTATTATAATGAGATTCCTAATATTAATGTTCTGGAAGAATTAGCTAATAAAATTTTAAGAATTCTTCTAAATAAAATTAAAGAAGCGATTGAACCTAAAGATCTAACAAAAGAGGATCTCGATATTTTCTAATTCATAATTTATAATTCAACAAGATGTCTTTCAAAAACAAAACTGTATTTATTTCAGGTGGTACGCGTGGAATTGGTCACGCGATAGGGCTGAAGCTTGCAAGTGAAGGTGCAAATATTGTAATCGCGGCAAAAACAACGGAACCACATCCGAAGCTGCCCGGTACAATTTACTCTGCTGCTGAAGATATGGAGAAGGCAGGCGGTAAAGGTTTAGCAGTGAAGTGTGATATCAGGAATGAAGATGAAGTGTTAGCTGCAGTAAAACTCGCGGTAGATACTTTTGGTGGCATTGATATTTTGGTCAACAATGCCTCTGCTATCAATCTTTCGCCGACGCTTCATTTGGATATGAAGCGATACGACCTGATGCAGGACATCAATACACGCGGAACATTTTTGTGTTCGCAGAAGTGCATACCATTTTTGTTGAAAGCTGAAAATCCGCATATTTTAATGTTGTCTCCACCGCTGACTTCTATTACTGAAAGATGGTTCGCACCTCACCTTGGTTATTCGATTGCAAAGTTCGGCATGAGTTTGTGTGTTTTAGGCTTGAGCGGAGAATATAAAGGAAAGATTGGTGTGAACGCATTGTGGCCAAGAACAACCATCGCAACAGCAGCAGTACAAAATTTACTTGGGGGAGAGTCTATCACTAATTCTTCACGCAAACCCGAGATCTTATCGGACTCAGCATATTATATTTTGCAGCGGGATGCAAAAACAACAACGGGGAACTTTTTTATGGATGACGAAGTTTTACAATCCGAAGGAATTTCCGACATGGAGCAATACGCTATGAAAGCAGGCGTGGAGCTGACGCCGGATTTCTTCGTATAGAAATGATCACTTTCAAAAAATATTTTTCTTTCGAATTATTATCCTGGATAACAGGCTTGCTTTATCTCGCACTTGCAGACCCTTCTCTGCAACATTTTTCTTTTTGCATTTTTAAGCACCTTGGTTTTTCTTTTTGTCCCGGCTGTGGATTAGGCACATCCATCTCTTATTTACTTCACGGAGATATTGTCCATTCTTTTAAAACGCATATCCTTGGAACTTTTGCATTAGTTGTGATTGTTCACAGGATCATACAATTGATAAAAAATATTTTTACTTCATCAATTAATAACACAAACCATGGAAAATCCATTCTTAACACTTAAATCATTGAGCGCATCAGAGCTGGTTCATTTGAAACAAATTACACAAGGATTGCCGGAAAATAAAATGAGAGATTTCGTTGCTGTTTATACTTCAAAAAGAAGAGAAGCTGAATTGATCCTCCTGTTCGCATGCATCGGTCTGATAGGCTTTGCAGGCATTCAGCGCTTCCTGGTTGGACAGATCGGCATGGGTTTGCTGTATTTTTTTACAGGCGGATTGTGTTGGATCGGAACTATACTCGATATCATCAACCATAAACAATTAGCTGATGAGTACAATATTCAAATGGCTAATGAAACGCTAACGTTCGTTCAATAAACAACGGCTGTTTTCTTTTTATTTAACAATATAAAAATGCTTTTCGGTATAATAGTTTGCTGCGGTAAGGTATTTTAGAGAATGGCAGTCAGGAAATTTAATTACGAGCATGATGGTGTGCATTATTACAGGTTCAGTATTTACAGGCTTGGAAATAATGTGCAAACTGTTTATACGTTTATCGTGGATGACCTGCTGATTGATACTGCACAAAAATACAGCCGTGAAAATATTCTTAAAGTCGCAAAGGATAAGCATATTTCTAAGATCGCGCTTACGCACCACCATGAAGACCATACAGGTAATGTAGCTTTCTTAATGAAGGAGTTAAATGTGGAAGCGTATGGTCATCCAACTGTAGTAAAGATCTTAAGTAAGGGTTATAAAATGTCACCGCTTGCAAAACTGATGAATGGAACGGTAGAAAAAGCAATTGTAAAACCTCTTTTGTCAACCGATATTTTGCAAACTGCCAATTATACTTTGCAGCCTATTTATACACCGGGACATAGTGAAGATCATTATTGTTATTATGAAAAAAATAAAGGATGGCTTTTTTCAGGTGATCTGTATGTTGCAGATAAAATAAAATATTTCGCTACTTATGAAAGCCTGTTTACGCAAATAGATTCGCTCAAAAAATTAACTGCTTTGGATTTCGACATTTTATTTTGTTCACATAATCCAAAAGTAAAAGATGGGAAGAAACATTTACAAAACAAGTTACAATTTTTTGAAGATTTTGCGGGAGAGGTGACTCAGTATTATCAGCAGGGGCATAACGCACGGCAGATTTTTGCATTGATGGGCATGAAGGAAAATTACTTTAATAAATACATTACGCTTGGAAATTTCTCTGCAGAAAATATGGTGCATTCGGTTATCAAAGATCTGAAGAAGAAATAAAAAGTTTTAAAAATCCGCACTCAGCAGCAGATCGAGATCTGTAAATTTCAGATCAAATTTTTGGGCGATGAATTCTTTGGTGAGTGCGCCTTTATATAAATAGGTTCCATGCAGCAGTCCCATATCGTGCCTTAATAAAACTTCAATTCCGCCCGCATCGGCTGCATTTTTTAAAATTGGCGCCAACACATTACTTAGCGCATAGCTCGCTGTTCGCGATACATTGGATGCGATATTCGGAACACAATAATGAATGACATCATGCTTCGTATAAATAGGCTGATCGTGGTTGGTTACCTTTGACGTTTCAAAGCATCCGCCATGATCGATCGCTACATCAATGATCACAGAGCCTTTCTTCATTGAACGCACCATGTCTTCCGTGATCACACAAGGCGTCCTGCCGTTCTTCGGTTTTAATGCGCCAATCACCACATGTGTACGGGAAATGTTTTTCGCAATGTTCAGCGGATCCATTACGGAAGTATAAATTTTATTTCCCAAATCGCTTTGTAAACGCGATAAACGAAATATATTATCATCAAATACCTGGACGGAAGCGCCCAGCGCTAATGCAGATTTTGCGGCAGCTTCGCCTACAGTTCCTGCGCCGAGTATCATGACTTTTGCAGGCGGCTGACCGGCAATTCCGCCCAGCAAAATACCTTTTCCATATTCGTTGCTTAAATATCTGGCTGCGGTGAGTATTGCATAATTTCCCGCGATCTCACTCATACTGCGCATAATAGGATAGGAGTTATAATCACCTTTTACATATTCAAATGCAATAGCTGTAATGCGCTTTTCCATCATGCATTTGATCATGTTCTTGGTCTGGTTGGGCAGTAAAATAGGAGAGATAATGATCTGGTGTGAATGCAGCAATGATATTTCCCCCGCATTGATCGGTCCGGATTTTATAATAGCATCCGCCTTAAAGACTTCTTCTTTTGAAAACACGACATCCGCGCCGGCTTCCAGGTATTCTTCATTTGAAAAGTTGGATTTTTCACCGGCGTCTTTTTCAATAACGATGCGAAACCCATAATTTACTAAAGCTGCAACAGAATTGGGCGTAAGCGGGATTCTTTTTTCCTGGTAGTCGGTTTCTGTAGGGATCCCGATGAACAGCGATTTTTTATTGGTGTCGATCGCCGCGAGTACTTCCTTCGTATATAACGAGTATTCTGATTTTATTTTTCCAAGAATGGACTCCATGGTTAGTCTTAAGTTGAAAGTCGTAAGTACGAATATCTTTTACTTACGTTCTGCTATCTCAATAGTTCTGGTTTGTTCGTCTAATTTACGAATAAATATTTTAATATGGTCTTCGGGAAGCAGCGTCTCAAAATTATCCGGCCATTCGATAAAACAGGGATTACCCGAATACAAATATTCTTCGATACCGATATTTAAAGCTTCATCAATTGATTTCAAGCGGTAAAGGTCGATATGGTAAACAATTCCTTTAGGATATTGATATTCATTGATGATCGGATAAGTGGGACTTGAAACTGCGTCGCTGACATTCAATTGTTCACAGATCTGTTTGATCAAAGTGGTTTTCCCGGAAGCAAGATCTCCATAAAAACAAAGGATATTGCTGTTCTCCAGCAATTTTACAATTTCACCGGAAACCGCAGGAAGCTGCTCCTGTGTTACATTCTCAAAAACCATTGTAATTATTTCGACTCAAAGATAGCAATCGGGACGATCATTTCTTCAATCGAAACACCTCCGTGCTGGAATGTATTCCTGTAATAATTTACAAAGTGATTGTAATTGTTCGGATAGCAGAAATAATAATCTTCCTTCGCAAAAACATACGAAGAGCTGAGATTGGATTTCGGAAGAAAAGCTTCTTCCGGATTTTTTACGGCAAACACTTCCTTTTCATTATAATTTAAATTACGCCCGGTTTTATAACGAAGGTTCGTCGTTGTATTTTTATCGCCGATTATTTTTGAAGGATTTTGTACGCGTATTGTTCCGTGATCGGAAGTGATGATTATCCTTACTTTCTTTTCCTTTAATTTCTGTAACGCATTTAGTAAAGGAGAGTGGTCGAACCACGACATCGTAAGGGAACGGTATGCAGCTTCATCGCTGGCAAGTTCCTTTAAAACTTCCATTTCCGTGCGCGCATGCGAAAGCATATCCACAAAATTATACACGATCACGTTGAAAGGATTATTCATCAGGTTGAGAATATTTTCTTCCATTGTTTTTCCTGCATGGTGGTTGGTGATCTTGGTATAACTCATTTTTAAGTTGACGTTATTCCTTTTGAACTGTTCCTGTAAGAAAAATTCTTCATGCAAATTCTTTCCTGCATTCTCGTCATCATAAAACCATTTATCAGGATATTGCTTGTCAATTTCTGAGGGCATGAGTCCGGAAAATATGGAATTGCGCGAATATTGAGTGGTTGTAGGAAGTATGCTGTAAAAATGATCTTCACTTACTTTCCGGTAATCTTCCTTGAGCAATGTTTCGATCATCTTAAAGTGATCGTAGCGAAGATTGTCGATCAGGATAAAAAATGTCACCGCATCTTTATCAATATTCGGGATCACTTTATCTTTGAAAAGTGTATATGATAAAGTAGGAGTGCTTTCTTTACCCGGTTCTTTCAGCCATTTCGTATAATTCTTTGAAATGAATTTGAAAAATTCCTTGTTGGCTTCACTCTTTTGCATGTCGAGGATATTCTTCATCTCCTCGTTATTCGCACTATCCAGTTCCAGTTCCCAGTAAATTAATTTTTTGTATAATTCCGCCCATTCTTTATGGTCATTTACATTATTGAGTTCGCTCATAATGTTTTGAAATTCCTGGCGGTAAGAAGTTGCTGTTTTTTCTGAAACGAGTTTTTTATTTTCTGTGATCTTTTTAATGGAAAGCAAGATCTGGTTCGGTCGAACAGGCTTGATCAGGTAATCCGCGATCTGTGATCCGATCGCTTCTTCCATGATATTTTCTTCCTCATTTTTTGTGATCATCACTACAGGAAGGTCTTTGTTGATTGCTTTGATACGCGATAAAGTTTCCAGTCCCGAAATGCCCGGCATATGTTCATCTAAGAAAACAAGATCGTAGTGATTATTCCGGCATTTATCCAATGCATCATGTCCGTTACTCACAGGCTCTACATTGTAGCCTTTTCCTTCTAAAAATAATATTTGTGGTTTTAATAAATCAATTTCATCATCTGCCCAAAGGATTTTTATATCACCCATAATTTGTATTTTTGTTGTGTACTTTGTAAAGTGTACTTAATTTATCTATTGTACAAGTACAGCGTAACGAATATCGTAAAATAGGGTAGATTATTTTATTAAATAATGTGAAAAGACCTTATTTTGCATAATTCGGCACCGGATAGTGATCACATCACACAGATATGAAAAAAAGAAAAATTTTCAATGATCCTGTTTATGGTTTTATATCCATTCCATATGATATTGTTTTTGAGATCATTGAGCATCCGTATTTTCAGCGCTTAAGAAGGATACAGCAATTGGGATTAAGCTCCCTGGTTTATCCCGGCGCTACACATTCTCGCTTTCATCATTCGCTTGGTGCAATGCATTTAATGTATACGTGTCTCGAAGTATTAAAATCAAAGGGGCAGGAAATTACCGAAGATGAATCGCAGGCTGCAGTACTTGCTATTCTCATGCATGATCTTGGTCACGGTCCGTTCTCACATGCGCTGGAAGGAATACTCGCAAAGGATATTCATCACGAACATATTTCTATGCTGATGATGAAAAATTTACAGGAAGAATTTGGCGCTCCTATTGAAAAAGCAATTTCAATTTTTACAAATCAATACCATAAAAAATTTCTACACCAACTTGTAAGCGGGCAATTAGACATGGATAGATTGGATTATCTCAACCGCGATTCATTTTATACCGGTGTTAGTGAAGGTGTGATCGGCTACGACCGGATCATCAATATGCTGGATGTGCATAATGATAATATTGTTGTGGAAGAAAAAGGAATTTATTCTATTGAAAAATTTATTGTTGCACGAAGACTGATGTACTGGCAGGTTTATTTGCACAAGACCAGTCTTGTTGCTGATCTTATGCTGAAGAATGCCATATTGCGCGCGAAGGAGCTCAAAAAACATCTTACGGTTTCTTCCCATCTGCAGTTTTTTTTAGAAAATGATGTTAAGCAAAATGATTTAAATTCCGCATTACATAAGTTTTCGCAGCTAGATGACAATGATATTATCCAGGCATTAAAAACCTGGATGAATAGTGAGGATGAAATTTTGAGAACACTTTCATCTGCCATCATCAACCGGAAATTATTTCGCATAGAATTTATGGATGAGACAAAGGCTCAGAAAAAATATTCAGAATTACAAAATAAATTTTCTGAAGAAGAAATGCAATATTTAGTTTTGAAGGGTACGGCGCAAAATGATGCGTACAATCCTGCTAAAGACAATATTTATATCCGCTTTAAAGACGGAAGCATAAAAGAATTGACAGATATTACAGAGCAATGGAATATCCGATCGCTTTCCGGTCCTGTGGTGAAACATTATATCGCTTATCCGAAGGAAAATAAAAATTCTACTATTGGTATCCCGCTAGAGATCTAAGAAATGACAGTTAAAGAAATTGCAGATAAAATTAATGGTGAAGTTGCCGGAAACGATCAGCAGCATATTTCTTTTCCCGCAAAGATAGAAGAAGCGCAAAATACCAACATCACCTTTTTAGCGAATGAAAAATATCTTTCATTTTTAGAAACAACAAAAGCGGGAGCAGTAGTGATCTCTAAAGATCTTTACGAAAAAAATAAAAACAATTTAGAATTAAGCTGGATCATTGTTGATGACGCCTATTCAGCTTTCACAAAAGTTTTGTCTCTTTTTGACAGCATTAATTTATCTGCAATTTATAGCCCGCAATTTAAAATCGGAGAACAGACAATTGTATATCCTCATGTGTATATCGGCGATAATGTAAAGATCGGCAACCATTGTATTATCTATCCAAACGTTACGATTTATAAAGATTGCGTGATCGGCGATCGATGTATCATTCATTCCGGAGCGATCATCGGTGCGGATGGTTTCGGGTTTGCACCGCAAAAAGATGGGTCATTTGAAAAGATCCCGCAGCTTGGAAATGTTATTATTGAAGATGATTGTGAGATCGGCGCTAACACTTGTATAGACCGCGCTACAATGGGTTCAACGATCATTAGAAAAGGGGTAAAGCTGGATAACCTGATCCATGTCGCGCATAACGTAGAGATTGGAGAACATACTGTGATTGCAGCGCAAACCGGTATTTCGGGAAGTACCAAGATCGGTCATCACAACATGATCGGCGGACAAGTTGGATTTGTAGGTCATGTTGTGGTTGCGCCTTATACAAAGATCAACGCACAAAGTGCCGTTGCACAACATATTAAAAAAGAAGGTTTGGTATTGTCCGGTGCACCGGTGATGGATATGAAGCAGCACTTTAAAGCGATCGTTGTTTATAAAAACCTTCCTGAACTGGAGAGAAGAGTAAGGGAGCTGGAAGCAGAGCTTAAAAAAAAATCAGATAAATAGTTTTCTTATTTTGTTTTTATTATATTAGGGATATTGCTATTAGTCTTTGTCGGTTAATTATTTCTGCAAATACAGTGCTCAAATTTCAAAATAACAATATTCCGGATTTAGCTTTTAAAAAAGCGGTTAAGAAGCCAATCCCTGTACGATGTATTCAAATCAATGAGCCTTTTGAAGTGGAAACACTTGAAGGAAAAGTAAAAGGCAATGCCGGTGACTGGCTAATTGTTGGAATTAATGGAGAAATGTACCCGGTTGCAAATGAGATATTTTATAAAACTTATGATATTATATAGATAAGCGCAGGAAATGGCTAAATACAAAGTGTATATATCATCTACTTATATGGACCTCAAAGAAGTGAGAGCGCAAATCATACAAAGAATTCAAAAAGGATTGCATAATTATTTTGAATTAGTTGATGTTATGGAATTGATGGGGAACGATGGATCAAACAAATTGAATATTGATATTTGCCTGAAAAATGTGCGGGATGCAGATTTATATATTCTTTTGATCGGCAACAGGTACGGATCTTCTCCAGACAATTATGATAAATCTTATACTGAATTAGAATATGATATGGCATGTAAGACCTTGCAGAAAAAATTTTATAAGATATATAAACTTCAATTTAGTGAAGACTTTTACCGTGACAATAATGTAAATGGTGATTCGGATAGAACAAAGATCAATTCATTTATTAATAGATTGGAAGGAAGAGATTCCCCATCTATTATTGATAGTTATGAGAATTTAGCAAAAGTAATAGATGATAAATTAACAGAATTTAATTTAGCAATTAACAAGAAGACGGAGCTGAAATTAATTGAAAATGATAAGGTTTCCATAGATAGAAAAGAACAATTGGGAAAGTTGGAACAACGTGAAATATCAGGAGCCTCTTCTCATGCTGTAGTATTTACCGTTTATACTATTGGGGAAGAAGATGCCTATGATATGTTTACACTAAAGCTTAGAAATAAATTAATCGCTAATAACGAACAGGCATACATTAATTACATCGATTTTGAGTCATCGGCTTCCAAACTTGATTTTGACAATACGGAAAAAATATTGAATACATTTTTAATAGAAGCTTCTTTAAATATTTATGGTGAGCGAGCAAATATGATATCTTTTGAAAAGCTTGAAGAAAGAATTAGGAATAGGGAGATAAAGAAGAAGATTATTGGATTCAAGATTGAAAAAAATAGCGATTATTTATCTTTTACAGAACAATTTACTAAGGCTATAGGAGTATTTATAACTAAAATAAATAAAATTCTGAAGGATGCAAATTTTGATTTTAATTTCTATTTTGTTATTTACATTATTGACAAAGAAACAGGTGTCAGCAGCACATTAAACGAAAATAATTTAATTACTGATACCTTAAAATCTCACATTCCTGGCATTGAATATTATGAGCTTGGTAAATTCTCGCCCGTAAATAATGAGGATATTGACAAATGGCTACAGGATATAATAACAACTAAAAATATTGAAGATGAAGTAGATGATCTCTTTAATTTAATTTTTTTAGACAGGAATAATTTTCCTTCCTCATACAAAAAATGCCTTTCACTTATTGATAAACGAACAATATAAAACTATGATAAGCTATATCGCATCAGAAGGACTTAGAAATGCTAAAGAAGTTGCCCTGTTCTTAAACAGACCCCTACTACTATCCGGAGAGCCAGGTACCGGTAAAACTAAGTTTGCTGAATATATAGCGTATGAAGATGATCCACAGGACAAAAAAAATCTTTATGTATTCAACACGAAGTCTGTTTCCCAGGCGCAGGATCTGTTTTATATATATGACGCAGTGGCACATTTTGCCAACAGGCAAAAAAGCGCAGTGGAATTTATCACCTTGCAGGCATTGGGTAAAAGTATCATTAATGCGTTTGGAAGAGAGGCAACAGAAAAAATGCTTCTGGAAAAAGATACAAATAATTACCAGTTACAATTATTAAGGGATTCAGCTGACAAAGAAAAGATAATCAAATCTTTCCTCGATGGCTGTGACGGTAAAAATTCCGTGGTGCTGATTGATGAAATTGACAAGGCGCCACGCGATTTTCCGAATGATATTCTGAATGAAATTGACAACCTGGAATTTGATATTAAAGAATTAGGTTTGAATTTTAACCTGGATAAAACACATAATGATATAGGAAATAAAATTTTTGTGCTGCTTACAAGTAATTTTGAAAAAAACCTTCCGGATGCATTTCTCAGGAGATGTATTTATTTCCATATTAACTTCCCTGAAAAAGTGGAAGATTTAATTGACATCATAAAAATTCATATTCCCGAAATAGACTCGGTTAGTATTTCCCCGCGTATTGAGGAGTTTTTAAGAATCAGGAATGAAACGAGTATTCAAAAAAAACCTGCAACTTCAGAATTGATTGATTGCATTAAATGGCTTTACAAAAAAAATACGCTGGATAAACAGATCATAGGGGATAGCACTGCGCTTTCGACGCTGCTCAAAAAAAATGAAGATATACAGGTGTTTTCAAAATAATCTTAATTTATTTTGGAAGAGAAACTGCAAAATATTTACCTGATTACGATCAACTTTCTTGCAAAACTGAGAGAAAATAATTTTTCGGTCGGCATTAACACATATATCGAAGTATTCAGAGTCATTGATTGGTTCTTCGAAAAACCCGACACAAAAGATATACAATCACTGAAAAATTATCTCGCCCCCGTTATCTGCAAAAATAAAGAAGAGCTGGTAAAATTTGAAAGCCTGTTTACGTCGGCATTTTTAAAACCGGTTATAAAAGAATATGAAACGAAAAAAATCGAAGATCGTAATAAGAAGCGGAAAGCTATTTTATACTTATTTACAGCTGTATTTGATATTATTG
>JAQBNI010000149.1 GCA_028288625.1 Bacteroidota bacterium | reverse complement strand
GATCGCGCTGAAGCCTGGATACCGGCAGCTTTTCTGCCAAATGATAAAACAATGAATTCGCAACACCGAGATTTCCTTCTGCATTTTCAAAATCGATCGGGTTTACTTTATGCGGCATTGCAGAACTACCGATCTCTCCCGCCTTAATTTTCTGTTTAAAATAATCCATCGAAACATAACTCCAAATATCACGGCAAAGATCTATTAAGATCGTATTGATCCGCGCGTAATTATGAAATAGTGCTGCTAAGTTATCATAGTGCTCGATCTGCGTCGTGGTTTTCGAACGCTTTAATCCAAGCATATCATTCACAAAATAATCTCCGAATGTTTTCCAGTCGATATGCGGATATGCCACATGGTGCGCATTAAAATTTCCGGTAGCGCCGCCGAACTTTGCAGAATATGGAATATGAGAAAAATATTGAAATTGATTATCCAGCCTTTCTGCAAAAACATGAAATTCTTTTCCTAAGCGTGTCGGGCTCGCGGGTTGACCATGCGTTTTCGCAAGCATTGAAATTTCGGCATACGCAGAAACTTTTTCACCCAATATTTTTAATATCTCTTCAAACTGCGGCTGGTATACAGCAAAGAACGCTTCTTTAAGAGATAAAGGAATTGCAGTATTATTGATATCCTGGGATGTCAATCCAAAATGTATGAACTCGCTTTTTTTCTGAAGGTCGGCATCCTTAATATTTTCCTTTATAAAATATTCAACTGCCTTCACGTCATGGTTCGTCGTTTTTTCAATTTCTTTGATCCTCTTTGCACCTTCCATAGTAAAGTTTACATACAGTTGGCGCAATTCATTCTGCTGTTTATCTGTTAGTTTGCCAATCTCCCCGATCATCAGCGACAATTCTATAAAATATTCTATTTCAACCCGTATCCTGTATTTTATTAATGCAAATTCAGAAAAATAATCTGCTAAGCCGGCAACTTTTCCCCGGTAGCGCCCGTCAATAGGTGAAATAGAAAGCAATTCGTTCATGCGGGAATTTTATCAAAAATACATATTTATACACTAAAAGAAATTGCTTTATGGATAACATATAGTGAACAAAATGAAAAAATTACCTTTTATTTGCGCTTTGGTAGTGTGTATTGTGTACCCGGAATTGCGTTCTTTTAAAACCTTTTTGAAAAAAATTGTTTCTATAATTCAGGGTCTGCGCATAAATACTAACTACTCATTCCTTTGTACTAAATACGAAAAATGGCAAAAAATTTATTGATAGTTGAGTCGCCTGCAAAAGCGAAAACCATTGAAAAAATTCTCGGTGAGGATTTTATGGTGAAGTCGTGTTACGGGCATATCCGCGATCTCGCCAAGAAAGAAATGGGCGTGGATATTGCCAATAATTTTGCGCCTACTTATATTATATCTGAAGACAAGGAACAAGTGGTAAAGGAATTACAAAAGCTGGCGAAAAAATCTGAAGTGTGGCTCGCCACGGATGAGGACCGCGAAGGTGAAGCTATTTCGTGGCATTTGTGCGAAGTATTAAACCTTGATAAAAACAAAACAAAGCGCATTGTATTTAACGAGATCACTGCGCCTGCAATAAAAAATGCAGTGGCTAATCCACGCACGCTCGATCAAAATTTATTTTATGCGCAGCAGGCGCGCCGCGTGCTTGACCGTGTGGTAGGTTTCGAATTATCTCCTGTGTTATGGAAAAAACTCGGAAGACGAACCTTGTCAGCCGGCAGGGTACAGTCAGTTGCAGTGCGACTCGTTGTTGAAAGAGAAAGAGAGATCAACAACTTTTTTGCGGAATCATTTTATAAGGTCGCAGCTTATTTTATTTCAGAAAATAAAGTTTTCAAGGCGGAATTATCAGATAAATTTAAAACGGAAAAAGAAGCGGAAAAATTTCTGGAAGATTGCAAGCAATCTATTTTCAAAGTAAGCGATATACAAATAAAGCCTATGCAAAAAAGTCCGGCAGCTCCGTTCACCACTTCTACTTTGCAACAGGAAGCCAGCAGGAAACTGGGCTATTCGGTTTCAAAAACAATGATGGTGGCGCAGAAATTATATGAATCGGGAAAGATCACGTACATGAGAACGGATTCTCCTAATCTTTCGGTTACCGCGATGGACAGTATTGAATCGTACGTGAATAAGGAATTTGGAAAAGAATATTCGAACAGGAAACAATATGCTTCAAAACATTCAGGCGCACAGGAAGCTCACGAAGCCATCCGCCCTACTTATGTAGAAAATGCTGCCGAAGGATCAACGCGCGATGAGGAAAAAATATATGACCTGATCTGGAAAAGAACGATCGCTTCACAAATGAGCAATGCGAAACTCGAAAAAACAATTGCAAAGATTGATGTCTCTACCCGCAATGAAAAATTTGTGGCGGAAGGTGAAGTTTTAAAATTCGATGGATTTTTAAAAGTATATATAGAGGGTACGGACGACGAAGATGCGAATGCAGAAGAAACAGGAATGCTTCCTGCATTAACTGTAGGACAGCAACTGGATTATAAAAGGATCGAAGCACGTCAGCGTTTCTCACAACCACCTGCGCGGTATACGGAAGCGAGTTTAATTAAAAAGCTGGAAGAGCTTGGCATTGGAAGACCATCTACGTATGCGCCAACCATTTCAACCATACAAAACAGAGAATATGTAGTTAAGGGAGAGCGTGAAGGTTTGCCTCGCGAGTACCAGAAACTTGAACTGGTTAAGGAAAAAAATGATCTCAAGATCAACAAGGAAACCTTGCAGGAAAATACCGGTTCTTTAAAAGGTAAATTATTGCCGACGGATATTGGTCTTTTGGTAACGGATTACCTCATGGAAAATTTTACCCGCGTGATGGATTACAGCTTCACGGCGGAAATGGAAAAAGATTTCGATGAGATTGCGGAAGGACATAAGGACTGGACGAAAGCGCTTAAATTATTCTATACCCCTTTTCATAAAGAGATAGAAGCTTCGGGTGAAGACAAAGAATATGTTACAGGGGAACGCGCGCTGGGAAATGACCCGAAAACAGGAAAACCGGTGATTGCTAAGCTCGGCAGGTACGGACCGATGATACAGATCGGTGTGCTGGAAGATGAAGAAAAACCGAAGTATGCAAAGTTGCAATCCGGGCAAAGTATTGAAACCATCAGCCTGGAAGACGCGATGACCTTATTTAATTTGCCGAGAGATCTCGGTGAGATCGAAGGAAAGAAAGTACGCACAAGCATTGGACGTTTCGGTCCTTACATCCAGGTGGGTCCAACTTTTGTTTCCTTAAAAAAAGAAGACGACCCTTATACGATCACATTGAACCGCGCATTGGAATTATATGAACTAAAAATGGAGGCGGATGCCAATCGCATAATACAGGATTTCGGAGATATACAGATCCTGAACGGACGCTGGGGACCATACATCAGCAAGGGCAAGGAAAATTACAAGATCCCAAAGGGAACAGATGCGAAGACGTTGACGCTGGATGAGATAGAGAACATTATCACCAATAGTGTGGATAAACCAAAGAAAAAATTTCCGAAAAAGAAATAAATTTGAACATTGTCGAACCTCTCAGATACCGAATTTAAAGCGTTGATCACATTGCTCGATGACAATGACAACGAAGTGTATTCTCATGTATCCAATAAATTATTTTCTCTCGGAGTGGAAGGCATTCCTTTATTAGAATCTGCGTGGGAGACTTCGGAAAATCAGGTGGTTCAGACGCGACTGGAAGATCTCATCAACAAGATCCAGTTTTCGAATGTGAAAGATCGATTGATCAAATGGATCGATAAAGACGGTGAAGATCTGCTCGAAGGTGCACTGATCATCAGCAAATTCCAATATCCTGAAATTGACGAATTTAAGATCACGCAAAAGATCGAAACGATTTCCAAGAATATCTGGATCGAATTAAACCCCGCTTTATCACCACTGGAAGAAGCGCATGTAGTGAACCATGTTTTTTTTCAGCTTCATGGATTTTTCGGTCATCAAACGCAGCAGCTTGATCCGGATCTTGGTTACCTGAATAATTTACTGGATACAAAAAAAGGTAATTCGCTGAGCTTAAGTATTCTTTATTTAATTCTCGCACAGAAAAATGAATTGCCGGTGTACGGTGTAAACCTTCCCTATCATTTTATCATGGCGTATTGCCGCAAGCATTTGAAACCGGAAGAACTCGATGCGAACGATCAGGAAAAAAGTGTGATGTTTTATATCAACCCTTTAAATAAAGGTATTGCATTTTCAAGAAGTGAGATCACGCATTACCTCGAACAAATGAAGGTAAAAACGCATCCTAAGTTTTTTTCTCCGTGCAATAATCTCGAAACCATAAAAACATTAATCTACAACCAGCTCTCCTGCTACGACCAGAATGGAAATGTAGACAAGGCACATCAGCTGAAAGAATTATTCGATCTTTTTCATAGTGAAGATGATGAAATAAATGAAAGTGAAGGTGAAGATCAATAATCTACCTGCTTAATTTCAAATTGTATAATTGTCCGCAGCCGCAGATAATGCCGCCAAACCCGCTTAAAAAATGCTCGGATGGATCACTTACATGAAAAACAATTTTCATGATGGATGCAGAGCATAATAAGATCAGTCCTCCAAAGAATATATATACAGGAAATTTATTTTGGTGATGATCTTTATACCCATGCAGGATCGAGGATGTACCTAATAAAAAAACACTCGCGATCAGGATATATTCCACCCAGTGATACTGTTCAAAATAAGAAGCAGCCACCGGCATCATCACTACAAGTACAGGAGTTAATATGCAATGGATGGTGCATAAGACAGATAAAAAGACAGTGATTTGCTCCGTATAATGTTTGTGAGTGAATTTATTTTTGTGTACTTTCATATCAAATTAAAATCTTAGCGGCGCCATAAAACTACTTGAACACCCGGAAGTTCAAAATTGTTTATTGACAAATATACCATTAATCTGCAACTTTATTGCATAAATCAATTGAAACATGCAACTTATAGAAAATACCTTGAAACTCCATGATTTACGTATTACCCAGGTTCGTATGGAGATGCTTCAATACTTTCAAAATCATACATCTGCATTAACACACGCAGATCTTGAACTTCATTTTGACAAGCGGTTTGACAGAGTTACGATTTACAGAACGCTGACTTCTTTTTTAGAAAATGGATTGTTACATAAAATACCGGATGATTCGGGTGTGGCAAAGTATGCGCTTTGTCACCACGAAGGGGTTGAACACAACCACGATGATCACCACGTTCATTTTAAATGTAAAAAATGTGAAAAAATAGAATGCTTGTACACCCTTGAAATACCTAAATTACATTTGCCAAAAAAATATAAAATGGAAAATGCCAATTTACTAATTGAAGGAATTTGCGCAATTTGTAATAATTAAACTGAACCTTTTTAAAAGAATACCGTCTTAATTATATGGAAGAGAAACTACTCCATAAAACAGAAGTAAAACCTTACGAGATCACTGTACAGAAAAAATACAGGAATTATAAATGGTTAATGTATTTCTGTATCTGCGGTATATCTATGATGTTTCTCGGCTTAACATTTTTATATTTTGTAAGTCATTTAAGATCTTCCCAGTCATCTTTAAAAATTCCGCCAATATTTTACTGGAATACGTTGATACTGCTTGCGAGCAGCTTTACTATTTTTCTTGCACAGCATCACTACAAGCAGGATAATTTCATGGAATATAAATCCACGCTGATCACTTTATTATGCCTTGGTATCTTATTTTTGGTCGGACAAATTTCGGGGTGGATGATGCTGCTGACGAGCGGATACAAATTATCACATCATTCTACAGCTTACCTGTATGTGATCTCCGGCATACATGCTATACATATTATGGGAGGATTGATATTTTTATCTTTCTTCATCACACACAGCTGGAAGATGTTAAAGGATTATGCCACGTCAGTGGTATATTTTACTGACCCTGTAGCGAAATCACAATTAAAATTATTCGGGATCTTTTGGCATTTCCTCGGTGTGATCTGGCTGTATCTTTTATCCTTTTTTATTTTAGTAGGATGAGCTGTCTTTTGTGAGCGCCGTCATTATGAGAAGCAACGCGATGTAATAATCCCGTCGGACTTGCAACTACTTAAATTTCAAATATATTCTATGAGTTGATAAACCACGAGTGCGATTCTGTGCGGGATTTCTCGTTCCTTCGTCACTTCGAAATGACGGGTCTCATTTGCGGAAACGTAAATCAATTACGGTTTAAAAGCCAGCAGCACATCACAAACCTTCTCCACCATATCAGGCGACACATCCAAATGCGTAACCATCCGGATCTGGTATTTGCCGAATTGCACGGCAAGAATGTCATTCTCTTTTAAATAAGTCAGCACTTTTTCAACAGATGTTTTTGCTTCATCGATGGTGAAGATCAAAATATTGGTTTGAGGATCAAGTATGTTTTTGATCCATGCTGTTTGTGAAAGTGCACCGGCGACCATCTTTGCATGGTGATGATCCATTTGCAGGCGGTCAATATTATTTTCAAGTGCGTACAAACAAGCTGCCGCTAAAAAACCCGCTTGCCTCATTCCGCCACCAAATACTTTTCGTATCCTTCGCGCCTTTCGTATAAATTCGCGACTGCCGGTAAGTACACTGCCGACCGGTGCTCCCATCCCTTTTGAAAAGCAAATAGAAATCGAATCAAACTGCTTTCCGATCTGCGCTGCCGTATAATCCTTAGCTACAATTGCATTGAATAAACGCGCGCCGTCGAGATGCAGTTTCAGTTTATTTTCTTCGCAAACTTTCCTGATCTCCTTTATCGGTGCCAATTCATAGCAGCTTCCTCCGCCTTTGTTAGAAGTATTTTCAAGACAAACCAAACTTGTTTTCGGAAGCCAGTCGAAATTCGGCTGGATGTTGTCGCGAACCTGTTCCCCGGAAATTATTCCACGATCGCCATCTATTAGTTTAACAGAAACTCCAGAATGATATGCAAAGCCGGCAGTTTCGTAATAATAAATGTGTGCAGTTTTATCTAAAATTATTTCTTCCATCGGCTGCGTATGCGTTTTTATTGCAACCTGGTTTGCCATTGTGCCGCTAACGCAATACAGAGCTGCTTCATGATCAAATAATTCCGCAGTCTTTCTTTCCAACTCATTCACCGTTGGATCTTCATTAAAAACATCATCTCCCACTTTGGCAGCAAACATTGAGGCTAACATCCCTTCACCGGGTTTTGTAACGGTATCGCTTCGCAGATCGATTGTCATAGAGTAATGTTTAATGTTGAATGATCAATGTTTAAATACAGAAAGATATAATTCATCATTCATCATTTTAAAAAATTTGTGCAATAAAATTTTTCAGCGCCGGGTGCCATAACAACACCACAAACAACACACCCCAAAGCGCTCCGAAAAAATGTGCATCATGTCCTATATTGTCAATGTTTTGTCTACCCATATAATAAGAGTAGAGCAAATATAAAGGTCCGAGAATATAAGACGGCAGTGGAATTGGTAAAGGAAAGATGATGAGTTTTTGTGTAGGATAAAGAATAATACTGGCAAACATAATAGCGGATACAGCGCCCGACGCTCCCAATGCATTGTAGTCCGGATTATTTTTATGCTTGTAGTAAGAAAATGTTGAGCTCATAATCAGGGCGGAAAAATACAATGTGATATATAAAAAAATACCAAGCCCGGGGAAAATTTCCTGGAATTCAGCTTCTACAACCCCGCCGAATAAATATAAAGCATACATGTTGAACAGGAGATGCATAAAATCCCCATGAACAAATCCTGCAGTAATAAACCTGTAGTACTGACGTCTGTTGTGTATCACGTATGGATTAAAAATTAGGTTGGATAATAATTGACGATTACCAAAAGACAGCAAGGTAACAGTAACCGTAATCGCAATAATAATAAATGTGATCATTCGTCTTTTTTCTTTTTCTTTTTAACACCGGGCAGCATGCGTTTCAGCATTGCTCCGGATAAGTTTTTTGCACCATTGCGGTTTAATAATCTCGTGCTTAAAAATACCTGCGCTTTATTGATAAACCCAGGCACAACATATGACTTTTTGCCGAGGTTATCCAATGCTTCTTTTACAACAGGAGCTACTTCCATCAGCATCGGACCATCCTTCATGCCGCGTGTCATCTCTGATTTCGTCATACCCGGACACAATGCTAACACGTCTACATTTTTATCCTTGAATTCATAGTTCATACTTTCTGCTAAAGACAATATGTAAGCCTTTGTAGCCGCATAGTGAGATAAATAAGGGTTAGCATTGAATGCGCTGATAGACGAAGTGAAAATGATGCCGCCTTTGCCATTTTCGAGAAATCGTTTTCCGAATTCGTAAGCGAGAATATATGCCGCCTTTACATTTAACTGGATCATTTGCAAATTTCGTTCAAGGTTTCCCCGGTAAAAATGACCTTCGCAATTCATTCCTGCGTTATTTACGAGCAATCCTATTTCAAGGTTTTTTGTGGCATCGAGGATATCAAACTGAAAACTATCTTTTCCTAAGTCGGCTTCTATTACTTTGCATTCTATCTTAAAGCTTTCGGTTAATTGTCTTGCAAGATTTTCCAGCATGGGTTTACGGCGCGCTATTAAAACCAAGTTCATGCCTTTTGAAGCAAGCTGCTGCGCAAACTCCACTCCGATACCGCTGGAGGCGCCTGTTACAATTGCCCAGCTGCCATATTTTTCAAGGAAGAGATGATCCATAACTAAAAATTTATCTAAGGTAATAAATCGCTAATTCTTAAAATAAGAAAAATTATAAAACGCAATATCATTTATTAGGAATTTTTATTACTAAAAGAAGGAATATCAAAAATTATTAATATTGTTCATAAATATCTATCTTGTATATTATAAAACTATGATAATAGACAACAGATATCATTATGAATTCTCAGAAGATACGTATGGAGTTTTTGGTGCTTTACTTTCATTAGGTACGACCCTATTACTTGATAGCGATAGGCTCGGCTGGATATGTAAATTTTATGATCCAATTACCAAGCTAGAATCCAGAGAATTTGATGAAAATAGACAATTGGCATTCGATAAAGCTTACATGAGCATAAAAGTATCTGTTATGAACTTTGAGCTTGATGAAGCTTATAAGAAAAAACAATTAGAATTGGAACAAAAAAGAATAGAGGAAGAACGGAAAAGACAAATAGAATATGAAAAAGCCCTTAAAAATCAACATGCTGGCTCAAATGAAGATTCTAATGATTCCCTTTTAAAATTTCTAATCTATGGTGCACTGATCATTGGAGCAATCTGGTTAGTATTTACTTTTGCAATTCCACTGATAATTCTTGATATTTCGATAGTTTGTTTTATCTGGTCACTTTTCAGCAAGAATCATAAAGTATATTTATTAATTGGTAGTATAAGCGGAGCTATTTATTGTACGTTCGACTATCAGCTGGGATGGCTTGCAAGATCTTTAGTTCAGAACGCATCTCCTTTTAAGCAAATTTTACCTTATATTTTCTATGTAAACCTTACAACTGGTGTGATCAGTATAATACTTCTTATAAAAAAATTCAGTGATAAAAGTACTGACGATGAAAATCTATTGTTAATTGAAACAGCTCAAGAAGATGAGGAGGAATTATTTTTACAAACAGAAAATACTATTGTAAAAAACCATGTTACATCTACTTTAAACACTGATTTTTCATCTTCAAATGAACATAGCCTTAACGATACAAATCCCTTAACTAGGGGAATTTATTGCAATAACTGTAAAACTGTATGTACAGATGAGAACATATTTTGTGAAAATTGTGGTTCTAAACTATCACATAATACGTTTACACCAGATGGAGATAAAACCTGCCAGATATGTAGCTATAATATTGATGCAGGGTTTAATTTTTGTGAAAATTGTGGAAATAAATTAAACTAATTATGTTTTGTAAGAATTGTGGTTTTCAATATGAAATAGTTCCAATAGAAGAAGGGAAAAATAAATTCTGTAAAAATTGCGGCAATATTCTATACAAGAATATTAATGGAGACTTGGTATTTAATACAGGCATTCCGGAGAAAGATGTTAACCAGATTGAAAAAGATCAACTTGAAAAACAAAAAATAGAAAATGAAATAAGGGAACTGAAAGAACTGAAAGAGCAGGAAAGAATTATAAAAGAGCGTCAACAGCAGCTATTGCGTGACCAGGAAGAGCGTGAACGCAAAAAAAGACTGGAACAAGAAAGACTAGAACGGAAGCAACTTGAAAAAGAAAGAGCTGAACGTGAAAGAATTGAGAAATTAATGCGGGAACAAGAAGAAAAAGAAAGGGAACTGCGTGAAAGAATTGAACGCGAAGTGAGGGGAACACTGCAAAAAGAACAGCAAGAAAAAGAAAGACAACGCAGAGAACTGGAACAACGTGAAAAAGATAGACAGCAACAACTACAACTTGAAAGACTCGAATCAGAAGCTCAAAAAGCAAAAGAAGATTCATTGTTAGCAGAACAGCATTTACCGGAGCCCCATGAAATAAGACAAAAAAGCGGTTTCCAAAAATTCATGCTGTATTTTGCCCTGCCTATAATTATAATTTCATCAGTTTGTATTCTGATTTATTTTTTATATCCTGAAAAAGTATTAGCGCTATTTAATGTGCACACATCGATAGAATTGACAGACAGTACAAACATCAATACCACTATAAAAAATGATAACCAATTAACAGAGCAATTTAAAACGGATCTTGCTGATAAAGAGATTTTAAGTTGGGGGAAAGTAAACGCATATGAAATAATATCACTGGAAATTTTAAATAAAAGTGATAGTGCACAAAATACAACTTATACAGTAATTGCAAACTTGGGTGACAACAACGGTACTAAGGCTGTTGCAGAACTCAGTTTAAAGTACAATAACCTGCTTCTTGAAAGAATTAATACCAACAAAATAACATATGCAAATACAGCGCCTGTAAATGCCTGGTTTAGTTTTCACCCGGTACAGCACTGTGATATATTTGTGAATACAAATAACAGTCCCATCCGTTTAAAAGGCTGTGCAAACTGCACGATGGTTATAATGAATTCAGGAAAAAACAATCCGGAGAAACTCCTGAATCACCCCGCTACTATTTTTATCACGTCAGATGCGAAATCAGAAGCCATAGTTGACTTTATTTATGTACCAGAAAAATAAAAAAATGAAAAGATTACTTACAATTTTTTTTGTGTTTATTGCATGTGTCGCCTATGCTCAAAAGGGAACAATAATACCTGATAAGCCTGCTTCAACTCCTGCTAAACAAAACGTTAAGGCAAAAACTTCCTCACCAGAAAGTATCTCAGGAAAGTATCAAATCTGGACGATAGATGCACAAACTTATCCATGCAAAAATAATTCTGTGAACAATTGTTTACGTGTAAAAAAACAAGCCTCGAATGATTTTGAAATCCTAGAAGAAGACATCGACAATTTTAAATATGAGTTAGGATATATTTATATGATCCAGATAAAAGAGGTAATGAAGACACCGCCTATATCCGGAAATGAATCTGTTTATAAATATATGTGGGTAAAGACACTCAGTAAAAAAGAATCTACCCCAATAAATAATACAGAGACAACTACACCGAAAACTATTTACACACCAACAAATGGAAATGGAAAAACAATTGGGCAAACAAATATTCAAACCTCTTCCCTGCTGGATGGAAAATGGTATCTGAGAAAATTGAAGGAGTCTGAAGGTCACAGCTTTGTTACGGATGATAATATTATGTGGATAGAAATTAAAACCTTTAGTGATTATTTTACTGGATTTGGTGCATGCAATACTTTTGAAGCAAAGGTTCAATCTGACCTGAATACCACTTTTGTAGTAAGCAAATTAACCACGCGATATGCGACGTGCGGACAACAAAAAATAGAAGATCTGTTTTATGAATTACTGCAACAGGCGGACCGGTTTGAAATAAAAGATGGAATTCTTACCTTATCAAAACAATGGAGCTACTTGTTGAAATTTATTTCAGATCCTAACAATAAAGAAGAAATTACAGACACTTATACGCCATCACATATTATAAAAACAGAGGATAAAATATATGCTACAGATAAAGTGATTACACCTCCTGAGCCTCAACCGACCGTTGCACCTGAACAAAACAAGCAACCTGTCGTATTAGACAACTCGGATCTTGAAAAGTTGCTGAAAGAAAACACAGAGCTTAGGAAAGCGTTGGCTGAAAAAAATAAACAAGAACCGATTAAGACAGAAGAAAAAAAAGTTTCGCCAGTTCAAACAAACCAGCCTTCTAAATCCACAGTTACAGCACAAACAAATAGTTCAGAAAAGGACAATGGTTTAAAATCTTCCAGACCAATTGTGACAAATAACAATAATCAGGACCAAACAAAAACAGAGAAATCTGTTGCAGATAATTTAAAGACAAAAACAGAAAAACAAATAATTACAGAAAATACATCATCTCCCGTCAATTTAAATACTACACAAATAAATGATCTTTTCTCTTCAGGTACACCTATAACGTATGTGGGGATTGACTTCTCACATTCAAAATATTATGGGAGCTTAGGGGTTGGTACCGATCCTGATATACCTGGGTTGCTAAAGCAGATCAATTATATAATTCCCAATGAGTATGAAAAATATAATATTTCAAAAGCACTAAAAAAAGATAAGGTAAGTATAAAATTAGATTTGACTGAAAAAGTCAACAAAGGAGTAAATGAGTCTGGGTTTATTTCCTACAATTCTGATGGAATGCTCCACCAGCTTAATGAAGATTCCATCTCTAAAATTGTAAATGAGTATGATTTAAGCAACTATAAAAAAGAAATAGGTTTAGTATTTATTGTCGATAATATGAGTAAAACTTCTAACAACGCTGCAATATGGGTGACCTTCTTCGATATAAACTCCAAAAAAGTTATTTTAAGTGAGATGATGACTGGGAAAGCAGCTGGCTTCGGGTTTCGAAACTATTGGGCTAGACCTTTTAATGAAATTATCAGCAACATAGAAGAAAAAGAATTAAAGAATTGGAAATTAAAATATGCAGAAGGTCATACAAATGCAGCGTCTATAACTACTACAAGCGAGAATATCTCAGAGAATTATGCAAATATACCAGATCCGGATTTCGAAAAGATCGTATATGCTTATTATGGAAATGATTTACAGTCTTTAGAAAGAACGGATGCGTTATATAAAGGTACAGACAAAACTAAATTGCTTGAAATTGCAAAAGATGAATCAAACGTGCAATATAAAATTAAGAATCAGCCAAAATTTATTATTAAATTATCGAATACAATTCCTGATGAATTTATAAGCTTGTATTCATGTAATTTTAAAAAAGACAAACGGATCATTGATTTGTATTCGAAAGAGAATACCATATCATTTACATTTAAAAAAGTAAAGCAGGATTTATATGAAATTATTTTGCCAAGCAATACGCCTATAGGAGAATATGTATTTGTTACTTCAACTAATAAGAGGGTTCTGCAAACAGCAATAAACAATTCTACCACTCTAAAAGTAACTTGTTTTGGAATATCTCAGTAACTGGCTGGCAATTATTTTGGTTTGTTTCCTAATTTAAGATATAAGCACAGAGATATAACACGATTTGTTAATTTAGTGGGTTTAGGGACATAACTTGGTGCATCTTTAGATTTACGTTCTAAACCTGTCATACCAATACTACCTCTTAATTCTAAACCTATAGCCATCCCTTTTATTTTATACCCAGCACCAAAGCCTGCATGAATTGCAGCTTCCACCCTATTTGCAATTATACTGGACCCGGTATTTTTCGTCAAATCAAGTTTATCTTTTTCTACATCTTTTTCTCCGCTTATAATTGTAACATCTTTCGTTTTTGCTGAAATCCAAAATCCAACTGAAGCACCGATTGAGCCAAACGCTTCAAATTTACTATTGGAATAACCGCCATTTATCATGATCGGCATTTCAAGATAATTATATGTTTCAGTGTATGTTTCTTTATCCCTGCCCGATTTCCAAACATCTTTTATTCCTTTCTGTGAAAATAATAACTCAGGTTCTAAGGATATGTACCTATTAAAAGCAAAATTTATTCCGACCCCTACTAATACTCCAGGCTTTACCACTATTTTCTCATCATCATCCAAATCATCCGGACTAAACTTAGGATCATGAACCTTGGCAAAGTTGATACCGGTTAAGAAAATGAAAGAGGTTCCTTTTGATTTACCTTCTGTTTTAAGTTTATTGGGATTGCTTGCTTTCGTTGAGACACTTAGAAGAAAAAAAAGAATTAATAAACTGTAGCTGTTTTTCATATTTTTTTTCCAATAATACAAAAAGAGCAATACATATACAAGAATATATATGGAAAAATAAAAATAATTGGAATAAAAGGAATTAAGAGTAAGGATGCATTCATCTCTACAATATGATAATTTCCAATGATTTGAGTCAACATATATTTTTTCATGTCAATATTAATACTTTAGCTATATAAAGAATTAAATCTAATATAATGAAATCAAAGATATTTGCTTTATGTAAAAAAATATCAACCGAAAGACGTAAGTCGTAACTTAAAGAAACCGGCAAGGCATACTACGCTAATCACCAGAGGACGATTACTTATAATAATAATAGGAGTGATATTATTATTGTGAGGTAGTAATTATAGAGTCAACAATGATCGGCTATACAATGTACTAACTACCTAAATTATGTATAACGGTAACAGTGGTGATACTGTACTATGAGGTAATTCAGTATTTATCGATTTAACATACATTTTGTTATAACTAAAGAAACCATAGACTATGAAAAAATTTATTTACTATTTGTCTTTCTTTTTTTTCAGTTTTATTTCTTTGAAAGGAAATGCTCAGATACAAAACACAGAACCATGTGGAACCAAAGCACCTAGTGCAGGATGGGAGCAATGGTTCCAATCAAAAATTGCGGAACGTAAAGCAAACCTGGCGATTGGCAGAATATCACAGTCCACATATCTTATACCTGTTATTGTTCTTCTTGTATGGCTTCTGATAATTCATCTGCACTTTATTCTAATGCACCTGCAGGCACTTATTACATAGTAGTTGACGGGTATGATGGTGCAAGCGGTAACTATACGCTTACGGTTGATTGTATTTCATCTTGTATTTTGCCCGATATACAGGCAAATAATATTTCGTTTGATATTGTCGGAACAAATTCAATGTCAATCGGCTGGAATAATGGAAATGGTGAAGGAAGAATACTTGTTGGTAAAGAAAACTCTTCTGTAACAGATTATCGTATAAATGGTGTATCGTATTTTGGGAGTAGTTCTTTTGGAAGTGGGAGTACAATTGGTAGCGGAGAATTATGTGATTTATAGTGGGACTAATGGAGGTCCAATAACAGTAACGAATTTAACTCCTAATACTGAATATTATTTTAAAATTTTTGAAGCTAATTGTTCAAATTCAGATATAGTATATAATTCTAGGGTTGCTTCTGATAACCCAATAAGCCAAAGAACAATTACAACTGTTGGAATTATAGATCATATTAATTCTGAAAAATTAAAAATCTACCTCAACCCAAACACCGGTCAATTCATCATAGATATGGATGTAGCTAAATCAGGAAATTTAAAAATAAATATTACGGATATGTTAGGAAGAAATATTCTTACACAAACTTCTTATGTTTCAGGCACAAAAAATAAAATACCAGTTCAATTATCCGGAATTGCAAATGGCTCTTATTTGATGAATTTGGAATTTAACGGCGAGATATATAAAAAGAAAATCGTTGTAACAAAATAAAAAACAACAGTAGTAAAAAATTAAAAAGCCGCTTTATTAAGCGGCTTCTTTTATAATAAAAATATAGAGTTTACTCAGCAGCATTTTCCTTCATCGCCTTCGTAATCTCTCCCACAATATTACTCTTCGTAATTGTACTCGCAGTCAACACGCCGCTCATCAATGCGCCGGCAATGCCGACAGTTACAATGTCCTGACCCGTGAGAAATAAATTTTTAATTGGTGTGTGTGGTCTGAGAAAATCTTTTGCAAATCTATTAGGATCGTGATCCAATCCATAGATCTCGCCGTTTAAATAATTGCAAAAATGTTTTGTTGTAATGGGTGTCGATAATTCATAATGATCGATCTTACCTTTCACCTGCGGCTCATATTTGTACAAAAATTCCAACAAACGCTGCGCAAATTTTTCTTTTAAAGCATCATACACCTCTCCTCTTTTTTTCCACTTCGTTCCTTCCCAGTCTTTGAACCAGTCGTATTTCGCAACGGTGATAATTTCTATAGTGGAGCGACCCGGATATTTTTCTGTAAACAAAGGGTTTTTTGAAGCCGGAAATGAAATGTACACGACAGGAAATTCATTGTTATAATCCAGCAGGAAAAGATCGATTGCTTTATCATGATCTGTTCCATTCGGATAGATCCAGTAATTAGCTTTAGGCAGATCCAATTCCTCAGCAGTGTGCTTTAATCCAATATACAAGCTCAAATGTCCATACGATTGGGGCAGTTTTATTGCTTCATCCATATGCTTTATCCTGAACTTGTCTTGCTGTGGAATTAAATTATTGTACGTAATATGAACTCCTGCACCGCTCACTACCACATCACCTTTGATCACTTTTTCATCCTCCATCACCACGCCTTTTGCAACACCATTTTCAATTAAAATTTCTTTAACTCCGGCACCGATCAATATATTTCCGCCTGATGCTAAAATACTTGGTGCAATGGTATTGAAAATTTCCTCCGAACCACCAACAGGATAAAACCCACCATTCATGTAATGCAGCGCAACTGCAGCATGAATAACAAAACTGCTCTTTGACGGTGGCATACCATAATCGCCAAACTGCGCAGACAGAACTGCTTTCAATTCTTCATTTTCCGATATTTCATCCAGTACTTCCTTTGTTGTCCTCTTAGAAAATTTTTCATATCCCCTCCCCAAAAATGGAGATGCAAGAAACTGGACAAAACCCCACAACGCTTTTTGCATGAAATATCCTTTGGAAGTTTTATTTACATCAAACAACAACTCCACATACTTATCAATAGCACGCGCATCTTTTTCAGCCGGAAAATATTCCTTCATGCGTTCCTTCCATGGCTGCAATCCTTTTAAATATTCATACACCCGGTCCTTAATAATGATCTTATCATATACCTCTCCCATATCTGCCCACTTCAAATTTTTATCCGTGATATATTCAAACACAACCCGAAGCAATGAACCCATTCTTTCCATATCACCTACGTAATGCAAGCCTACATCCCATTCGTAATCATTACGTGTAAACACATGCGTGTAACCGCCGGGCGTGGTATGTTTTTCACAAACTAATACCTTCATACCTTTGCGTGATAATATGGAAGCAGTAGTTAAGCTGCCTAAACCAGAGCCAATGCAAATCACATCATAGTGTTCGTCTATGTTTGGCTTCTGCTTGTAAGATTGAAATAATTTTGTTTCACTCATGGACAAATATAAAAAAATAATGGAGTAAAGTGGTTCGTCATCCCCGACCTGATCGGGGATCTCACGAATATTGCAGTTTGCTAACATTTAAACATATCAGCTAACATTAATGAGATCCCCGCTTGCGCGAGGATGACAGTAAACATTATTCATTGTTGAATGTTCAATTGTTTAAGCAATGTATCTTTTATAATTTTTAATTGGTCGTCGAGTTTTAATGCTGTTGTTTTTTGAAGCAGCTTATCCAGCGATGATAAAGGCAGATCATACAAAATATCCGAGATTCTCTTTAATTGTTTTTCCGGAAGATGCGATGCAACAATAATTATTTCTTCATGAAGGTCTATCTCTACACTCGTTTCAATTAATGACCTTAATCTTCCATTCGAAAACCCTTCAACCAGATCTGCCAGGTAATCTTTGTTCTGAACATAATGAGAGATTCGCAATACGTCTTCATCCTTAGTAATGTAATTGGATAGCTCCAAAACTTTTTTCTTCTCTGTAACATCAACAAATCCTGCCAAAGTAAAATGGCTTTTTGTTTTCAATAACTGCGCAACAAGTTTTTTCATCACATCCATCGACAGTGCATTGATCAACTCCACACATCTTTCCGGAATTAATTGTTCAGCAACCTTTGCCATGAATGGTACAGATAAATACCTGATAATTCCAATAGCTTCCTTTATCGGAACATAATAAGTAATATTCGCAGTGATCATCGGATCGAGTATCGTCTCTGCAACCTTTGCATTCACTAAATTCGGCATAAACGTGGTTACCTTCGCCACCTTGCTCCACACTGCTGATTGCTCCAGCTGCATTGTTTCAGAGATCCTGATCCGCAACGCAGCCAGCTGCTGTTCTTCCAGCTGTTTCAAAAAGCCAAATTCATTCTTTTCATCATTCAGAATGTGCTGCAGCTTCATTAATTCTGTATGCTTATGCAGGTCGTCTTCCATCCGCATAAATATATAAAATTGAAAGCGTATTTTTGAACCGTGAATGTATTTGAAACCAAGCTGATCTGTAAAACTTTCCAGGGACTGGAAGGTGTGCTGGCGGAAGAATTAGAAGGTTTAAAAGCTAAAAATATCGAAATTATCAAGCGTGCAGTGGTTTGTGATTACGATCTCGAATTGTTATACCGTTGCAACCTCGAATTGCGCACTTGCCTGAAAGTATTGGTACCACTTTTTGAATTTGAATCTACTTCTCCGGAAGATCTTTATGGCTTCGCGATGAGAATACCATGGGAAGATTATTTTAATCTCGACCAAACCTTCGCCATCGATTTTACAATTCAATCAGAATATTTCACACACTCGCAATTTGCATCGCTTAAATTAAAAGATGCTATTTGCGACAGGTTTAGAAAATTTAATGATGATAAACGTCCTGATGTAAATCCACAGCATCCCGATATTTTATTCAACCTTCATATCAACAGGGATAAAGTAACGATCTCGCTCGATAGCTCAGGAACTTCTCTGCATCAGCGCGGCAACCGCGTTGAGCAAACCATAGCACCGATCAACGAAGTGCTGGCAGCGGGATTAATTTTAATGAGTAAGTGGGACCGGCAATCGCATTTTCTAGACGCCATGTGCGGCAGCGGAACAATTGTTATAGAAGCCGCAACGATGGCGATCAACAAAGCACCTAACCTTGACCGTAATTATTTTTGTTTTAAGAACTGGAAGAATTATGACAAGACTTTATTTAATGATCTCTGCTCCGTTTTAGAAAATGATATCCGCGATTTTTCTTTTAAAATTATCGGATCTGATAATAATAAAAAATCTGTTTTTACTGCAAAGAGTAATGTCAGGCATGCGGGCTTATCAAATCTTATAGAGATACGCGAAGCAAGCATTCAAAAGATGATCCCACCATTGGGCAGCGGCACACTCATCATCAATCCACCATACGGCGAACGTATGGAAGCCTACCAGATCGATCTTTTATATAAACAGATCGGCGATGCGTTCAAACAACATTTTACAGGATATACGTGCTGTGTGATCTCCAATAATTTTGAGGGAATGAAAAATTTCGGATTGCGCCCTGCAAAAAAATATCCCGTTGTTAACGGCAAACTGGATTGCTTGTTTTATATCTATGAAATGTATGAAGGAACAAGAAGGAAACAGAAAAGTGAGAGTGAAAATGAAAGTGAGAGTGAAGGTGATCAGCACGACTTCAAGTCGTCCGACCACTAAAAGTATATATCAACTGAAAATATCAAACCGATGAAAATAAAATTATATCTACTGCTGATTACACTTACGCTTTTCATTTCATCCTGTAAATATTTTGAAAAAAATGAAGGTGAAATTCACATTCCGGAAGGCATCACCGAACAGCAGTTACAGGAACAGCGTTACAAATACAAAACTGAAAACGCATACAAGGAAGAATTTATTCACCAGGATAAAACTGATAGCGTTACAGTAACAGTTTTCAATGCGATCACTTACCAGATGAAGGATGATGGAACAAGTATTGGCGAAGGTTATGATTACTATATCATGGATATCGGAGTAGAAAATTTTTCATATCACCCCTTTCGTGTCGGCGCATTTACAAAAAGCTGTCATCTCACCACTTCCGATCCCAAATATTTATTCAGTAATGTGAGCTTTGCACTGAAAATGTATTTTCTGCAATCAGATTCCGCCGAAATTGATATGTCCTATATCAAGAAATTCTATCTCGATACAATGGCGCCAAAAGATTTTTACCGCGCGAAGGTCTTTGCATATGAAGTGAGCAAGGAAGAAAAAGATGCATTATTCTTTCATTACACGATTGGCAATCAGAAATTTGAAGTAAAAGTAAGAGATAAGCAGCCATAGGAGTCATAAGTCATAAGTCATAAGTCGTAAGTTGTAAGTCGTAAGTAATTTTTGCTTTTTGTATTTTCTGTAACTTAAGTGATTAACTTATTTCTTGTCTTATGACTTACGACTATCGACTTACGACTACATTCCCATATTAAGTTTTACCCTCGAATTGCATTTTCGTTTTTAAATCTTCTCATTTGTAAAATAATCCTTTAAATTTACAGTCCATAACTACAAAATTGTTATGGCAAAATTTATTTTCGTTACAGGCGGCGTAACATCTTCATTGGGAAAAGGCATTTTAGCCGCGTCATTAGCCAAATTACTTCAATCCCGTGGCTTAAACGTCACCATCCAAAAATTCGATCCTTACATTAATATTGATCCGGGCACCATGAATCCGTACGAGCATGGCGAATGTTATGTGACGGAAGATGGCGCAGAAACCGATCTCGACCTCGGACATTATGAGCGCTTTTTGGGCGTATATACTTCACAGGCAAACAATGTTACAACCGGAAAAATTTACCAGGAAGTCATTAACAGGGAACGCCGCGGCGATTACCTCGGAAAAACGGTACAGGTAATTCCCCATATTACCGATGAGGTCAAGCGCCGCATGCTATTGCTCGGCACGTATGATCAATACGATATTATATTAACGGAAATCGGCGGAACAGTGGGCGATATAGAATCCTTACCGTTTATCGAAGCCATTCGTCAGCTAAAATGGAAATTGCCGAAGCAGGATTATATGGTGATCCATTTAACGCTGGTCCCTTATTTGTCTTCCGCTAAAGAATTGAAAACTAAACCTACGCAGCATAGTGTAAAAGAGCTGCAATCTTACGGTGTGCAGCCGGATATTATTGTGTGCAGAACAGAAATGCCGCTGGGAAATGAACGCAAAAGAAAGATCGCAGAATTTTGTAATGTGGATTACGATTCCGTGATCGAAGCATTGGATGCGGAAACGATCTATGATGTTCCGCTATATTTAAAAAGAGAAAGACTGGATGAAATTGTTTTGGAGAAGTTTGGTTACGTGGATCAACCGGAATCTGAAATGACGGAATGGAATGAATTCCTGCATCGCTATAAATTTCCTAAGAAAGAAATTACGATCGGGCTGATCGGGAAATATATAGAATTGAAAGATGCTTACATTTCGATCTACGAATCCTTTATTCATGCAGGCGCGAAGAATGAATGCAAGGTAAATGTTGAGCGCATTCAATCGGAAGATATCAACCGCAATAACCTTAAAGAAAAGCTCGGACATCTCGATGGGATTTTTGTAGCTCCCGGTTTCGGGCAGCGCGGTATGGACGGCAAGATCTTCGCTATACAATATGCACGTGAAAACAATGTACCGTTCTTCGGTGTGTGTCTCGGTATGCAAATGGCTGTTATCGAGTTTGCAAGAAATGTTTTGAATCTTAACAATGCAAGTTCTACCGAAATGCAGGCAAACACACCGCATCCTGTAATTGACATGATGCAGGAACAAAAAACAATTGTAAACATGGGTGGCACCATGCGGCTTGGCGCTTTTGCATGTGACTTGAAAGAGAACTCTATTGCGCACAGAATTTATGGTGAAACCACTATTGCTGAACGTCATCGCCATCGATTTGAATTCAACAATAAGTATCTCGAAGATTTTGAAGATCACGGGATGATTGCCAGCGGTTTTAATCCTGATTCTAATCTTGTTGAAATTATGGAGATACCTTCACATAAATTTTTTATCGGCGTGCAATATCACCCCGAATTAAAAAGTACGATCCTGAAACCGCATCCTTTATTTTGCGCTTTTGTAAAAGCGTGTTTGGGAGGATAAAATTTTAAATTATAAATTTTGAATTGTAATTTTTCTGTATGGAAATGAAACAACATTTGATCGATACATTCAAATTCAATGATGTCATCAATAAAAAATTACTGGAAAAGATCGCAGAACTTCCGGATAAAACAGAAAGTATAAAACTATTCAGCCATTTGATCAACTGCCAGTATAAATGGATGGCGAGAGTAAATAATGATCCGAAACACCATGAATTAAGTTGGTGGGAACCGTTGTATAATATAGGCGAGTTGGAGTCACAATGGGATAAGAGCCTTCAACCATGGCTGCATTATATACAATCAAAAGCTGATGAGGAACTGGCAACCGAAGTGCAGTTTATTGGTCTTGACGGCAACACCTATGCTGCCGCACCTCAGGATATCGCATTGCAGCTAAACTACCATTCGATCCATCACCGCGCACAAATACAATCCTTTATCAGAAAACAAGGCGTAGAAGCAGACTTTGTGGATTATATAGGTACAAAATATAAAAAGCTAAGCTAGATACAAATACAAATGATGAGCGGATTGTCAAATTCTTTCCTTCACCCATCATCTCATTTTATCCTCTCATTAACTAATTAAACCTGCAAATCGTATAACATTTTATAGAAGTGTTATAACAAGTGTATAATCGAGTCAGCGCATATTTGCTTTGTACCAGCAAACTATGAAAAATGATCTTATCTACACTTAGTAAAAAAATTCCGTCTTTTTCAAGATCCTTTATTTTGCGCATTATGCTCTCCTGCCTGATGGCAAATTCCGGATGCAATAAAGACCGTCCTACATCACCGGATTCCATTCCGTCTTATTCAAAAACTTACCAGGATGTAAGACTCGTTGCAGACGCATCGGAATATCACGCAGCATGGACGGATGAAAATATTACAAACCCATGGGGTATTGCGATGTCTCCTGTCGGTGAGTTCTGGATCACTTCTAACAAGAACAGCAAGTGTACAAATTATGATGGAAACGGAAAACCGTTATTGATGAGTGTAAGTATGCAGGGAAAACCTACCGGTATTGTATACAACAATTCATCTTCATTTGCGATTCCTGCTACCGGTGATGTAAGTAAATATCTTTTTGCCTGCGAAAACGGTACCATTTCTTCCTGCGGTTCCTCTAATTCTGCCACAGTTGTTGTGAACAATCCTAATGCAGTGTATAAAGGACTTGCCATTGCAACTGATGCGGGTGAAACCTTTTTATATGCTGCAAATTTTAAAGGGAATCACATCGATGTATTTGATAAAAATTTTAATCCTGTCACTACGAAATTATTTGAGGACAGAACACTGCCGAAAGAATTTGCTCCCTTCAATATAAAAAATATCAATGGTAAATTATATGTTACTTATGCCAAACTCAAAGGACCGAATGATGATATTGATGATCCGGGAGCAGGAAACGGGTATATAAATGTTTTTACACCAAACGGGTATTTTATAAAACGCTTCGCTTCAGAAGGCAATCTGAATTCTCCATGGGGAATTGTTCAGGCGCCTGCAGGATTTGGTCAGGTAGCAGATGCCATCCTGGTTGGAAATTTTGGAGATGGAAAAATTAATGTATTCAATCCGAATGGTACATATCAGGGACAGTTAAAGAATGGGGATGGCACATTAACTATTCCCGGGTTACTCGCATTAGAATTTCCTTTAAATTATAATTCGGTAAAAGATCAGAAATTATATTATACTTCGGGTCATCGCAATAAAGAATATGGCATCTTTGGTTATATAAAGAGAAATTAAAAATCTTTTTCATTCTCTCCCATCGCCTGCAAATGATATAACATTTATAATAAGTTATATAACACACATCTGCTGTGGTGGGTCCAATTTTATAAAATATTGTTCACCAATTATTTGAGAGAAATGAAAGCATCCAACCAAAGAAATCAATCGTTAATTAAAAAAAACGATGATTTAAAAACGACATCTAAATTATTTCACGGTATTTTTTCTCCTTTTGCATTCTGGTTATTATTCCTGAGTATAGCAGTTAATTCGGGATGCAAGAAGAGCAGCGACAATAATAATACAACTACAACAACCGGTTACCAGGAAGTAAAGCTTGTTGCTGATACTGCAATCGGTGCCGCGCGGATCGACAGCAACCTTAATAATGCATGGGGAATTGCCATCGGACCAACAGGATATTTATGGATCGCATCCAACCATAAAAATGTATCTACAGTATATGACCGGAACGGAGCAACTGCTTTAGCGCCGGTTACAGTAGATGGCGATCCGACAGGAGTTATATATAACAGCACTTCAGATTTCGGAGCGAATAAATTTATTTTTGCCGGAGAAGGCGGTAAAGTATTAGCCTGGAGTTCAGGTATGTCCGCAACTACTGTTGCAGACAGATCTTTATTGAGCGCAGTATATAAGGGTATTGCAATGGCAAGTGATCCCTCAGATGGCAATAAAAATTTCATTTACCTGGCAAATTTTAAAGGAAATCGTGTAGATGTATTTGATAAAGATTTCAACCTCGTTCTTACAAAATTATTTTTGGATCCTACCATACCCGCGGGCTTTGCGCCTTTTAATATTCAGAATATCGATGGAAAATTATACATAGCATATGCCAAGCAATTAGGTCCGGATAATGAAGATGATGAAAAAGGAGCCGGAAACGGATACATCAATATTTTTAATCCAAATGGTACTTTAGTAAAACGTTTTGCTTCCACCGGAACGCTTAACTCTCCATGGGCAATTACCAAAGCGCCCGATGGATTTGGTCTTGGTTCAAATATGCTTCTTGTAGGAAATTTCGGTGATGGACGAATCAACGTTTTTGATTCATCAGGTGTATTCCAGGGACAATTAAAAGATGGCACTAATCCCATCTCTATCGATGGTTTATGGGCGCTTTCATTCCCGGTGAATGGTCAGCCAACGGGCGATCAAAATCAGCTCTTCTATACAGCCGGACCATACGGTGAAGAACACGGCTTATTCGGCTACATCAAAAAAAGATAAAAATATTCCCCAACTCATTAATACCATGTCCTGATGTATCATCAGGACTTTTTTATGCAATGTGTGAATAATATAATTCTGGTATAAAGTTGTGTAACACACCACAAATCGCATACAAGTATATTTGTAATATAAATTATTTTATTTATTCCACATAAGCCCTTTGTTAACTTAAAAAGATATTATGAAAAAGAAATTTTTGTTTATAGCTGTGTTGTGCAATATATTATTTGCTGCATATGCGCAGAAAACAAAGGAGATCGGTGGTTTTCAAAATCCGGAAAGTGTACTTGCATATAAAGATCATTTGTTTGTTTCTAATACTGGTGAAAAATTAGATCCTGTAGCTAAAGATGGCGATGGATATATTTCGATGTTGCAGCGTGATGGAGGAAAAATAACTGAACAGAAATTTATTTCCGGCTTAAATTCTCCAAAAGGAATGTATGCGAAATGCGGTGTATTATATATCGCTGATATTGACAAAGTAGTGGGATATAATATTAAAACGAAGAAGAAAGTTTTTGAAGCAGATCTTTCAGGTTTAGGTGTTACATACGCGAATGATATTGCAAGAGCGCATGGCGGATTCTATGTTTCTGCAACCTTGAAGGATGCGGTTTATAAAGTATGCAAGAAGAAAGCAACAGTAAAGCAATTAAAGATAAAAGGGGAAACGCTTGGCGCTAACGGCTTATTCCGTAATCCGGGCGGAAGGCTATATATTGCAAACTACGGACGTGCGGATCAACCCGATGGAAGTTTTGGAAGAATAAAAAGATGTCATAAAAAATATGTCGAATTTCATAAAGGCGGTATATACGACGGTATAGTAAAATACCATGGAAAGGTGTATGTTACAGATTGGGTAAATACAACAGAAACCAAGGGACGATTAGTTGCTTACAAACCTTGCAAGAAACAATTCTCAGAGATCAAACTCGGAAGAACAATAGACGGACCTTCGGATATATATAAAGATAAAAAAATGCACGTGTTATGGATTCCCGCAATGCGGGAAAACAAAATATATTCCGTATCTTTTGATGACTTGAAAAAATAGTATTTAATTTTATTACAATAAAGAGGTAACCTATGTACGTAGAAAAAAATTTCATTGACTATGGGATCTATATTGATCACCAGGAAGCTTTTATCATATCGCTTGATCATTTGCTGAATGAAAAATTTATCGCAGAAGAAGTTCATAAAAATCATAATGCAGGAACTGAAAACATTAGCGGAAGCACTGATTTTTCAAGAGAAAAGCAACTTCAGCATAGACATGAAGATCATCTCAAAAAATTTTGCAAAGGTATTATTGCAAAGCTCGATAAAGCTCACAGGATCTTAATATTTGGTCCTGCAACTGCCAAATATGAACTGCAAAAAGAAGTTCTGGAAACGAAAAGCATTATGATCCATTTAAAAAGAGAAGAGTTGCTCACAACACAACAAATGAATAAGGAAGAAGCTTTAAGATTTGTAAAGCATCACTTTGCTCCTTCCCCCGTTCAGGAAAATCAAAAATGATTTTTTTAATTGCCTTCGATGAATGGAAGCTGTGTATAATAAAACCATCTGGACGATCGGACATTCTAATTTGCCTATCGAAAATTTTATTAAGATGCTTCATTCATTTCAGATAAAAATACTTGCAGACATTCGAAGCTTTCCCGGTTCAAAATATTGCCCGGAATTTAATAAAGAGCAACTTCAAAAAACGCTTAACGATGAAGGCGTTCAATATATGCATTTTGTAGAGCTTGGCGGTCGGCGAAAAACCACGCCGCTTTCAAAAAATACAGGATGGAAAAACTCGGCGTTCAGGGGCTACGCGGACTATATGGAAACGGATACCTTCAAAAATTCTATTGAGAAATTAAAAGAAATAGCTGAAAAAGAAAATCTCGCTTACATGTGTTCTGAATCCGTCTGGTGGCGGTGTCACCGCTCGCTGGTATCAGATGTGTTTAAACATGACGGATGGAAAGTAATGCATATCATGGGTATTGGAAAAACCAATGAACATCCATATACTTCCCCTGCTAAAATTATCGATGGAAAACTACAATATCCATCCATAGAAAATAACTTATTTACAGGCTCCGATGTTCACATGTAAATAATATAACTCTTTAAAAAAGTTATGTAATGATTGCCTTGAACAATTATAATAATTTTGAAAATCATATTTTATTTTCAAAATATTTACCATGAAAAATACAAGCAATACAAGAGATGGAAAAGTTACTGCAGGCAGGCATACAAGCTTTTGGATAGATTCTGTTAAACCATCTGCTTATCCTCAATTAACTGAAAATATAGAAGCTGATGTGGTAATTGTTGGTGGTGGATTAGGTGGCGTCAGCGTAGCTTATTGTCTTTCACAATCAGGGAAAAAAGTAGTGTTGGTGGAAGACGGATTATTGGGAAGCGGCGAAACCGGGAGAACTACCGCGCACCTCACTACTTCCTTAGATGAAAGATATTATGAATTGGAGAAGATCTTTGGCGGTGAAGAAGCAAAGCTGATTGCGCAAAGTCATATGTCAGCCATTGATTTTATTGAAGAAACTGCAAAAAAAGAAGGAATAGAATGTGAGTTTGAAAGAGTGAACGGGTATTTATTTGTACATCCTTCTGAGACACCGGATATATTGTGGGAGGAATTTAAAGCGGCATCGCGTGTGGGTATTGAAGTAACTCAACTGGATAATATTCCCGGGGTACTTACTCCGGGTAAGTGCCTTCAATTTTTACGGCAGGCAAAATTTCATCCCATGAAATATCTTTCCGGACTTGCAAATGCAGCAGTAAAAAATGGCGTAAAAATATTTACCGAAACGCATGCAGAAAAAATAGATCACAAAGGCATTACCACGGATAAAGGATTTTCTGTTAAAGCAAAGCATATTGTGATTGCAACAAACAGCCCGGTGAATAATAAAGTAGTGATGCACCTTAAACAAAACGGATATCGCTCTTATGTAATTGGTGCACTGGTTAAAAAAGGTACGCTACCCAATGCTCTATGGTGGGATACCGGTGATGTAATAAAAGATTCGGCGTATGCGCCATATCATTATGTCCGTTTAACGCCTTACGACGATCAGTATGATCTTTTGATCAGCGGTGGAGAAGATCATGTAACGGGTGATACTACTTCAGGCGGCGTATCAGAAAAAAAACGGTATGCAAATTTAGAGAACTGGACGCGCAGACATTTTCCAATTGAGCAGATCATTTATCATTGGTCGGGAGAAGTAATGGAAACCATTGATTATATCGCATTTATCGGTCGTAATCCGTGGGATAAGGATAATGTTTATATTATTACAGGAGATTCCGGTGATGGTATGACGTACTGCACAATAGGTGGCATGCTAATTGCTGATCTCATAAATGGAAAGGAAAATAAATGGGAAAAAATTTATGATCCTTCGCGCGTTACATTAAAAAAGATGGGTAATTTCTTTAAAGGGTTGATGCAAGGTGTGATTCCCGGAGTAAAAAAATCTACCGGTGATGAGCATGAATTGTTATCGATAAAAATGGGTGAAGGCAAACTGATGGATCTGCATGGAGAAAAATGTGGAGTATATCGTGATAGCCAGGACCGCATGCATATTGTTTCAGCAAAATGTACACACCTGGGTTGCAGCGTAGCATGGAACAATGATGAAAAAAGCTGGGATTGCCCGTGCCACGGAAGCAGGTTTACCTACGAAGGAAAAGTGATCCATGGACCGGCAAATACAGACCTACCATCTTATACGCTCAGTGGATTTAAAGAAACCGTACACGCAAAATAAAATAAATAGAAAAATAATTCAATACAACTAAATAAATTTCTGCTTTTTACATTAATTTGTCACATTATCAGCCGTAAGGATTATTATATATTAGTATTTCATCAATTAGAAAATTGAATAAAAGAATATTGCTTTAACTACAATGACATCTTCCAAAAAACACATACTTCATAGCTGTATAGCTGTCTTCCTTGTTATTGCAGTTTCTTCGTGCAATCATAAAAAACAAGCTGTAACCGTGCAGAATTCGGGAGAGAAAGAAACTGTTACAACAAATAAAGAAGAGCCTAAGGTTGTTATTAAATATCACCTCGATTCTTTAAAGAATAAAACACAGGTCGACTCATTCAATAATAAATATGATTCAACCCAAAAGCAAATCATTGAAGCATTGAACAGGTTAAGTCCGGGACGCATCCGGTTAGGCTCAACAGTTGCAATACCGGATACCTTTCTCACCAACTGGATGCAGTACTCCCCTTTTCCATCAGAATTAAACTCATTTGATACGATTCCAAAACTGATCGTTATTGAACAGCGCGTTCAGGCATTTGGCGCTTACGAAAATGGAAAGCTGGTAAGATGGGGACCTGCAAGCACTGGCAGAAAAGCAAAGCCCACTCCCACCGGCTTGCTCTATACGAATTATAAAGCAAAATTGAAAATAAGTACCATTGATGGTGATTGGAAAATGCCCTGGTATTTCAATATTCAAAACAAAAGTGGAATTGGTATGCACCAATTTTTGTTGCCTGGTTATGCAGCAAGTCATTCATGTATCCGTCTTTTGGAACGCGATGCGTTTTGGATATTTAACTGGGCTGATCAATGGGTGCTTACCGAAAATGGCGCTGCCGTGGCTAACAACGGGACACCTGTTATTGTTTTTGGAAATTATGGATATGGAGAAACTCCACCATGGAAAAAATTGCCAGAAGATATAAATGCGGCAAATCTTACAACCGAAGATATCGCAACAATAAATTCTTTTCTTCCTCAGATTAAAAAATAAATTCCGGCATAAAAAAAAGGGCTGTCAGGTTTTGAACAGCCTCTTTTATTATATTATAATTACCGGGATTTATTCACCACTCAGGTAAACGTCTACCCGTCGGTTTTTAGCTCTGTCAGCTTCCTGAATTTGATTTCCCGTAACGGGGGCATCTTCACCGTAAGGCAACAATAATACATGCTGTGAAATTCCAATCCCCTCTATATATTGCTTAATCGCATTACAACGTTTGGTAGATAATGATTGATTATAACTTGCGCTTCCTTCAACCGATGCGCTACCCGCCAGGTAAATAAAATAATTACCTTTCATTTGTCCGAGCTTCGTTTTAAGTGCATCGATACTTGCCTTGGCTTCATCTGTTAATTCAAATTTATCCACTTCAAAATATACTGAACCGAATTTCTTGAAAACAATATTGTCTAAAGTTGAAGAGCCTTTTTCTATGTCAGTTGTATTTCTTTCAGCAGAAGATTTAGCATCATTTGCAATTTTCTCAACGCTATCCATACGTGGACCAAGTTTGTCAACTATGTTACCTAAGGAATCAACTTTAGCATTCGCATCATCAGCTTTTTGAATTGCATCATCAGCTTTTACATTCACCTTAGCAATGTCATCATCCGTTCTCTTTTTGTTTTTCGCAAACTCTGACTGATCCGTTTTGCGTTTTAAACGAAAGCTTAATAATACTTCATGTGTAAATCCAAGGTTAGATGGCACTAAATTTCCTTTCTTACCCACAGTAGTTTTAAAGGTGTAATTGATATCAACTAACTCTTTAATGCTTACGCCCGCAGTAGCATGAATCCCTGCTGCATTAGGCATGAAGAATCCCTTTGTGTCACCGTTCGGTTTCAGTCCTCCTCCGTTATCATATCCAAAAGCCAGCCATGCAAGATGTTTGTATGCTGCCATCAAGGTTATATCCAGGTAAACAGGCAATGACTTATTTATAAAATTCACCATTAGAAAAGGTGTTAATGACCAATCTTTCTTCTTGCCTAATTTGGCTTCGTAACTTACCATCGCTATGTATTGACGGGATATATTCACACTATTGGCAAAAGTAGGATCAACTTTCTTGAATCGTACCTTATTGCCCAGTACTTGTGGAACTGAAAACCCTACATTCAAACCTTTAAAGTGATAATTGATACCAACTGACAGGTCAAAATTCACATTCCGTCCGTTAGTAATTGCCGGGTCATTAGGATCAGAAGGTGTAAAATCATGAATATGAAGAGACGTTACTCCGGCTTGCAAACCAATAGAAAGGAAGTGTGTCTTTTCTTTATTAAAAGGAACATGATATGCGTATGCAAAACTTCCTCCGGTTGTTTGCCAGCTGGATGTGGTTCTGTCATGGAAGATAGTGGCACCTGCCGCCATATTAGAAGACTTTATACGACCATCCCATGATGCGTATGTTGAAATTGGTCCGGAAGGGATCTTATCCCATTGCTTTTGAAAAGCAAGATTAATTCGTCCGCCATCGGGATCTGTTCCGGCACGTGCAGGGTTGTAGTAAAACGGATTTAGAAAGTAATTGCTAAATACAGGGAGTTGTTGTGCATCCGACAACTGTATCCCTGCAATTAATAAGGCTCCCAGGCTGATGAGTATACGTATTTTCATTTTTATTCTTTTTACTTAGATTATTAATTCCCTTTTTTTCAATTATCTTATAATATGGATTGCGCCTTTATATGATTTACCAGGTGTCGTGATGATATACCAGTAAGCACCACTTGGCAACGCAGTTCCATTAAACGTTCCGTCAAATCCATCAGTATTACTGTAATTAGAGCTGCTGTAAATTAAGGCACCACCTCGTGCAAATATTTGAATGAGATAAGGGATGTTGTTTAAATTGAAGTTATCAATGAACGTCAACTTCCAGGTATCATTCAATCCGTCACCGTTCGGTGAAATAATATCAGGAATAACCAAACCAAATGATGGAAGGACAGTAACGTATATAGAATCTGTGCCTCTGCATCCGTGTTCATCGCGAATCATAAATATAAATTTATATGGATTTGGAACAGGTAAGTCTGAAAAATCAGCCATAGGATCAGGAATATAATCGTGATCTAATATTGCATTAGGTGACCAGTTATAAGTTGTTCCCAACGGAAAAGGTATTTCATTACCAAAGTTGTCCAGCAAAGTACCGTGCAGTTGTAAGAGAGTGCCTTGCGTGATAGTAGTATCAATACCCGCATCAACAATAGGATTCGGATACACTATCACATTTGTTTTTGCCGAATCAATACATCCGCCGGGGAGGGCAACAATTACGGTATATATTCCTGACATATCAGGAGTAACAGATGTTAAGACCGGATTTTTACCTATTGCAGTAAAGCCATTGGGTCCTGTCCATAAATAGACTGCACCAAATATATTTGTGGCATTTAACGTGATCGTATTTCCTTCGCAGACAGGTCCCGTATTATTTGCGGCTAACGAATCAGGGAATGCATTTATCTCCACTAAAGTGGTATAAGGTAAGGATGTACAACTTGTACCTCTCTCTGTTAACACAACGGTATAGAATCCCTGGTTAACCAGTGTAACGTTTGGTAAGGAAGGATTTTGCTGATTGGATGTAAACCCATTTGGTCCTGTCCAATTAAAATCAATGTTGTTAGGATTTCTAACTGAATCGAATAATTGTAATGTTTGATGTTCGCACAACGGTGAGTTGCTTCCTATACTATCCGATTGTGGAGCCGGCTGTACCAGAATAAATACAGAATCGGCTAATGAACGACAACCATTTAAAGTTGTAACAACTGTATAGAATCCGGATTGCGCAGGTGTAACATTCGTTAGCGTTACACAATTAGAATTAGATTGAAATCCTGCTGGACCATACCAGTTATAAATTACACCTGTATCTGCAGTTGCTGCACAAAATACAATAGAACTCCTTTCGCATACAGGACTAACAGCAGTTAGAGTTGGTGCAGTAGGCTTGGGTTTTATGACAGCGATCGTTGTTGCTTTTGTTGATGTACAACTGTTAACCGTAACAGTTACACTGTATGAACCGGCTTCTGCTGTTGTAACAGCAAGAACCGTTAGTGTAGGCAGAGTGGTTGTTCCTATTACATTATTTAAAGGACCATACCATGTATATAACGTTGCACCGGGAATATCTGAAGCAGTTAATATTAAGTTCTCACCTTCACATACCGGGCTATTAGATGAAATAGTAGGCGAAAAAGAAACTATCGTTACCGTTTGGTTACATGTCGCAGTATTGCCGGCACTATCAGTTACCGTCCATGTTACGATTGTATTTCCCGGCGGATAAGTAGTGCCGGGATGATTGTTTGTTACACTGGCAACGCCGCAATTATCAGTGGTTGTCGGTATACCTAAGTTTAAACCTGTAGCAGTACAACCGGAAATTACATTTACTGTTGTGTCAGCCGGGCATATAATTACAGGTGCTTCGCTGTCTGTTATGGTTACTGTAAAGCTGCACGATGCTGTTAATCCTCCTGCATCTGTTACCGTAAATGTATTCGTTGTTGTTCCCGTCGGGAAGGTGGATCCTGTTGGAAGACCTGCTGTCTGTGCTGTCGTAGCTCCAGGACAGT
>JAQBNI010000098.1 GCA_028288625.1 Bacteroidota bacterium | reverse complement strand
CCGTTACATTCATGACGAGCGTGAAAGTATTAATATAGGTTCTAATGATGTGAAAAAAGCCGGGATATATCCAATTCTACCATCCGGTCTTGTGTTTGTTGATTACCAAAGTGATGTCACAGGCTGCTACTTCTATTTTTCCACCCAAGTGTACCTCAACGGTTTTTTAAAAGTGACGCGCTATGACTATCAAAACGGGATCATAGCCGGCGAGTTTGAAATAAAATTATATGATCCTTCGCTGAGTTGTGATACGTTTAAAATAGAGAACGGAAGGTTTGACTACAAGCTTTTTTAAAACTCACATAATATTTAATGAATTGTTGTCAATAGAATTTTTTGAAAGAAACAAGATTATTTATACGCTAAAATTTGCCAGTTTCAGCGTTTAAATTGTTATTAGTTGTCAAAGAATGCCGGTTATATTTTTAATGTTTGTCAACTTAGACTTTAGATAATTTCCTTCTTCTCCCTCTAAATCAATCACGCCCTTTAATTTGGTTTATTACACGCCTGACTATCTGGTTGCTTAATTGAAAACGCTATATGAAAAAAACTACTGGTGTTTTATTATTGTTGATTTCAGCTTTAACGATAAGTAATAGGTGAACAAAGAATAATCCTCATGCAGGTTCTCGCATTATGATTTCACCCATAGACAAGATTTTCTTTGTTCCTACCTGTCCTAGCCCCAACTAAAAATCTAAAGGTACCAGCCGGAAACTTGCGCATAGCAACGTAATTCTATCTCAACATCTTTTGGCTTCCACCATCTTGCCAATGATAAGCGAACCAAAGTTCCTGCTGGAATGGTAACTGGATTCTGTAATCCTTTGTAAGAAAAAGAAAAATTTATAACCCTATGATAGTTATAATGGGAATCATCATAGGTAAGGTCTACATCCGGAATCCAGAACCCGGTGCTGCAGGAAGGAACGCCGCCGGCAGCTGAAATATATCCGTGTCGATTATTTGTCCACCGAAGTAATTTGTCAAAAGTTTTGTTGATATGCCCCTTCCATGTTCGAAGTTTGATAGCAGGAATATTTAAGAGTGAATGAAAATCAGTGAATGTTTTTCCAGTGTTTGTTGCCTTTGTGACGAATACATCCTCGGTATGGGGCAGATGTAATTCTGCTACAGGGCTCGTATACACGAGGTTCCAAATTTGTCCGACTTTGTACGGTGTGGCGGGCGGTTGATAATTTCCGTCATCCTTCATCAATCGAATTGATTTGCCTGACACAACCTCGATTCCACCAACGCAGAAGTTGCCATAATTCATTGTTGTTTTTGAGACAATAATAACTTCCATCAAAGATGTTTTATATAAAAAGAAAAGTCAGTTTCCAACTTCGAAGTAATGATGCCGCGGTGACAGGCAAGCGGTGTTTTTTCGACGCAAAAAAATACAACATTTTTGAGATGATCATACTCTAATTGTCGGATCAATAAAGAAAGGTCGTAAGTTTTCAAGACCTTCGCTTTGTAATCCTCAATAAATTCAGCACCTAATGTTTGCCTGTCCCTTTTTAAAATATTACTTTGAAGATCCAGTTGTTTTTGTTTTTCACGGATTTGGGCCGTAGGGGCAAGTTCAATAATGTGTTTATAGCTAATAGACATGGCATTCAACTTATCCTGTAATCGCCGACTATTTACAAAAGCATACTGTGAACCCCTTACTGCGCGGCGCTTGCGAACATCAATAAAGCAATCAATGTTATTATCTTTCAATTTCTGAAAGAATTCTTCTTCCGAAGAACCGTAAACCCCGATCGTGTAAAATTGGATATTGATCACTTATAAGTAAGATTTTCGACTTGTTGTTTGTGAACTGTCGTTCCACAAATCATTCACGTTCTTTCCTTTGTTGAGTTCATTCATAACAGTAGGTTGATCCTTTAATCTTCCTTTCTCATCTATGTGATAGAGACAGATTTTATCACTTGAGTTAAACAGGGTCATACCGATTAGTTTGCTACGATGGCATTGGCAGGGATTTGATTCACTGCACATCAAGGCAATCGGAATCGATTTGGCATAAGCGGTACGAAGTCTTACGATCCCTTCTTTATAAAAATCTTTCGACTCAACAAGTTTGTAATCTACTTTACCCTCGATATCGTAACAATTCGGATCCTTTGGCCTTCCTCCAAGTGTATCACCAAAAAATACATACCTGATGTTTTCAGATTCGAGCCTGTACTTAAGATCGGCTTGATTGAAAGCAGCGTTGAATTTGGAATATGGTTGAGAACGTACGTCTATTAAATATTCAATTTGATATTGCTTCAAAAGCAAAATAAAATCTGTAATAGTTCGCGTACCGTGCCCAATCGTATATAAACTCTTCACACTCATATTATCCTTTAATTTACTACGGACTAAAGCAAAATATTGATTTTACTTATACACATTGAATGCTGCACAAATCAAAAATACTGACATTTTTACTGTTAGCTAAATAAATAGGCATTAACCTTATTAACTTATGACAACCAGATAATGGTAAACATCAATCGGTGTAAACGGAATACCCTTTCTATGCAATTTATGCGTATGACATTCGATGTCTCCAGAAGCAGAAGCAAGTACCAATGCAAGTGACGACATTTTTTGTTGAGTTAGATATTTAGAAACTTTATCAATGAATTCCGAGATAGGGATTCCTTCAACGTACCCTATCATTAATCCGTAATTACATCCGAAACCATAACTCCATTCTTTTTCGACAAATCTTTTTAAACCGTTGAGAACATACTCTCGACTGTGCACCGTGGAGTCTTTTCTTAAACGTTTGCATTCCACATAAAAATCTCTACGTTGTTTATTTACATAATCAACATAGGTCCAAAGAAAATCAGGACACTTATCTTCGCGTTTGACTTTTACTTTATCCGCTGAAATTGGCTGTGCATACACTTGGAACGTAGGCAGACCCAAGTCTTCATATTTTGAACAGAATACAGTATCCTGCACCGCAAAACATAAAGCACGACTAATGTCATCTTCATTGTCATAGGTTTTAGCCTTAGTCAACACTTGAAGTCCGGGAAGTGAATTTTCAAAGACTTCCAAGTATTTTTTTTGTCTTTCTTTCCAATAATTTTTTTTAAGCATGCGACTGTTCCTGTTTTAACATTGCTTGAAGTATCGTGGCTTCTGCATCTTCTCTGGCAGCTGTATGAGTCCATAATCTCTGTTCATCCCGTTTGATAATTATTATCTGTTTGTTTGTTAAAATCCGGGCTATACCGTCTATGTAAATAGTACTGCTATAATGACTTCGCAATTCCTGATCTATCGTGGATAAAACTTTTTTCCATTCTGTTTCTACACTTTTTATCGAACTAGGTGATTTATCGATGTCCGTTAAATCGAAAGCCACAGCAATTAAAGGCGAATTTGACGGATAGATTATTCGATAGGTCAGTTTTTTATGTTCCTCAATTTCCGGTTCCCACACGGAGATAAATGTTTTTAAATAACCGTCCAGACCTTTTTGAGCAGAACGCTTAACAGGAATTGATGAAATTTCGCCGCTTCCGTTATTGACAGACTTAACTTTTGAGACAGCAATGCTTTTAGAGTCATTGTAAAAGAAATCAATATCGAATGCGCACCGGTCATGTATCAAATCAATTTCCGATTCGCTTAATTTATATAGTTGAAATATACCTTTGTCCAATTCTGTTTCTAACTGCTTTTGCGTTTTGCCGTAAATTTTACGCTGTGCATCCTGCGTAAATAAATCTGGCTGCGCATTGCGGTATTGTTTATCAAACTCTCCTTTTCTTAACTGTGTAACGATTACAGAAATTTTATCGTGCAGGTGTCCGTTCTTCGGTAATACTACAGGGAGCCTTAAGATTTCATCAGCATAGACCTGATCATGCCATACGCCCCATTTGCTTGCCGTTAAAAAAAAATAATAGCGCGCAAGTGATGACCATAGAATACCAAGAATTACATCGTAATACTCTTTATATTCTTCTTTAAGTTTAATGCAGTTAATAGTATTTCTGAATGAAAATTTCCTGCTTTCCAACCTGGCAATTATTTGACCTTTAGGCTCGGTTTTCTGGGAAATTTTTCCGATTAAAATTCTCTTTCCCTCAAAAATATGCTTAGCCCCACGCTCTTTAACAGAAGAAGGAACATCTTTTAATACTTTTGAAAATGGGATTGAAGTGTACCGGTCATTAAAACATCCTGCAGGGAGTTCTCTATATTCCTCCAGCCAATCTGCATCTAATTTTTTGTTGCCCTCTATAAAACCCTGTCTTCTTCTTGCTCCTTCAACAGGCACGTATTCAAAATTTTCAAGCTGCTGATGTACCCGTAACTTATTTATAAGGGACAGATCTCTGTGATTTCCAAAATAAAATATTTTCCAAATGTCATCAAACTGTGTTTCGCCAAAAGAAAAAAACTTAAAATCGGTTTTATCAAGAATAATAGCTTTGGTATGTTCAATAATTTTTGTTCTGCGAGCGGTCCAATAATCGATCGAATCATTTGTTTGCGGAGGCGATTTTTTGAAAAGAATGCTTAAGAATGGAGAAATGGCCCCGTTGAAAAAAACATCTCTTACATGAATAAAATTTACGACTTCTTTTAAAGTCACTGAATTTAACCAGGCTTGTTTAAACAAATTGCTTTTGTCGGACTGCTTTAACAAAATGCCGCTTGAAACCAGCAAACCCGCGCAACCGTTAACTTTCAACAAATCATTAGCCCTCCAAATGAAAGCCTGTGAACGTTCCATATCAGAAGTCGGCAGATTCCTTTCAATACACCAATTCATAGCAGTGGATAAGGCGATTCTTCCGTCTTTGTCATTTTTAGGAGGAGAACCCCAAGGCGGATTTCCTACGATAACATCCGCACAATTGCTACCGAATTTGAGATTCTGAATACTATTATCTTGTTGATTGACTTCAAAGGCATTTGCCTGGAGTAAAATGTCAAAATATTGTTCGTCCTGTGATTTGTTTTGAGATAAGATCAAATGCGGAAGTCTTCTGCCTTTTTTTATCTGAAATAAAATGTCAGGGGGTGTTTGATAATGAAGAAAAGCCAAATATAAACTGAACGCTGCTATTTTTACGGCTTCTTCATTCAGTTCAATTCCGCGAATCTGATGTTTAAGTATTGCCAATAATTCTGCCCGATTTAGTTGTCTTTTATTTTTTGAAAACAACTTATATCTGACAATCTTACGATAAGTTTCAACCAGAAAAATTCCGGAACCGCATGCGGGATCCAGGACAACTGGATCTGTCTTTAAAATCTTTTCAGTAAGCGTCCGTCGTAGAACAAACTCTACTAACGGAGCCGGCGTGTAATAGGTCCCTTTGTTATCAATACCTTTCAAACCGTCTTCATCCGCTAATTCCTCTGTATTATAATGATAAAATTCTTCATAGATGTTGCTTATAAGCTCAATAGGAATGATATCAAATCTGTATGCCCAGAAAAATAACTGATCATTACCCCTACTGCCGTCTAAAAAACTCTGTAGTATAGATAAATGTTTCGCAGAGACACTATGTTTTTCCGATTCATCCGTCGGAAAAATATCGCCATTGAAATCTTCAGCTATTTTTTTATAAACCGCATATGTAAAATTCTTATCAGCTAGTACTCGTGGATAGACGAATTGTCCCATAGCAGAATCCGCAAAGGGCTTAGATGCGGTAGAATTTAAAAGCTTCTCCCATCGATTATTCCCCTTTGCTATATCTAAAAAATATTCTTTTGACAGAATTTTCCGATCCTCCAGATATCGTATGAATATGGACTTTCCAATTAAGGAATGCGCATACTTTAAGTGAGATTGCTGTAGTCCCGCTTCGTATAATTTTTGTCTAACAATTTTCAAATCCCGAATAAGAGACCTATCAGCCCTGCTTTCAATATCCGCAAATTTTATATCTTCAAAGGTTTTTCCTGATTCAATCTGCTCTCTACGATATTCGGACAGCTTCACTTTTATTTCAGCAACATTCTTAACAATGACCAAGGCATCGTCGATCAATTCCTCGTCGCTTTTCATAGGTGGTTTGGCAAGGTCCAATACTAATAATTCGGTCATCGTTTCCAGAAATAACAACCTCGGCCTTGCCATACACCAAATCCTATTATAAACTTTATAAAAACCAGTATTCGTTTGAACTTTGGTGAAAATTATCAACGGCTCTTCGTTTACAAAAAAAATCTTTTCGGTATTATGACTAAGATCTTCATCAACTGATTCACATAATTTTATCCAATCGATTTTTTCTTCCTTTTGCCAAACGGATGCGTCCGACAAAGTGATTAAATCACCACTGTTGTAATCCAACTCGTGACATGCGGTTTCAATAAATTCAAAAGTCTTCGACGTATACATTTATTTTAACCTTTAATCATCATTCAACGTTTATTCTGTACTCCCTGATTCTTTTCGAACTGGCTTATCATTAGCTATGTGAGACTTCTACACCTATAAAAGCTGACTAATGTTTACCTCATAAGCAGTGTATTCAGTATTGAAGAGGAAGAAGTATTTGTTACTACTATTTCGCTTTCTTCAATTTCCGATTCATATCAACCACTTTGCTCTTCACATCCTTCTCAGCCTGTGAATGGTTTTTATAAGTCTCCCACTCCGGAAAATATTCCTCCGCCTGGTTACCCCAGCATTTCCAGCCCTTGCGTTTGCCCCTGGAAAAAAGTTCGAGGAAAGGACCCCAGCTGCACTTCTCGATGATTTCATACTGTTCATCCGGTTTGCGGCTGTGTTCTCTTTTTCTTGTGGCAATGATATTTGGTTGCGATCTTCCTGGTTGGAGCGTACGCGGGTTTTTACCCCTCACTCCAAAAAGTATCATCTCGGTTACATTGCGAAAATAAAAACCCACACCTCTCCCGTCTGGGCCACCGTCCTTCCTGATTTTATACCAGGCTAGATTCGTTTTGTAGGTAAAGCCCCATGCATCCATCACCGCAAGTCCTTCAGCAAGCAATGCATTGGGAACCCAGAGATACAGATGCGCGGTTTCCGCAGCTGCTACCTGCACGGGTATGTCTTTAATTTCCTGCAGGGATAAAGTCGGGTAGCGCGCGAGTCTTTTGTGTTCAGGTGCAACTTTCCCGGTGCGGTTCTGGAACTGCCAGGGCGGGTCAGCTACTATAGTAGCAAAACGGTCATCACCGACAAAATTTACGAAATCCTCTGCTGCTGTTAACTGGCTCATGCGTATAGACTTTATTGTTGTTTATAGACTTTATTATTGCTCGTACGAGTTGGGCGTTATCCCAAACACAAGTACAGGACATCCCCCGTTTCTTCCTGCGGCAAGCCTGTACAATAGCTTCCCGATATGCGTTGTACTGGCTCCGTATTTACTCCTGATGCCTAAATTGATAAACAAATCATCAAGCAAAAGGCTTCTTGTCACAAGCACGCCTACACTGATCTTATTGTATTCAAAAAAAGCACGGAAGGCATACAGGTCGCGGTCAAAGGTCTGGTCCTTGCTGTTCCACTCCAGATCAAATGCCACTCTGCCTTTTATATAATCCACTTTGTGTGTATCAATGTTGAGTTCGACATTATCCACTACAAGTTTTGCTTCCATCTTTTTCTCCAGCCAGTTAGGCCGCAGCAGCTTTGAAAACTTTTTTGGTATCTGGCTTTCATTTCCGCCGGACGTAGTGATATCATCTTGTGAAAAACTGAAATTCCTCAGGGCTTCGCAGATTTCGTCGAATTCCGTTTTGAATTCCGTGGCCAGTATGGCCGCAGCATGGTGAAAATCATAAACCTCGTAAAGTGTCTGGATGTCTTCAGGAATATAGTCCTCCCACGCCATGCTAAAATAATTAGTATTTGTACAAAAATCGAATTTATTTAGGAGGAGTTATTAGAAACTTGTTCACGGGATGCGAATGTCAATTTCCAAATCGATAAATCGTCTTTTTTATTTTTTATTGATCTGCTTTTTCTGCTTTAAAAAACGGTATGTCAAATATTGCTAAAATGACAAGCGGAGGAAAAACCCACCAGCATTCAATTAGATTTACTATAGTCTTCAGAATATGCAGCTCCCTAGTTAATTATTCAAACAATAAATGTAGACCCATGATCAAAAATTATTTTAAAACGGCATGGCGAAATTTGATTAAAACTCCGATTCACTCTGCAATTAACATTTTGGGATTATCGATAGGTTTATCTGTTGCCTTAATAATCGGACTATGGATTTTCGGAGAAATTGGCTTTAATAAGAATTTTTCTCACTTCGATCGTATTGCACAGGTCATTCAAAATGTAACAAATAACGGGGAAATTCAAACATTAAAACAGGTGCCCTATCCTCTTGCAGGTGAATTACGTAAGAATTACTCAGGCGATTTTAAAAGGATCGCTATGGCCTCTCAACCGGACAATTATTTAGTTGTTTACAATAA
>JAQBNI010000085.1 GCA_028288625.1 Bacteroidota bacterium | reverse complement strand
TGCGGATGAGATCAAAGTGTATTTATACAATAACAGGGAGTTTAAAGGAAAGGTAAATGATACAGATCCAAGTACCGATCTCGCGGTGATAAAAATTGAAAGTAAGGATCTCAAGTTTATCACGTTTGCGAACTCAGATGAAGTGCAGGTTGGACAATGGGTGTTAGCGGTTGGAAATCCGTTCAACCTGGCGTCTACCGTGACTGCGGGTATCGTGTCTGCAAAAACGAGGAACATCAATATTTTAAGAGAGAAGGCGGGTAACCTGGCGATCGAATCCTTTATACAAACGGATGCCGCGGTGAATCCCGGAAATAGCGGCGGTGCATTGGTTGATCTGAACGGAAACCTGATCGGTATCAATTCCGCAATTGCAACTCCTACAGGCTCGTACGCGGGTTATTCGTTTGCGATTCCATCGAACCTTGTGAAAAAAGTGGTAAAAGATATGATCGATTTCGGAATAGTGCAGCGTGGATTTTTGGGCGTAAGTATCCGTGAAGTGGACGATGAGCTCGCAAAAGACCTTAAGCTGAATAATATTGAAGGCACTTACATTGCGGAAGTAAATAAGGGAAGCGCGGCTGAAGATGGCGGGTTAAAACGCGGTGATGTGATCATGAAAGTTGGTGATGCGGCGATTACAAATACGGCAGATCTGCAGGAGCATATTGCAAGATACCGTCCCGGCGATAAAGTGAAACTGGAAGTTTACCGGGACGGAAATATTATTTCAAAGGATATCACACTGAAATCAAAGGAAAATAAAACGGTTTTACTGACGAAGGCTGAAGTTCCCCAAAAAGGAAATGTACTGCAAAACCTGGGAATTTCCATTGAAGCGTTAAGCAGTCTTGAAGCAAAGAAATTAGGTGTCGGCGGCGGCTTAAAGGTGACGAAGATCGATGATGGCATTATCCGTCAAAATACAAATATGCAGGAAGGATTTGTGATCACTTCCATTAATAACCGACCGGTTACGAAAAAAGAAGACCTGGAAGATGTTTTATCCGACAGTCGCGGAAACGGAATCTTACTGGTAGGAAAATATCCTAATGAGAACGGATTGAAGTATTATGCGTTTGGATATTAGTTGTAAGTGATAAGTCGTAAGTCGTAAGAATAATAAGCTGCAAATTATTGCGGCTTTTTTTTATTCTGTGATCTGTGAACCGTGAACTATTAATATCTTTGTCAAATGCCTAACGATTTCTTTAAGTTCAAGCAATTCACGGTTTACCAAGAGCAATGCGCAATGAAGGTTTGCACGGATTCCTGTTTGTTTGGTGCATGGATAGAAATTGACGACCACATAAAATCAATCCTCGATATCGGCACGGGTACAGGTTTATTAAGCCTGATGCTGGCACAAAGATCTGCTGCTGTAATCCACGCTGTAGAGATCGATCTAAACGCATACCGGCAAGCAATACAAAATATAAAAGATTCACCTTGGAAGGAAAGGATCTCTCTTTATCATGATGATATACGTAACCTTCAGGTTTCTGATAAATATGACATGATTGTTTGCAATCCTCCCTTTTATCAGAATGATATGCATTCCTTTCAACAGGAAGAAAAAATTGCTAAACATTCGCTTCATCTTTCACTTCCCGAATTAATCGCATCTGTAAACGATCATTTACACGATCATGGAAAATTCGCTATCCTGCTTCCCTATTCGAGAAAAGAAGAATTTGAAAAAATGGCAATTCAACAAGGTTATCAGCCATCTCAGACACTCTCCATTAAGCAAACGCCGGATCATAATTTCTTTCGTTTCGCGGCGATCTTCTCAAAAAATATACACGAAAAATGTAAATGTGAGGAAATGAGTATAAAGAATGAAAATGGCGATTATTCCACCCAGGCAACACATCTCTTAAAGCCATATTATTTATATTTATAATGAGCTTATCATGATTTTGTTCTTCATGTATCCTTTATGTGAATTTCCGCATGGATATTTGTAAAACTCTTAAAAAACCGTATTTTTAATACAAATTCACCTGTATGAAAAAGATTTTACTTCCGTTTATTTTTATATTTTCTCTTTTGCCGGCAGCATTCGGTATTTCTCCTGCAGACATTACGCTGCGGTCGATGGTAGATACAAGTCTCGTGCCCTTTTATCATGGAGTTGCTTCGGGAGATCCAACTCCAAACGCAGTGATCATCTGGACAAGGGTAACACCGGATGTGGATGGTCCGGTTTCAGGAACATGGCATGTTGCACTGGATACTAATTTTACATCTATTGTTCAATCCGGCACTTTTACCACTGACAGCACAATAGATTATACCGTAAAGATCGATGTAACCGGCTTGCTTCCTAATACATGGTATTTTTATGAATTCAATGCGCTGGGAAAAAACTCCCTGACAGGAAGAACAAAAACAGCGCCTGTGGGCGGTTCAAGCCAGCTTCGTTTTGCATTTGTTTCGTGTGCAAATTATCCTACGGGCTTTTTTAATATTTATGATAGAATAAAAGACAGGAACGATATAGATGCCGTCTTACATTTAGGGGATTATATTTATGAAGGCGGAGGAACAACTGTTGGTCCGAGGAACGATATGCAGCCTACTCATGAGATCATTAAGCTCGCAGATTACAGGCAACGTTATTCTTCTTACAGGTTGGATGTTTCGACACGAAGAATTCAACAGCAGTATGCAATGATGGCGGTGTGGGATGATCATGAAACTGCAAATAATTCATGGACAGGCGGCGCTGAAAACCATACGCCGGCAACAGAAGGACCATGGAGTGAAAGAAAAGCTGCAGGACAACAGGCATATGACGAATGGATGCCGATCCGTTTACCGGAACCCGGAAATCAAAATAAAATATTCAGGAAGATCAGCTATGGGAATCTTGCAGATATATTTATGCTGGATACACGCTTATACGACCGCAGTATCCAGGGAGGAAATGCAACGGATACCAACAGGCATATTGCCGGAAATGAACAATTGCAATGGTTGAAGACGGAGATGATGAACTCCACTGCAAAATGGAAAATTATTGCACAACAGGTTATGGTTGGAAATTTAACGCCTTTCAATTTGGTAGTTAATACAGACCAATGGGATGGCTACCAGGCTGACCGGAAAAAATTATACGATATCATTTTGAATAACAATATTAAAAATGTGATCGTATTAACGGGAGATATTCATACAGCATGGGCGATGGACCTCCCTTATAATACCGCTACTTATAATGCAAATACCGGAGCCGGATCTGTGGGCGTGGAATTTGTATGTTCCAGTGTCACTTCTTCTTCTTCGCCGGTTCCATTAGATCCTATTTATGGTATTATTACTACATTGCTTCCGCATATTAAATATGTAGATCTCTTTAAAAAAGGATATGGCGTTTTAGACTTAAAGGATACGATAGCACAAGGTGATTTTTATTCCGTTCCCACTATTCAAACCAGGGACACACAGCAACATTTTGAAACCGCTTTTTATACAATTGCAGGGACGCGTTGGTTGAAAAAAGCTACGTCTCGAACTTTATTACAGGACTCCACGCATTACCAGGCGCCGGAAACTCCTCGCCAGGATATTACAACCGGAATTAAAACAAGGTCAAATGATCTGGTGGTTTTGAGTGCTTATCCGAATCCCTTTATCGATAAGATCTTAATACAATTCAATACTGCTTCAAGTGCTAATGTGGATCTGAAAGTGTATGATATCACAGGTAAATTAGTGAAACAGGTAGACTTGGGTCATCTCTCTAAAGGATTGTATAATAAAACCATACAGCTCGATGATCTTGCAAGCGGTGCATATAAAATCGTTTTGAGCAACAACAATGAATTTGTTGAGAAAACAATAGAAAAATTCTAGAATGGCAAAGCAAACGAAGAAAAGTGTGGTTAAGAAAGGTGGAGAAAAAAGAAAAACTACATCTGCATCTTCCTCCGGGTCGGCAAAGAAAGACACAAAGAAAAAAATATCCGGAAAGACTTTAAAAACGGAAGAACTAAATCTTCGTATCTACCCTATCGGTAAACTTAAACAACCCGAAGATTATACGGAAACGGTTATTAATAAGCTGATCCAGGATATCCGGATTTTACCGGGACATTTAAAAACCGTCAGCAAGAAACTCAACAAGAAGAAAAAACTGGAATATGCTTATCGTGATGGCGGCTGGAATGTTGCGCAATTGATACATCATATTGCAGACAGCCATTTAAATGCCTTTATACGCTTTAAACTTGCATTGACCGAAAATAATCCGGTGATCAAGCCATACGATGAAAATTTATGGTCTGAAACAGCAGATATGGAATTGCCTGTAAAAACTTCTATCCGGCTTATCAAGGCGCTTCATGCAAAATGGACGGCGCTGCTTGAAAATATGGATAGGAATGATCTGAAGAGAACATATTTTCATCCCGAACATAACCGAAGAGTTTCCTTGCAGGAAGCGTTAGCGATGTATGCATGGCATGGAAAACATCATGTAGCGCAGATCGAAGTAGCGCTGAAACACGGATGATCTATCTTGCGATGACAATTTTTGTATTTCCAATAATTTCCTTATCAGATGCAATGACGAGTTCATAAGTTCCTGCAGGAATAGAATGCGCATCTAATCTGCATACTCCTGTGTTCTGAAAAGCATTGTAAGAAGCCAGCTTCCCATCTGTACTGTATATGCCTATAAAATAAGTTTGAAAAGGAAGTTTACTTACATCAATATCAAAATAATCAGATGAAGGATTCGGATAGCAGGAGATCTTCAGCAAGTTTTTATCAGCTCTTATATTTGTAGGCAGACTTCCGGAGATCTTATAAATGATCACATCATATGTTTGATCAAAACATGCGTTGGGTTCCGTTTGATTTGTTTGTGTATACACAAATATATTTCCGGTTCCATCTTCAAAATATTCGAATGTATTATCAGTATCAACCGAAAGAAGCAAAGTATCCTTATAAGAAGAAACCGTATCGGCATAATCAAGCATGTACAGTTTTGTCTGTGAAGAACCCGTTGTTAAAGCAATCAGCTTCTTATTAATAGGAAAATAATTAAAATAAATATTGTCATAACCGGAGACTGAAACCGGCAGTACCTTCTGCGATATCAGTTGATGAGTAGAATTAAATTTTAAAAAGTGAACGGCACCCTCCTCTTTTACCAAATAAATCAATACCAAACCTGAATCCGGCAGAACAACTGTGTTATAGCTTATACTGTAATTATCGAACGCATGAATTTGTGAAACGAAGGAATAAATTTCCGGCAAAGAATTATTATCCAAATTGGTTAATCCAAATCTGTAAGTACTGTCATTCAACTGATCCAGGTTTAATAACCAGGAATTTCTGATATCCGGAAAACCTGCATATAAACCTAAATTGAAACTAATATTAGCCGGATCAACAAATAAAAACTTGCCCGGATCAAAAGCAGGCAGCCTCTTATAACGCACTTGCGTTAATTGAAAACCGGCTCCATAATTTAAAATATAGGATTTAGCGATGATGCTATCATATATCAGGTTGTTTAACGAATCCATCAAACCTGTCGAATATAAAGAATACGTGGTAAAGAAAAGCCGGTCGTCTTTATTACTGAAATCAGTAGTTTGTGTATGAGGCGCATAACTTAGTATCGTGTCGTATACCATGACACCGTTTGCATTAATAATACTGATGGATGGAAAAGCATCTCCACCCGTATCATAAATATCCGTCCTTATAAAAGGGATTACAAAATAATTTTTCACGGGCAAAATATACCGGCGCGAAAATGGAGATCTGTTGTTATCAAATGCGAAAATAGATTGTGCGTCCAGGTTATTATTCGTGATCCTGAAAAAAGGAAATGTTTCTGTTACATCTCCATGGCTATTGAAAGATATTTTGATCATAATGGAATAATTACCCTCACCCGGTGAAATGATGTGTATCTGATCTAATGAATACCTGCTTTCAATGCTGTAATCATAATCCAGTATGATAGCTGCGTTATTTGCTTTCTTTATAATGCCGCCATTATAATCAAGTATCTCATAGTTAAGTCTGTACCTGTAATAGAATGTTGGATCATACAAGTATTCAGCGGTGAATGCAACAAAAATTTCATTATTATTTGTATAGATAGCCGCAAAACGAAATAAAGGTTCTGTTGAATTGCCGGTGGTATCATCACTTTTATAGTATAGCGGATGAACGAACTGAATGTGATCGAACTTATCGGCTTTTATTAAATAGAGTGTTGCAGAATCATTTGCATATATTCCATCGCGTGAATCAGTATGAACTATATATAATTTAGAACTATCAGGTAAATATTTTATTGTGCTGCCAATAAAATCGTTTCCGCTTCCTGATAAGCACTGATCGATCTGCTGCGCCTTGAGGAGATTAAAAAAGACTATGCTAAATAAGAAAAAATGTAAAGCTCGTTTCATATTTAATTTTAAATAAAGATACTATCCGGAAATCAAAATTGATATGACAAATAAAATGATTTGTAAGACAAATAAATTTGTTAAAGGACAGCAAATTAATATGTGCCAATAGGTTATACTATTTTTTTACCCCGATGATCTTCAGCACATCCCAAATATTCTGATACCAGAATTTCCATTTGTTGTTTTTTGCTTGTAGCTCTTCCCTTTCCCAGAAATGTAAATTGGAAACAGTGTACAGGTAGCCAAAATTGTACACAGTTTTACTGATCTTTTTTACAGCAATGCTTTCCGTTGGGTAACGATAATTCTTTTCTTGTGCTTTTACAATTCCTAATGCCTTTTCGCGGATGGCTTTTGCATTGTCCAAATATTGCTGCACAGGTTCGTTTGTTTTGTTGAGTTTATTTAAACGGTAAGCAATTAAATACGATAAAGTACTTTTCCTGTGTTCAGCACGCAAAGCTACAACATCAAGGCTGTTGAGCATTTCATCCGTTATTTTATTTCCGGCAGTAAAATTATATTTCGACCTGATGGCATAATACTGGCGAACAAATTCTGTTAAGCCGTTTATATATTTCTGTTGAATAAAATCCAGTTCCTTTGTTGTTGCTTTATTCATGATGTACTTGTATGGGTACTCAGGACGCGGATGAAATTCAAGGTTTAATTTTCCGCCGATCTCGTCTGTGATCGTTTGTGCATCCATCACCTTGATGAGTTCTTTGTTCTTGATGAATTTAGTCTGCAGATCTGAAACTTCATTTGCAAAACGAATAAAAGAAGAATCGTTCACTATACCTTGTAAATATTGAAGCTTGGCTTCCTTATTAGTTGTCAGACGGCTTGGAGCCGTGCTGACCGCTTCCTTCCAGCACCATCGAGCAATGCTCCAGTCGATCAACCAGTAATTCCATTCCCATCCCGAAGAAAAAGTAACATGCCCGTCGATTCCAAGTGAATCACAATATTGAATATCTTTTAATCTTGCATCGAGGTAAGGCATTAAAAACATCGGAACAGAATTATCAAACGTGATCCAGTAGGCGGATTCAGGATAATACCACGTGTCACGATACTGATTGCTTTCTACCAGTAACTTTTTTATGTGTGAAAAATCTTTATTCCTGTACACAGGCGTGCTCGTATCATTCAGTTTGTAAAACATAACGGTATGGACAAAAATACTGTAGGCGCTGTCCATATCATTTTTATCCTTCTTATATGATTTTGAATTTGACAACAGGTTCTCGTCTTTTACGACATGCTTCCTCGTCGCCAGCTTTATATGGTATTTTTCCAGGCTGTCATACAGGAATTTTTTCTGGAGATATAATTTCTCCTGGTTCTTTTCCGCGAATTCATTGCTTGCAAATTCAACATTCCATACATCCCAGTTAATTTTGGTAAGCTGGATTATGTTGTTGGAAATCTGTTTATCTTTATTTTTAAAGGATGAAGGAAAAGTTTTGTAGAGTTGGAATGCCCGCTGTTGAATCATGTGAAACGACAGATCAAGTCCGCATATAATTCCTCTTTGATGCGCATACGTTACAACCGGCGTAAAATATGGAATCCATTCTTCAAGGTTGACACTTCGCAATAAGCAAAACTCAAAATAATTTTGCCCGTTCCTGCAAAGCCAGTCGATATAAATTTTAACTTCCTTTTGACCGTTCGGAGTTTTTTCATTTAATAAAGCCTCCGTAATCTCCAGCGGATGCTGTGAGTGAACATGAAAACCGATCTTGTCAAAACGTGGCGTAACAGCAACGTGAAATGTATCGGGAATATAATGTGAGAGATCCGGAATTATATTTTCTTTAGGATGATAAAAACTAAACCCTAAATAATTCTGCATCCAGTAATAGAGTGCATTAGATAAACCTTTTTCCGACAATGAAGTAAAAGTAATGATGTGCTGCTTATGTTTTATAGTTGATGAAATGGAGAATTTCTGGGTTTGTTTATTGTTCTCCTCATAGAATGTTTTATAGACTGCAGCATCTTTTTCTTTTTCAAAAATAATTTTCCAGTCGGCGGAATTAATGTTATTTGTAATAGAGATATTGCTTGTCTTAAATAATTCAACAGCATCTGTTAAAGTAAAATGCAATAGCGATGAATGAGAAATAGCAGAAGTATCAAAAAAGATCTTAGCTGCAAAAACACCTGAAGGTAAATGAAACACTAAAAAAATGAGAATGCATCGTACGATCTTTTGAACCATGATAAAATATTAAGCGGGTTTTTTTTGAGCAAGGAGGGATTTTAATTTTTCTTCCAGCGCTTCTCCATGGAGATTTTTTGCAATCACCTTTCCTTTTTTATCAAGCAGAAAGGTGCACGGAATGGCATCAACTTTATACAATTGTGCCGGCGCGGATTGCCAACCTCCAAAATCACAGCCATGATTTTTCCAGATCAAGCCATCTTTTGCAATTGCCTTTGCCCATTGGGCTTGGTTGGCATCGAGAGAAACGGAAAATACTTCAAAACCCTGCGCGTGATACTGGTTGTACAACGCAACTACATTCGGATTTTCCTGCCTGCACGGCTGACACCAGCTCGCCCAGAAATCAAGCAGCACATAATTACCCAACAAATTCTTAAGTTGTATGGTATCGCCTTTGGGATCCTGCAAAATAATATTTGGTGCGTCTGTATTTAAAGCGACTCCGCCTTGTGTTTCGCCTAACAGCGCATCCCTGTATTGCTGCATGGATTTATACCAGGTGTTGATGTATTTTGACTTCGGATCTGCTTCATGCAACACATTAGTTACATTAACCAGGTATGGAATTTCTTCTTTCATTGAAGGACCTAACAAGTTTAAAGCAAAACACGCGACATCAGCATTCTCTTCTTTTTTAACAAAATCTTTCACCAGTTCTACAAGATCTTTTTGGGATTTACTGAAAACGAATTTTAATGAATCTTTCATCGCATCGGGAGCTTCTTTTACACGAAAAAATGCGGTATCGAGTTCCGTATATTGTTTTCTGGCTTGTCCCATTATTCTTTGAATATCAGACGATGCACTGCTGCCTTCCACAGTGTACTGTTTCAGGTTTTTCATATCCGAAGCGATCCTGATCTTGTCTTTTTCCTTAATGTATAAAAAAATCACATTCTTCGGATCTTCGCCGAAACGCAGCCTGTAAATACCTTTATATGAGTAATTTTTAAGTTCGAAACTTTTATTGCGGATCACAGCAGTATCGATGATCACCGGCGCTTCTTGCGAAATATCTTCCAGGTAAACTTTTATTTGTTCCCCGTTATTTATATTTCCGGCGATCTCATATCCATTGAAATGATTGCAGGAAGGGAATACATTACATATTATAAGTAATAAGAAAATTCGCCATACATAAAAATTCTTTTTTTGTTTTTTTATAAAACTCATAGTTATAATTTTAATTAATAACCTATCACTTCTCACTCAATAACTCTTCCAGAATCTTCGTTGTCAACTTCGGATCAGCTTTTCCTTTTGATAATTTCATCACCGTACCCATAAATAAATTGATGTTACCTTTTTTCCCTTTTTTATATTCCAACACTTTATCCGGGAATTGTGCAATAGCTTCATTTGCCCAGGAAGTCAATTCATTGTTATCCGACGACTGCAACAAATTTAATTCATCTGCGATCTCAACGGCAGATTTAGTATTACCTTTTATGTATTCCGCGAAAATATTTTTTCCGCCTGTAGAGCTGATCTTATTTTCATCTGTTAATGCGATGATCTGTGCAATGTTTTCAGGCTTTATTGTAGATGAGTTAAGAGAAATATTATGTTCATTGACAAACGATCGCACTTCTCCCATTACCCAATTTGCTGCAGCTTTATAGTTTTTTGTATGCTGAACGAGTTCAAGATAAAATAATGCAAATTCTTTTTCATCCGTTAACACCCGGGCATCATAAACAGAAAGCTGATATTCTTTTATAAATTTTTCAATCAATTCATTGGGTAACGCAGGCATGGAAGCTTTTATAGACTCAATGGTTTCTTGTTTTACAATGACAGGTGGCAAATCAGGTTCAGGAAAATACCGGTAATCATGTGCATGTTCCTTGCTGCGCAAGGGGAATGAACTGCCATCAGCCTGGTTAAAGCTGCGCGTTTCCTGGTCGACAGTTCCGCCGTTTTCGACTAATTCAATTTGGCGTTTCACTTCGTTTTCGATTGCACGTTTTACATTCCTGATCGAATTCATATTCTTTACTTCCACCCGCGTGTTATATTTTGTTTCTCCTTTTAATCGGATGGAAACATTCGCGTCGCAACGCAGTGAACCTTCTTCCATATTTCCGTCGCAGATATCCAGGTAACGGACGAGTTTGCGTATTTCTGTTAAGTATGCGTGCGCGTCCTCGCTGCTGCGAATATCGGGTTCTGAAACAATTTCTATCAACGGAACACCGGCGCGATTGAGATCTATCAAGGAATAATCAGGATCGAGTTCATGATTATTTTTCCCCGCATCTTCTTCCATATGGATACGTGTTAAAGCGATCTGTTTTACTTCACCATCTACTTCAATTTCAATATATCCACCTGTACAAATCGGTTTTTTATCCTGCGTGATCTGGTAGCCTTTGGGAAGATCTGCATAAAAATAATTTTTACGAGCAAAATGATTTTCTTTTGTGATGCTGCAATGACATGCAATTCCCATTTTAATCGCTTTTTTAAAAACCGCAGAATTGAATTTCGGCAAGACGCCCGGCAAGCCTAATGTTATCGGGCTGACCTGTGTATTTGGTTCAGCTCCAAAAATAGTTTCATCGCTGGCAAATATTTTAGTTTTCGTGTTCAGCTGTGCATGCACTTCCAAACCGATCACCATTTCATATTTATCTTCGTTGCTCATTAATTCGTCTGCACTAAAAATAATTCTTCGGCTTGTTTTAAAACCGTATCGATACCGGCAACATTTGTTCCGCCTGCAGTTGCATAAAACGCTTGTCCGCCGCCACCGCCCTTGATTGCTTTAGCCAATTCCTTGATCATTGTACCGGCATTTAAATTTCTCGACTTCACAAGGTCTTCCGAAATAATTACAGAAATAAATGGCTTGTCGTTAATGATAGTTGCTGCTGCAAAAAATAAATTGTCGAATTCATTTTTCAGATCGAACTGAATTTTTTTTAACCCTTCAGCGCTGACGCCTTCCACTTTTTCTACCAATACATTTGCATTGTTGCGGTTGCTTACTTTTGTGCGCAATTGTTGCTTAACAATCTCTACTTTTTCATTTTGGTATTTTTCAATTTCTTTATTCAATGAAACATTTTCATCCAGCAAGCTTTGCAATTGTTTTATACGATCCTTCGGATGTTTTAATATTTCATCCAGTTCAGATAATTGCTTTAGTTTTTCATTTACATAATTCAACGCCATCTCACCGCTCAATGCCTCAATCCTGCGAACACCTGCTGCTACTGCTCCTTCGCTCAATATTTTAAATAAGCCAATCTCTCCCGTAGCGCCAACATGCGTGCCGCCGCAAAGCTCGATTGAATATTTTTCATCCATGATCACCACGCGAACCATATCGCCATATTTTTCGCCAAACAATGCCATTGCTCCAAGCTTCATCGCTTCATCCGTTGGCATTTCTTTAATAACCACCGGTATATTCTGCCGGATCTTTTCATTGACCATTGTTTCCACTTTTTCTATTTCATCTGCGGTTAATTTGGCGAAATGCGAAAAATCGAAACGTAGATATTCGCTGTTATTCAGCGATCCTTTTTGTGCGATGTGTTTTCCAAGAACATGCTGAAGCGCAGCCTGCAGTAAATGTGTTGCAGAATGATGAACCGTAGTACGTCTTCGCGTTTCAGGCGCCACCTTTGCGATGATGTTGCTTTTTAAATTAGCCGGCATTGAATCAATAAAGTGTACGATCAGATCGTTTTCTTTTTTTGTATCTGTAATTTCAAGCTCAAAATCTTCACCGAAAATTATCCCGGTATCTCCGATTTGTCCGCCGCTTTCGGCATAGAACGGCGTTTTATCCAACACCAGTTGATACTGTTCTTTCCCTTTAGATTTTATTTTACGGTACTTTAAAATCTTTGCAGTTGTTTCCAATGAATTGTATCCTACAAATTCAGTATTGCCTTCTTCAAGAACGTTCCAGTCATCCACATTCAATTCGGTTGCAGCGCGACTTCTCTCCTTTTGTTTTTTCAATTCTTCTTCAAAACCTTTTTCATCCACATTAAAACCTTTTTCCGCTGCAATTAAATTTGTAAGGTCGATTGGAAAACCGAATGTATCAAATAATTCAAAAGCTGCTTTTCCGTAAATCGTTTTACTCGTTGTCTCTGCAATAATAGTATCCAATCGTTTTAAACCCGATTCCAATGTTTTTAAAAACGAGTTTTCTTCTTCCAAAACTACTTTCGATACAAACTCCACCTGTTGTTTTAATTCGGAAAAAACATGTTCAAATTGTTCCGCGAGCACCGGCACCAGCAAATGCATCAACGGCTCTTTCCAATTTAAATAAGAATAATAGTAACGAACTGCGCGGCGCAAGATCCTTCGTATCACGTAGCCTGCGCCAGTATTTGAAGGGAGTTGCCCGTCTGCAATTGTGAACGATACTGCGCGAACATGGTCCGCGATCACGCGAAATGCAACGGCTTCCTTGCTATCACTTTTGTCATATTTTTTTTGTACAATTTTTTCCGTTGCTTCAATCAATCCGCTAAAAACATCTGTGTCGTAATTCGAAGATTTTCCTTGGATGACACGCACGAGACGCTCGAAGCCCATGCCTGTGTCTACATGTTTTGCAGGAAGCGCTGACAAACTTCCATCTTTCAAACGGTTATACTGGATGAAAACATTGTTCCATATTTCAATCACCTGCGGATGGTCTGCATTTACTAATATTTTTCCATCTACAGCTTTTCGCTCTTCGTCTGTCCGGCAATCCACATGTATTTCCGTACATGGACCGCACGGACCGGTATCAACCATCTCCCAGAAATTATCTTTTTTATTCCCTAAAAGAATGCGCTCTTCCGGGATCCATTTTTTCCAGAAATTATATGATTCATCATCCTTAGGCAAATGTTCGTTTTTATCACCTTCAAAAACCGTTACATACAATTTATTTTTATCGAGTTTTAAAACATCTGTCAGCAATTCCCAGCTCCATGCAATTGCTTCTTCCTTAAAGTAATCACCGAACGACCAGTTTCCCAGCATTTCAAACATGGTATGGTGATAAGTATCGACGCCAACTTCTTCGAGATCATTATGTTTTCCTGAAACACGAAGACATTTTTGGGTATCTGCAACCCGCGGATGTAATGGCTTTGCATTGCCCAAAAAATAATCCTTGAATTGGTTCATTCCTGCATTTGTAAACAATAAAGTCGGATCATTTTTCACCACCACAGGCGCAGAAGGAACGATCTGGTGCCCCTTACTTTTAAAAAAATCTAAAAAAGCCTGTCGAATATCTTTTGCAGCTAAAACTTTCATGTCCCAAAGGTAAAAAATTAGCCATCAATAATTAATGAGAAGTATTCCACACAAAATGTACCGGATTTAATAGTAAATTTGGGTTGCTTTTATGGAAAAGGAAAAATATTACTATAATCCTAACACCTTAAAATACGAGAAGTATAAATTGAGTATCGGTCAGCGTATTTTACGCATCGCCGGTTTTTTTACTTCGGCTTTTTTCTTCGGTTTCCTTGCAATGGTGCTTGGCTATACTTTTTTTGATAACCCGAACGTACAATCTGAGAAGATCAGTTTGAAGCAAATGCAAGAAAAATATGAGATCCTCGACCGCAGGATCGATGCATTATCGAAGGTTTTACAGGACATGGGCGACCGGGATGACAATATTTACCGGGTGATCTTTGAATCTCAACCTCTTCCGGATCATTTACGGAACGGAGCGATCAGGAAATCAAAGCTTTATGCGCAACTCAAGGAATTTCCGGAAGCCACATTGATCTCCAATACGCTTTCAAAGCTGGAAACTATCGAGAAACGGACTTACATACAGTCGAAGTCGTATGATGAACTGGCCCAAATGATCAGGAATAAGGAAGATATGCTGGCGAGTATTCCAGCTATTCAGCCTGTTTCAAATAAAGATCTGAAGAGAATTGCTTCGGGCTTCGGAATGCGGATCGACCCGGTTTATAAGACGCCGAGGATGCATGCAGGTCTGGATTTTACAGCGGAGATCGGAACTCCGGTTTATGCAACGGGCAACGGCGTAGTGGAAATTGCTGGATCGGAAAGCGATGGGTACGGCAATAAAGTGGTGATCAGTAATGGTTATGGCTACGAGACATTATTCGGGCACAACAGTAAGATACTGGTACGGAAGGGACAGAAAGTAAAACGCGGGCAAACAATTGCGCTGGTAGGCAGCAGTGGCAAAAGTACCGGACCACATTGTCACTATGAAGTCTGGAAAAATGGCGTTAAAATTGACCCGGTGAATTACTTTTTTAATGACCTGACACCGGAACAATATGACCAGATGCTGAAGATCGCCGAACAAAGCAACCAGGCATTTGATTAGTAGTTGTCTAAAGGACTCCTTTAGAGGCAATTGGCAAAAAGTTAGTTGGCAATTGCGGT
>JAQBNI010000080.1 GCA_028288625.1 Bacteroidota bacterium | reverse complement strand
TTATTGTCAAACTCCTTATGCTTGGTATCATTTGATTCAAAGCCTAATGTAACATTCCCAAGGTTTTTATGATCGTCATATAATTCTGCTACCAGCTTATCGTTCCTGTAAAACTTTATCCAGCCATTGCCTGTAGAAACGGAAGAAATATATGTTGAATCACTTGTTGCCATTTCCTCAACATCTTTTAAGATATGAAGATCATCAATACCTAAACCTTCTGTAATAATGTAATCGTCCGTAAGCAAGTGAATGCGGTACATAAAATTGCTTTTGTCCTGCAGCGAATCACGTAAAACTTTAGTATGTGCGACCTGCCATGGGAAAATTATCTGATCCCAGTATGGCTTATTTCCATATCCGTTGTACCAGTTTAATCCGCAATTATAACATCCTAAGCGATTCCAGCTTAAGCCGTCAGTTGAATATTCTGCATATGCAGAATCGGATTGTGTTTGCATAACGGAAATAAAATTGAATGAGATCAGCGGATCGGTAGTCAATGCCGAAAAATCCATACAACCCATATACAGGTAGGAATTCTCATTAAAATGATAGCCTTTCGAAATTCCCGTAGTCCATGCTTTATTATCCTGTGCCGCATCATTCATATTGTATTTAGCCGGCGTGCCCCAAACCCAAGAGTTATTGATTCCTTCCGAAAACATATTACCATTGTCTGTTTCAAAATCGTTATAGTATGGAAATGAATCTATCGTTTTCATAACAATAACTGTAATTCCCTGCAGTGTATCATTTATCTTATAATTATCTCCCGTGTTTTGCGCCCATACTTTAATGTTATACAATCCCGGGCTGCTATGGTTAAATAAAGTATTGAATGTATAGGTGAAAGTATCTGTCGTATTTATCGGACCGGCAATAACTTCTGTCACAGGCGCTTCGTTGTTGACCTGGTAATACACCGGTAAATTCGTGACCGGCTGTGCAGCATTATTTCTTACCTTGATAGTTAATGGCAGCGGTGTAAAAGTTTTACTGCAGTTTACTTTTTTAATAAATGCGTCCACCACAGAAACATCCCTTCCTGCAACATATAAATGCAGATCATCAAAAGAGTAACCTCCGTCTCCGTATGGCGAAGTAGTTGCTTTAGAGCCCGTCTGTACGATTTTTATTTGTGTTGATGATGTAAAATCCTGGGCTGTATCAACTTTAAGTTTCTGATATAAATTAATTTCTTTCACATTTTTATATTCACCTGCAGGACCTTTGTTAGCATACAGATCATATATAGGTATCCACGGTTTTATATCGCTGCCTCGCGCAAATAATGTATCACGTGCATCGGATTCTCCCCTGCTCAGATAACTGAAATCAAGAAATACGAGAGAGTCTTTGTAGTTGGATAAATTATACGTAAAGATCAATTCATTTCTTTTCAGGGTACTGCCGAGATAATTATCCAGCGCAACAGCTTTGTAACCGGAATTAGCATACAGATTGCCCTCATTGCTTCTCAGTCTCCCGCCATCTTCCGGATAATAATCCGCATAATCCAATCCATTTAAACCAAAGGTAGATGATGATACCTGGGCATTTAAAGTTTCAAAGTTTTCGGTAAATGGAAGTATCAATGGAGGATTTGCTAAATTTTTTATTATAGTTCTTAAGGTGTCATTGCTTCTGTTAGTCTCTCCCACCAGGTCCGTCCAGGCAAAAATATTATAAGTACCTACTGCGCTTAAATCTTCATTTACAGCATACTTCATAAGAGCAGTGTCGCCGGGTGTCAGCACATCGTGCATTATATTTATACGTAAGGGTCCGTTATTTATTTTATAATAAACAAAAAAGTTAGTTTGCGATACCGTGCCATAATTTTTGATGATGAGTGATACATTTTCCGTTGACGTTAAAGCAGACGAAGTAAGCTTTCTGCCTCCAAGCGGTTTGCTGATCGCATAAACGCCGACATCGGCTGTTGTGGTGCAACCGGTAGAAGTAGAACGAGGCATAAATACATTTGCCAAACTGTGATTGCTCTCCACCCCATTATTAATTGATGATATCGCATATAAATAACTCTTACCATTCGTAAGATTACTGATCGTATAAGTTAATAAGCTGGTCTGCCCTGCTAATGTCCAGACAGAATCGATAAATAAATAAATTTTATACGCCGTAGCGCCGGTGACTGCAGGCCAGTTTATTTTTACACTTTTATCGCATATGGAATGATTAATTAAAGAATAATTAATTTGCGTAGAAATGGTAAATGTAGAAGCGGATACTACCGTATTGCTGCCCGATTTAATTCTTATCAAACATTTGGAACTCACTATGGCAGGAACTGTCCATGGAAATACTTCCTTTGAAAGCTGGTAGTTGGTTGCGACCGTTTGCCATGTTGCACCACTATCACTTGATAATTCAATGTTTGCGAGCGTATCAATTCCATTTGCATACCACCTGATATTATTCGCACCATTTCCACCAATTATTTCGCCGCCATTCGGATGTACCAGTTCAATTTTTCTTTCCTGGGCATTATAAGCAACAGAAAACTTTTGCGGACCAAAAGGAACAGCAGACCCCTTAACAACGATCGTATATGTTCCCTGTGATGCATTATCAATCGTTACCTGTTCTATTGTATTTAATTTATCTACGCCATGCAATGCAACATGCTTGTAATTATCCGGATTTAATTTCCAGGGTAGAACTGTATCGCCTGCCGGTGTTACCACTTTTAAATCGAGATCATTCACTATTATTTTATCTGCAACAGGGCTTCCTTCTTTATCCGTCCAGCATAAAGTGATACTTAATTTAGAAATATTTGACGGGACAACAATAGTATGTGTATCGAAAGAATTCTGAGTAGCATCGCCTTCATAAAAAAGATTATTGGCAATTGTATAAACCGCTTTGTAAGCATCAGGCAATCCAAAACCGTATGTATAATCAGGACCCGGATTTCCAAGATCTCTTGCCGTATTGCATAATATAGATTTTATCAATGAACCGTTAGGAACATTGTTGCTGAATTGCTCCTTATATTTCTGATGTAATAAAACCGCAATAGCTGCAACCTGCGGCGCTGCATAGGAAGACCCGTTAACATTTCCAAAACTGTTGTTGGGAAGTGTAGTTCCTACGGCAAATCCTTTAGCTACCAGTTCAGGCTTAAGGCGACCATCTGTTGTGGGACCTCTTCCGCTATTGCCTACGATGGTTTTATTGGAAAATATCCATCCAACGGTAAGTGAATTTTTACATCCCTGGAAACCAATATCCACAGAACTGAATGTATCGGTTATTGAACAAATAGATGCTGAATTTCCTACTGCCACCACAGGTAGTAAGGATGGATTGTTATACACGACCTTATCGAGGTCGGCAGATTCCGGAATATATAAACCGGATTCGAAGCATGTTGTAGTTCCAAAATTATAAGAATGGTTCGTTACGTCAATTAAATAGTTGCTTTTGGCATCAGCAATCTCCTGTACAACATCGTTAAATATATCCCAGTAATACATATGACAAGCGGATGCAATTGCTCTTCCGGTTGATGAAAATGTTCCGCTTGCGCCAAGACAGCCGGCAACCCCTGTTGGATGTGATAAATCCCCCGGACGACTGTATTTCTTATCAATAACAAAATTTTTATTGATAGGAAGATCGAAGTGTGTACCCATGGCTCCTTGATCCCATATACCCACGTTTACACCTTCACCTTTTAAATTGTAGCCATACGGTTGTACTTCCTGTACCGACTTCACATCCATCATGATCTGTGATTCATAAATCAACGGGTTTTTGTTTTCATAAAATTTAGTGATGTAAAATATAAACGGATATTTTGCGAGTTGTTCCATTTGCTGAATGGTGGCGTTCGCGGTAAAATGATAATTTTTTTTATCGTTATGAATGATCTCCAAACCTGCATCACTGCATATCTTGTTTAATATATTCTCATTTAACGATGAGGAGTACAATACTGTAACAGGAATTGAACCGGATATGGTTTTTAAATTTTCGTATATTTTTCCATTCGGAGAAATATAACCTGTTTTGTTAGCCCGGATATTTTGCAATATACTTTTTGTATCGGCTGTTTTCGTTGCGATAAGATAATATCCGTCACCGAGGTACATTTGAACATCTATATTATTCTCTTTAAAATACGAGATTGAGTTGTTTTTAGGTTGGATCACGAGATAATCAATATCGTCATACCGGAAACCGGCAGTATTAATTTTCGCACTCTGATTATTAAAAATATCAGGTGATATTTCTGTGAATTGGAAGCCACTTTTAGAAAAAGAAAATGAGATGCAGGTAGCCAGGAACAGCAATAATGTTAAATGCTTTACCATGTATAAAGAGATTTAGTATAAATATAGGATTTTCGTAAGGAACCGACAATTATTTCATTTCCACAATTGTTATTCCATCACCCCCGAATTGCTCGTTTTCGTAATGAAATTCTTTTACATGAGGATATTTCTTAAGGTAATACTGAACTGCCTGCTTTAAAGCTCCTGTTCCCCTGCCGTGAATTATTTTAAGATGATGAATTCCGTACATTACTGCTTTATCCATAAAATTATCAATCGCCGTGAGCGCTTCATCCTTCATCAGCCCGCGAATATCCAGGTTATAATCAAACTCACTTTTTTCTAAAATGATCTTAGATGAATAAGTATTTCTTTTAGGTTCCGCTTTTTTATTCTCGTTTACTGCAACCAGGTGATCTAAGCGTACCTTTGTCTGTATATTCCCGAAAGCAACAACCGCATTGTTATTTTTTACATCCATCACTTCGCCCACCTCTGTTCCTTCTTCTAATCTCACTTTTGTACCTATCTTAATTTTCATTTCATCTGCCGGCTTCAACTCCACCGCAACATCATCCAATTTTTTTTCTATCTGCTCCCGGTTCTGATCAATATGTTCCCTTACGTTTAAAAATTTTTCTTTATCATTTTTTTGTTCCTTCCAGGCGCGCATTTCATTTTCAAGGTTCCGGCTTTCCTCATTAAAACGCTCCAGTAAACGTGCTTCATATTGTTTCAGCAAGCGCTTCTTTTCTTTTTGCATTTCTTTATTCAGCTCTTCATAACTTTTGGTGAGATCCTCTAGCTGCGATTCTTTCACCTGCACATTTTTTCGAAGTCCTTTTATAAATTGTTTTTCTACCTGGATATCACTTAACACCTCATCCAATACTTTTTTGTCGCCCGTTTTATTTTCCGCATTTTTTATGATGTGTTCCTGCAGCCCGCTTTTTTTAGCGATCTCAAATGTAAAAGAGCTACCCGGCATTCCTGTTTGCAATTGGTACAAAGGCTTAAGTTGTGCCCTGTCAAAAGCCATTGCTCCGCTTTCCATATTTTCCGTTTGTGCGGC